>NZ_JAOVQN010000004.1:0-253985 GCF_025673445.1 Ruegeria marisflavi
CGAATGCCGCCGTCTCTCCAGCGCGTCCGGCCGTCTCTCCAGCCCGTCAGCAGCACCTCAGCGCCGCCGGTGAGGGGCTATCTACGGTCTCTCTCCAACAGCCGCAAGAGCCTTTTTACAAAAAAATCAAAAAATGCACCAAAATCTTCGAAGCCGCTCTTCACCACAACTTTGCGACATACGGCCCTCTAAAAGCGACACAAATCCGGTGCGCACTCCGAATCTTTGGTCTATGTTCATCGGGAATACCCGTGGGTACCCACATATTGTAGGCCTGGAGGCAGTCAGCGCCAAGGCAGAGGTATCCCCAATACCCCGGTCGCAGGAGTCTTCTGCTTTCGGAAGAAAAACACTCGGTATTCGTCTGCCGGATTTCGATGGAGAGGGCTTGGGTCCCAGATGGAGTTCCGGCGGGTTGCCCCGGGATGTTCGGGCAAGAATCCGTCGTTTCAACTGTCGTGAAGTTCTTAAACTAGGATACCAGAAAGAACCAACCGGACCTGTTTTTCCGAAGGTATTCAAATTTCGAAGAGCCGAGAATCACCAAGAAACGCTGGACCCGCCTGTCACAGCGCCAATCCATTTGCGGCAAAGCGCGTCCCAACGAAGACCGGCGCAAGGCACACCAGGAAACAAGGGATACTGCCAGTAAAACGGAAAACGGAGAAACGTCATGTTTTTCCGAGAAGAATGGTGCCGCTGAAGGGACTCGAACCCCCGACCCCATCATTACGAATGACGTGCTCTACCAGCTGAGCTACAGCGGCATTCTTCTCTTGTAGCGGCCCGAACAGGGACCCAATCGTTACAATCAGCAGCCTAAGCTACCTTGACCGCGCGTGACTTATCAGTCGTTCAGGCCTTAGAAAAGAGGTTATTTGCGGTCGTTCTCCTCTGAGACGTCGGTTGGTGAGTCTTCCAGTACTTCCCCGTCTTCGGCGACAGAAACGTCATCGGACTCTTCCTCTTCCGGCTCGGATTCGGTTCCGTTGGACGCACCCACAATCAGCGGCAACAAGTTTGCTGCCGTGACCGATGCGATTTCCGGTGTCTGCGGCGCAGACCAGGCCAAAGTGTCGAAACCACCGCAGTTTTCACAGACCGGCGCCCATTCGCGGTGAACATGGCGGCAGTTGTCACAGACCCATTGCGGACCGCGCGGGGCCGTAAGCGCGCGCGCCAGCCAGCCCTGTACAACGGCGTCCGATGCCCCCTCGCCTCGTTCGATTGCGGCCATGAGCGTATAGGCCCGAGCGTCAGGATTACGCTCCAACAGGTCGCCCAATGCCCGCCTTGCTTCTGGAAAATCCTCCGCCACGATGTTGAGTTCCGCCATCATCAGACGGGTTTCCGCGTTGTCGGGCTGTACTTTTGCAAGCGCGGCAAAGCGTTTGATGCGTTCTGAGGGTGTTTCGTCAGGCACGATCTCGGCAAAGGCGTAGGCCAGATCGGGATGCGGGCGGACCTGCCAGGCCTTGGTCAGGATCTTGGCGGCATTGCGCGGTTTACCTTTGGCGATATGCGCCCGGGCCGCCATTGCAGCGGCGGGAATCAGATCGGGAGACAGTCGGTTGGCCTCGATCGCGCGCTCCTGCTGATCGACCGATGCGCCCTCGGCGATCAGATCCTTGGCCTCGGACAAGGCGAGAATCGCGTCGCGGCGCTTGTAAACGTCACGCGGCAAAGAGCCCGTCTTGAGCTTTGTTCCCAGTGTCGCCCGCGCGCCGGCCCAATCCTGTGCCCGTGTCTGAAGGTGCAGGAGCACATCCTGCGTCTCTTCGTGACGCGGCTTCAGGGCCAACGCCTTTTCCGCCAGCTTGCGCGCGGTTTCGTCATCCCCTTCGGCGAGTTTCTGTTTCATGATGCCCCGGACGCCGACGAAACGGGTCGACTGGTCACCGATCAGCTTGCGATAGGTCTCGGTCGCCTTGCGCGTGTCGCCTGTCATCTCGGCGGCTTGGGCGACCACCAGATTGGTCAGTTCAGGCTTTTGCAGCAATTTCTCGGCCTTTGCGGCCTTGCTCATGGCAAGGCGACCCTCACCCGAGGCCAGCGCCATCAGCCCTTCGGCCAGCGCCTGGTATCCGCGTCTTTCCCGGCCACGGTCAAAGAAGCGAGACAGCGCCGTCTCATCCCCGTTCAGGAATTTCAGCGTGGCGATCAGAAGCGTGAGAAGCTTGAAGAACAGCCAGACCAGCCCGACCAATGCCACAAATGCGATCACCGATTGCAGCGGACCAAGCGTATATTCCATCCCTGAAACAGTGATCTGGACACCGCCACTGGTTTCCATAAGGAACCCTGCGCCCAATGCCAGCATGGCAATGATCGCGACGAAAACCAGGATCTTGAGCAATGACCACAGCATGGACTGTCCTTCAGTTCGTGTTCAGGCTTTGCGCCAGCGAGGCGGCCGCCGTGATTGCATCGTGCCGTGCGCGGGCAAGTTCAGTCCATTCCGCCAGCGCGGCTTGGGCCGGATCCGGCAAACGCGATACCAAGTCGAGCGCCGATGCAAGGTCTCCGTTAGTCACCGCTGCCTCTGCTCTGGAAAGTACCGCATCGGGATCGTCCCCATCTCTCGGAACAACCGAACGGGCCCCGGTCTGCCGTTCAAGAAACGCAAGGAAACCGGTGCCTTTCTCGGTCTCGCGAAGATCGGACAACGCGGCCCTGGCAGCGACCGGGAAACCCTGTCGCAATTCTGCCAGGGTTGGCGCGCCTTCGGAGGCCGTTGCAGAAAGCGCTTTTGGCACGTCGACGCCCGCCAGGGAAAGCTGTTCCAGCAACGATGCATAAGGCATTCCCGCGTCCAGATCGGCATGAAGCCGGGCCATCAAGGCCCTGTTTGCGGCCGCCGTTGCATCGGATGCGGCGCTCGCTTTCAATGCCTGGGCCTCTTGCACCATTTGTTCGACTTCCGCCCGCTGCGCGGCAAGCGCCTCGCGCATTCTGGCAAGTTCGGCCTCGTAGGCGGCTACCGCTTCGGGTGATGCGCCTTCGGTGATTGGTCGCTTCTCGATTTCCGTCAGCCTGTTGGCCAATGCTAAAATTGCGTCGGATCGGCTGGCGCTTTCCGCCGTCATGGCCTCCGCATTTTCGGATAGCTTTGCGGCGATCTCTCCGACACGCGCATCAAGACCGGATATGTCCGGGATCTGAATCTGGCCGACCGACGATTTCAGTTCGGCCAGCGTAGCTTCCTGTTGTGCGATTCGGGCGCTCAGTTCGGCGATCTCTTCCTCGGCATTTCCTGCCCGCAGGTTCGGCGGCAGGAAAGAATCGATCACATCGGTCCGGCCGGCGAAATAGCCGAGCGTCGCAGCCAGAACCCCTCCAAGCATGATTGCCAAAAAACCGCCACGACGCTCTGTGGTTGGTGCGGGCGCAGTCGATTGCTCCTGGGTATTCGAAACTGCTTCTGCTTCTGCTTCTGCTTCTGCTTCTGCTTCTGCTTCTGCTTCTGCTTCTGCTTCTGACGAAACCTTGTTTTCCGACTCGGATTCAAGCTCTTTGTCGAGTGCAGGCTGGTTTTCAGGTGTCATTGAGTCCCCAGGGACTTGGTAGGTGACGGTTTCCAACTCTTGGTCTTTCTTGTCCGCCACTGCGATGTCCCTTTCGATTCTGAAAATCAAAAAATACCAGATACCGGTCGAGATTAATGCGGCTCCGACAGCCCCTCAACCCGCATGGCTTCGCGGATCAAGGTTTCCATCGCGTTCCGCATTGCTTCGGCATCTGGTCTCTCGGCCGTCACAAGGCGAATATTCTTCACGTTTTCAAGTGGTTCCCTGACAGCGCGACTCAAGGCAACCAACCATACAGGGGCCTTGGGGGCGGCAATGTCGGCAAATTGTCGCGCGGTGCGCGGTGAAAACAGCGATGCGACAACCGGCGATGTCCCGGCCAAAGCCGCTTGGGCAGGTTCAGACAATGGCAAGAGGTGCTGGGCGTAAATGACCCGCTCGGTGGTCGGCATACCTGAACGGGACAGGGTTTCCGCCACATCGCCGCGGGCATGATCCCCTCTGAGGTGCAAAAGCGGTGTCGCAGGTCGCGCGGCAAGCATAAACGCGATCAGCGTTTCCGCGTTCTCACCGGCCATCGTGGCCTTCCAACCCTCGCGTCGCGCGGCATCTGTCGTGGCTCGGCCGACGCAGAAACAGGGCAGGTCGCGGGACTCGGTCATTTGCGACGCGGCCGCAACTCCATGGGCCGACGTAAAAATAAGCCCCCGCACTTTTCGCAAGTCGAGGTCGTCCTGAAGATACTCTATTTCGAGCAAGGGAGAGTGAACCACCGTCACCTTGTTGAGGATTTCAGGGGAGAGCCTGGCCACGAACCTCTCGGATGAAGCCAGTGGACGAGTCATCAAGAGATAGGTCAGGGCAGCCTCCAGTGTGACGGGATTGTTTGCCGTTGCCTGCGGTGATACCCCGCCAACTGAACAGGATGCAACGGTTGGAACCGATGATCGAAAGCTTAACCGTACTTGGACTGGAAAGCAGTTGTGACGATACCGCCGCTGCCGTTGTGCGGCTTGTTGACGGTTCCACGCCTCAGATTCTGTCCTCGGTCGTGTTCGGGCAGTCCGAATTGCATAGCGCCTTTGGCGGTGTTGTTCCAGAAATCGCAGCGCGGGCGCATGCGGAAAAGCTGGATGTCAGCGTTCGTCAGGCGTTGGATCAGGCGTGCGTCGGCCTGGACGAGTTGGATGCCGTGGCCGTTACGGCCGGGCCGGGGCTCATAGGCGGTGTCATGTCGGGGGTCATGTGCGCCAAGGGGATTGCCTCCGCCACCGGTCTGCCGCTGATTGGTGTGAACCACCTTGCCGGTCATGCGCTGACGCCACGGCTGACCGACCGGGTCGGCTATCCCTATCTGATGCTTCTCGTCTCGGGCGGGCATTGTCAGTATCTGATCGTCCATGGCCCCCAGGCGTTTACCCGCCTGGGAGGGACAATTGACGACGCGCCCGGCGAAGCGTTTGACAAGACGGCGCGTCTGCTTGGCTTGCCGCAACCCGGCGGCCCCTCTGTCGAGGTCGAAGGCAGACTCGGCGACCCGAAAAGGTTCCGCTTTCCCCGACCCCTGCTGGACAGGCCCGATTGCAACCTGTCCTTTTCCGGCCTCAAGACCGCGCTCATGCGTCTGCGAGACCAACTGGTTGCCGAGCAAGGCGGCCTGACACGTCAGGACCGCGCCGATCTGTGTGCCGGCTTTCAGGCGGCGATCGTCGATACTCTGGCGGAAAAAACGCGTCGCGCGATGAAAATCTATCTGGAGGAAACTCCAGACACTCCCGTGCTAGCGGTTGCGGGCGGAGTAGCCGCCAATGCGTCCATCCGGTCCGCTCTCGAAGAGGTCTGTGGCGAAATGGGCATCGGGTTTGTCGCGCCACCCCTACGCCTGTGTACCGATAACGCGGCGATGATCGCCTATGCGGGCATAGAGCTGTTTCTTGCGGGTGCGCACGACAGCATGACCCTGTCGGCCCGCCCACGCTGGCCTCTCGATCAGAACAGCCCGGCCTTGTTGGGCAGCGGCAAGAAAGGCGCAAAGGCATGACTGTCACCGTTCTGGGCGCAGGTGCTTTTGGCACGGCGCTGGCAATCTCGCTGGCAGGCCAGGGAAAGGTTCGGCTGTGGTCGCGCAATCCTGACCATGTGCTGGAAATGAAAGTGACCAGGCGGAATGACCGGCGCTTGCCGGGCGCGCCGTTCCCCGACGATTTGATGGTTATCGACGATCTGGCAGAAATCCCTGACACGGAGACGATTCTGCTGGCGGTTCCCATGCAACAACTGCGCCGCACATTACAGGCTCATGGTCCGGTGTTGGCTGGTCGCCGTCTGGTCGCCTGTTGCAAGGGGATCGAATTGGGCAGCGGGTTGGGACCTGTTGCCGTCATCTCGGAAACCCTGCCTGACGCTGTGCCCGCCTTGTTGACTGGACCAAGCTTTGCTGCGGACATTGCCCGCGGGCTCCCAACAGCGCTGACACTTTCGTGTGAAGACACCGAAATCGGTAAGGACCTGCAAGCCGAATTGTCGACCGCCAGCCTGCGCCTGTACCGCACAACAGATATCATCGGAACCGAACTGGGCGGTGCCCTGAAGAACGTGATCGCAATTGCCTGCGGCGCTGTGATCGGCGCCGGTCTGGGTGAAAGCGCCCGTGCGGCGCTTATGACCCGGGGCTATGCGGAGATGCAGCGCATGGCGCTGGCGCTTGGTGCCCGGGCCGAGACACTGGCCGGGCTCAGCGGTTTTGGCGATCTGGCTTTGACCTGCACGTCAAACCTGTCGCGGAACTACCGGCTTGGCCTGTCAATCGGGCGCGAAGAGGAGTTTGACGGATCAATTACGGTTGAAGGCGCGGCAACCGCGCTTGCGGTGGCTGAAAAGGCCGCGCAAATGGAGTTGGATATGCCGATCACCTCTTGCGTGACCGGATTTGTGAACCAGAGCTTGACCCTGCCCGAGGCGATGGCTCAACTGCTGGCAAGACCGCTCAAGGAGGAATGACATGCTGGTTGCCCTGATCGCCAAGGACAAGGAAGGCGCCCTGCAAACCCGGCTCGACAACCGCCCGGCACATGTGGACTATCTCAAGACCTCCGGCGTCGTATCACAGGCCGGGCCCTTGCTGGATGGCGAGACCATGATCGGATCGCTGGTGATCCTCGACGTCGAAGACATGGCCGCCGCCGAAGCATGGGCCGCCAACGACCCCTATGCCAAGGCCGGTCTGTTCCAGTCGGTCGAGCTGATCCCTTGGAAAAAGGTGATCTGATGGCCTATTGGCTGTTCAAATCCGAACCCTCGACCTGGAGCTGGGACGATCAGACCGCCAAGGGCGAGACAGGCGAGGAATGGGATGGCGTGCGCAACTATCAGGCACGCAATTTCATGCGCGCCATGAAGCTGGGCGACAGGGGGTTTTTCTACCACTCGCAAACCGAAAAGGCGGTTGTCGGCATCGTCGAGGTCTGCGCCGAAGTGCATCCGGACAGCAAGGCCGGGGATCCGCGCTGGGAATGCGTGGATATCAAGGCAGTTCGTCCTTTCGTGCAGCCCGCGACCCTGGATCAGATCAAGTCGGATCCGCGTCTGTCTGACATGGTGCTGGTCAAGAACTCGCGCTTGTCGGTGCAACCCGTGAGCGAAGACCAATGGCTGGCGATCTGCGCATTGGGGCAGACAGAACCCGATTGATCGGGCATTCTTGACCTTGTCGTAACTCTTCGACGAGGCGGAAGATGGAAGTTCTCAATGTTTTCGCAGCCGCCCTTGGTGCCTTTGTCCTTGGGTCTGTGTGGTACATGGTGCTGGCCGAACCCTGGATGCAGGCGTCCGGCGTACCCCGCGGCCCAGACGGTAAACCCGAAGGCGGAATAAACCCTGGCATTTTCGCAATGAGCTTTGTGCTACAGCTGGTTGTGGCCGGAATGATGCGTCATGTCTTTGCCCTGTCGGGTCTTGATACACCGGGCGCGGGTCTTGTTGCGGGGATCGGTGTCGGTCTTTTCCTCATCTCGCCGTGGATTGCCCTCAACAACCTTTATGCCATGCGTCCATTCCGGCTCAGCCTGATTGACGGCGGTTATGCCACGCTGGCATGCGCGGCGATGGGACTGATCCTGACGCTATTCTAAGCGTTAGATCAAAAGAAAACGGGGAAGGTTCCGACGGCGCAGAACCTTCCCCCCACCCCGCGTGCTCCCAACTCACCACACGCGAACGAATTTCAAGGTTCTGACCGTACTGATCATGGACTCTCTATACCGCGAAAACCGGGACCTACTCAAACACCAAGCACGAAGAATACTCGTAAAATGCGAAACGCCTGCAAGAGCACAGGCGTTTCAACGTTCTTAGGGCTTGGTATCAGCCGTAGACCGCTTCTTTGCCGAAATGCTTCGTCAACATGTAATAGACCACGGCGCGGTACTTGTTGCGCTCGGACTGGCCATAGGTCTCCATTGCCTTGGCAATCGCCGCGTCCAGTTCCGGGCCGTCGGACAGGCCCAATTTCTTGATAAGGAAATTGTTCTTCACAGTTTCCAGCTCACCCGATTGGGTTGCCGCGACTGTCGAGGCATCAGCATCGTAGATTGCCGGCCCACAACCGATCGTGACCTTGGTCAGCAGGTCCATGTCCGGGGTCATCCCGCACTTGTTCTTCAGGTCATCGGCGTATTTTGCGATCAGATCGTCGCGTTTTCCCATCTCTTCACTCTCCCGAGTTTTTCTGTTTTCGACCGGTCAATCCGGCACTGGGGAGAGCGTAACGGCAGCCCGAGCATGCACAAAGGGAAAATTTGGCCGGTTTTTCCCTGTAAACAAACAAGGTCAGAGCGATGCCACGTAGGCACCATCGGTTTCCGCCTTTGGTGCCCGAGCTGGTCGATCCGTTACTTCAGAACCACACCCTCTTTTTTGCCATGGTCGGTACGCTTGTCCAGAACCTTGTCCTGGTTGCTCCATTTCTTGATGACGGCCTGACCATCGGCGCATTTTGTCTGTTCGATCTCCTGCGCGGCCTGAATGCCATGGGCACCATGCTTTTCCTCGTGTTTCCGCAGAACCGCAAGGAAGGTTTTCCAGTTCTCGCGCACCGCCGGATCAAGTTTGGCTTCGTTCTTGTGCTTGGGCATCGTGTAAGTGATCTTGACCGAGAGATCGCAGCTTCCGGTCCAGTTCACATACCAGTCGGTATAAGCCCAATAACCATTCGGCCCGCGCTGTCCCATCTGCTGAACCATGGCGCGCGCAGTGGTGGCATCCACAGTATAAGTCTTTTCCACAACCGAGATCTTTGGCTTGGCCTCAACCATCGTCGCGCCAAGCATCACGCCCAGAGCAAATACAAAAGCGGTTTGTTTGAAACCAGCATCTGAAAAGGACATCTTCATAACTCCACACTCCAATAAACGCCCCGCATATTGTCTTGCGGGTTCAGAACTCGTTGTTCTGCGAAGCTGTCGCACAACAGTTTTCTTTTCAACAATTTCGAACCGAATGAAAAAACCGCCCCGGTTTCCCGGGGCGGTCAGAATTCTCAGGACGGGCATCCGCCCGTCGCTGGATATCAATAGCGGTAGTGTTCCGGCTTGAACGGGCCTTCGGGCGTGACCCCGATGTAATCGGCCTGTTCCGGGCTCAGTTTGGTCAATTTCACACCGATCCGGTCCAGATGCAGGCGCGCGACCTTCTCGTCCAGATGCTTGGGCAGGATATAGACCTCGTTCTGGTACTTGTCGCCCTTGGTGTACAGCTCGATCTGCGCCAGAACTTGGTTCGTGAACGAGGCCGACATCACAAAGGACGGATGCCCGGTCGCGTTGCCGAGGTTCAGCAGGCGACCTTCGGAGAGCAGGATGATCTTGTTGCCCGAGGGCATCTCGATCATGTCGACCTGGTCCTTGATGTTGGTCCACTTGTGGTTCTTCAGCGCGGCAACCTGGATCTCGTTGTCGAAATGGCCGATGTTGCCGACGATGGCCATGTTCTTCATCTCGCGCATATGCTCGATGCGGATCACGTCCTTGTTGCCGGTGGTGGTGATGAAGATGTCGGCGCTGGCGACTTCATCTTCCAGGGTGCTGACTTCGAAACCGTCCATCGCAGCCTGAAGCGCGCAGATCGGATCAACCTCGGTCACCTTCACCCGTGCACCGGCGCCACGCAGCGAGGCGGCCGAGCCTTTGCCCACGTCGCCATAGCCGCACACCAGCGCGACCTTGCCTGCCATCATCGTGTCGGTGGCGCGGCGGATACCGTCGACCAGCGATTCCTTGCAGCCGTACTTGTTGTCGAACTTCGATTTGGTGACGCTGTCGTTCACGTTGATCGCGGGGAACGGCAGGTGGCCCTTTTCCATCATCTTGTAGAGACGGTGAACACCGGTGGTGGTCTCTTCGGACACGCCCTGGATCATGTGGCGCTGCTTCACGAACCAGCCCGGGGTTTCGGCGATCCGCTTGCGGATCTGGGCGAACAGGTACTCTTCCTCTTCGCTGGTCGGAACCGCGATCAGGTCTTCCTCACCCTCTTCGACGCGGGCGCCCATGAGGATGTACAACGTGGCATCGCCGCCGTCGTCCAGGATCATGTTGGCGCCGCCCTCGGGGAACTGGAAAATCTTGTCGGTGTAAGTCCAATACTCCTCCAGCGTCTCGCCCTTGACGGCGAACACCGGAGTGCCGCTGGCCGCGATCGCGGCGGCGGCATGATCCTGTGTCGAGAAGATGTTGCACGACGCCCAGCGCACGTCAGCGCCCAGCGCCACCAGCGTTTCGATCAGAACTGCGGTCTGGATGGTCATGTGCAGCGAACCGGCGATGCGCGCCCCCTTGAGCGGCTTGCTTTCACCGTATTCAGCGCGCAGCGCCATCAGGCCCGGCATCTCGGTTTCGGCAATGTCCAGTTCCTTGCGGCCATAGTCGGCCAGTGCAATGTCCTTGACGATATAATCCCCGGCCATTCTTCACTCCATTCCGGTAAAATCGGTCGCCAGACGCCCTATCATTCATGGGGACAAGTGGCAACGACGTTCGGCCCGGTCAGGTTTTTGGGGAAAGTTTCAGCTGGGAATATCCGTCTTGCGCGGCACCGGCGTGGCCTGAAAATAGTCGGTTCCCGCCGCCACAATGCAACTGACGCCATTCGCGTCTGTCAATAGAACAGTAAACGTGCCCGTCTCGGCCGAGACCCAAAGCTCGATCATCGACTGGCCTCGATGCATGGGTTGCAGGCCACCGGCGGTCAGTTGTTCGGAATATTTTTCCTGTAGCTTGCCAATCACCGCATCGCGATCCGCACAGGATTGCGCCACGGCCGGGGACATCAGGGCCACCATGCCAAATGTTGTTCCAATCCCCATCAGACGCTTGAACATGGCAAGCTCCTTTCGATAGAGGTTCAGGTCTGAAAGGGGACGTGCAGGGAGGAAAACACGTCCCCCCTCACTTGATATCGCGATCTTGCCGCCGGGCTGAACCCTCGACGAAAATTGGAACGGCTGGCAGCATTTGATCGGGATAAGGCAAAGGCTGCGCCCGGAATGTGGCGAAAAAAAGGCACTTGGAAAGGGACGTGGCAGAATGGCAACACAGCCCAGAGCATGGCAACGGATGCTGTCGGGGCGGCGACTCGACCTGCTGGATCCGACGCCGATGGATATCGAGATTGAGGATATCGCCCATGGCCTGGCCTTTGTCGCGCGCTGGAACGGGCAGACGCATGGCGATTATGCCTATTCGGTGGCGGAACATTCGCTGCTGGTTGAGACCCTGTTTGCCCGCATAGCCCCCTCCACCGGGCCGAAATGGCGCCTGGCGGCCTTGCTGCACGATGCGCCGGAATACGTGATCGGCGACATGATTTCGCCGGTGAAGGCTGCGGTCGGACCGGATTACGGCCATCTCGACGCCAGGCTTACCGCAGCGATCCACATCCGGTTTGGCCTGCCGGCGCAACTGCCGGTAGCGATCAAGAAACAGATCAAGCGCGCCGACCGTATAAGCGCCTGGATGGAGGCGACCCGCATCGCCGGTTTTTCCGAGGCCGAAGCGAACAGGTTTTTCGGGCGCCCGAACCCGGTCCTGATGGAAGGGCTCGACATTCTGCTCAGACCGCCCGTTGAGACGAGAAAGGCCTATACCGAACGTTACTTGGCGCTGATATCCGCGCTTTGATCCGACACCGCGCGTTCCGCACGACGGGCGCGGCGTTCATGTCGCATCTTTCGGCGACGGCGCGTCTGGTAGTCGGCGCTTTCGACAAAATCGCCAGCCTGATCCAGACCCTTGTCGCTGAACATCTTGGCGCGCTCTTCGTCTGTCGCCCGCGGCCAGTCGATATCCGGGCGAACAAATCCCCCCGCGATCAGGCCCCGGCCAATCACCGCGTGATCCAGCTCACCAAAAGACAGGCGGTTTGATTTGCCTTTGTCGCCGCGCACCCATTCGGTGTAGAGCGCGTCGATGACCAGCGGATTGTTCCGGCAAAAATGCGCAACGTTCTTGGCCAGCAGGTTGTTGGGCCCCGCCTTGCGCCGCAGGATCATCGCCACGTTCTGGTCGGGCCTTCCCACCATCGCAAATAAATGCAGCGCCGAACCATCGGCGGCCACGACATGGCTGGCGGCCTTGTATCTGGCAAGCTGGGTTTCGAGAGAGAACTTCTCGGGGTGGAAAATGTCGTACCCCTCGGCACGCAGCAGGTCTTCCAGCCGTTCTTCGCCCAACAGGCCACCCTTTCCCAGACCTAGCGCGGAACGGGAGATGTAAAGCTTGCTTGGACCGTCGGGTTCGACCGATTTGGCGAAACTCCGATGGATCGCATCGCGGAACCTTGGCGTTCCCTGCGTGATGTTTCCCAACCCGAACCCTTGTCCGGGTACGATCAGCTCTTCGACTTGCGTCGGTTCGGTCGCGACATGGATCGGCAGGTCCGGCCGCATCAGGTCGATGAAATCGCGCTGATATCCCCGGACCTGATCGCCGACCTTCGGTCGTTTGGGAATGAAGAGAATGCCGTCGATCGGGCCATCGACATGATCCAGTGCCCAAAGGCGGGAAGTGCTTTCGACCAGGAAATGACCGAAATGCGCCCACAGCACGCCGCCCCAGATCCAGCGCCCCGGCAATATCTGTGCCACGTCCTGCGGCATATCGGGGCGGGTCGTCAAAGGCCGGTATCGGCGCCAAAGGGCACCTTCGGGACAATAGCTGCCATCCGAGTACAAAACCCCGGCGGCCTGAGTGAAACCGCTGACTTCGGGTGGCACAACAACCGCCTCGGCCAGCCGCGTCAATGTCTCGGACCAGCCCCCTTCGGGCAGCGGCTGTGAATTTGGGTCGTCTGGATTAAGGTCGGGCGTTTCCGCCATTGCGAACCTCTCAGCGCGGGCTTCGTTTGGCCAGAATCCGTTGCAGGGTCCGGCGATGCATGTTTAGCCGGCGCGCGGTTTCGCTAACGTTTCGATCGCACAACTCGTACACGCGCTGGATATGTTCCCAGCGCACCCTGTCGGCACTCATCGGGTTTTCCGGCGGCGGCGGCAGGGTATCTCCATTGGCCAGGAGAGCATTGGTGATGTCGGTGGCATCTGCGGGCTTTGACAAGTAATCGGTTGCGCCAATCTTGACGGCAGCGACCGCCGTGGCAATCGCCCCGTATCCGGTCAGGACCACCACCCGGCTATCCGGACGACGTTCGCGCAAGACCTCGACGACATCTAGGCCATTGCCATCCTCAAGCCGCAAGTCGACCACCGCGTAGGCAGGTGGCCTTGCAGTGGCTATCGCACGCCCGGCGGTGACTGACCCTGCCGTTTCGACTTCGAACCCCCGCTTCTCCATCGCCTTGGCCAAACGGCGCAGAAACGGTTCATCGTCATCGACAAGCAAAAGCGACTTGTCGGGACCGATATCTGGCTGGAGGTTGTCCGTCATGCTCTGTCTTTCGCTGTTTTTCGTCTTTTTGGCTTGCCGCGAGTATTACCAGCCATCGCGCCCGCGTCAAACAGCCTTCACGCCCTACATTGCATCTATGAAGCATCCGATCTTGTCGGCCATTTGCTCAGGCGTGTCATCGCGACGGAAAAACTCGACGAATCCGACCTCGGGCAGGACGAGATAGGAAAAGGTCGAATGGTCGACCAGATAGTATTCATCGCTCTTGTCCTGCGCCCGGTAATAGGTCTTGTAGGCCTGGCTCGCGGCCTTCACCTGCTCGGGCGAACCGGTCAACCCGATCATCCGCTCGTGCAGGTTGGCGGCAAAATCGCCCACCACCTCAGGCGTGTCTCGGTCGGGGTCGATGGAAATGAAGACCGGTGTCACCATCTTGCCCCGGCCTTCAAGGATATCCACGGCCTCGGCATTGCGCGAGGTGTCGAGCGGACAGACATCCGGGCAGAAAGTATAGCCGAAATAGAGCAGCGACGGCTGGGTTATCACATCCTTGTCAGTCACCGTCTCGCCCTTGGAATTCAACAACTCGAACGGCCCGCCAATGGTATCCGCCCCGCCCGCGATCTGGCTGGACCTGCACTGCGCAAACCGGTCGTCCGAACCGCCGCGGGTCGCGATCCATGTTGCGCCCAGCGCCACCACTGCAACCGTGGCGGCAAGAATAGCATAAAATCGGTTCATCGGGATCCTCATGGACAGCGGCTGTTGATCGTGTCGGGCCGGAGACCTATCAAGAAACCCGACGGTTGCAACAGGACATAAGTGCGCGATGCCGGAATCCAACATGAGCCTTGTGCTGGGACAAGAACGCAGCAGCTGGATTCGCCTGCGCACCATGATCCTGTTGCGGTGGGTCGCCATCGCAGGCCAGATCGTGGCCATCACGGTGGCGCAACAGACCTATCACCTGCAATTGAATCTGGGTCTGTGTTACCTGGCGATCGGGGTTTCCGCCGTCGTCAACGTGATGGCGATCTTTGCTTTCCCCGGAAACAAGCGCCTCAGCGAGTTCGAGAACTTTCTGATGGTTCTGTTCGACTTGCAGCAATTAGGCGTTCTGCTGTACCTTACAGGCGGCTTGCACAACCCCTTTGCGCTGCTGCTGGTCGGACCGGTGATCATCTCGGCCAACGTGATGGGCCTGCGCTCGACCCTAATCATAGGCACCACCGCAATCGTTCTGGTGACGTTGCTGGGACTGTACCACATGCCGCTCAGAACCGAGATGGGATTTGTTCTGCGCATCCCGGATGTCTTCGTTTTCGGACACTGGACCGCAATCGTCATCGCGATGATTTTCCTGGGCGCCTATTCTTATCGGATCAGTTCCGAGGTTCAGTCGATGTCCGAGGCACTGGCCGCGACCCAGATGGCACTGGCCCGCGAACAGAAACTGACCGATCTTGGCGGCGTTGTCGCTGCCGCCGCGCATGAGTTGGGTACTCCGCTCGCTACCATCAAGCTGGCCAGTTCCGAGCTGGTCGAGGAATTGGACGACCGGCCCGACCTGCGCGAAGACGCGGCGTTGATCCGGGAGCAGGCCGATCGTTGCAGGGACATCCTGCGCAACATGGGCCGTGCCGGAAAGGACGACCTGCACCTGCGTCAGGCGCCCCTATCCACCGTTATCCACGAAGCCGCTGAACCACATGTCAATCGCGGCAAGGCGCTACATTTCGATGAGGGCCCCGGCGAAGGTGGCGATTTGCAACAACCTTCGATCCTGCGCAAGCCCGAGGTCATCCATGGCCTCAGGAACCTGATCCAGAACGCTGTCGACTTTGCGCGATCCACCGTTTGGGTCGAGGCCGAATGGACCGCCGACGCGATCACCGTGACGATCATGGATGACGGCCGCGGCTATCCCGCGCATATGTTCGGCCGGATCGGCGATCCGTTCGTGCGCCGGAGAAGGGCCGAGGTCGATACCCGATCGCGGCCTGAATACGAAGGCATGGGGCTTGGTCTGTTTATCGCCAAGACATTGCTGGAACGTAGCGGCGCTGAATTGAGATTTGCCAATGGGTCCGACCCCTACCAAACCTTGACGGACCTGTCCGAGCGGCGCGGTGCCATTGTCCAGGTGGTCTGGCCACGCAGCCAGATCGATGCGCAAACCGGCGAAAACGCCGTTCCGGTCGGGCTAAACGAACCATTTAGGGTTTAGTTAAGGTTGCCTTAACCACTTGAGCCAATGATTGCCAAAGTTGGTGTTGGCGTTCTGGATGCGATCATGGCGGAATGGGTGGCTTTAGCGGTAATTTGCCTTTCTTCGGCTGGGCTTACCGCCTGGTATCTGTCTACTCCGAGACAACTGTCCGGCTTTTCCCGCGATCTGTTGACCGCGGAAGACGCGGCACCGCATGTTTTCCTCTTCGATGGGTCGACTGTTATCGGCTCTTCTCACCTGGGCGACGACAGGCACGTTCTCAACTGGGAAGAACTGCGCCAGAAACTGTCCGACGAGTTTCCCGGGTTTCCGCCAGACCCGGATACCGTCGAGCAAGAGGGTGAAATCGTCGTCGAACCCATAGACGGTCGCACCGGGCGAGAGGTGTTCTGTGAATGGGTAGACGGTGTTGTCCGGGTTGAGCTGCGCAGCGGCAGCAAGGGGCAGCACGCGTTGCGGCGCTCTGACCCCGACCCGATCAGAATGGCAATGGATCCGGCGCCCTATCCGGTGTGGCATCTCGACAACGCCGGGAAGATCCGCTGGTGCAATGCCGCCTATGTGGCGTTGGCGCGAAAACTTCGGAACGGAAACCTCGATCTCTATGAGCCGCTGTTTCCCAAGGTCGAAGAGTTGGGCGGTGATAGAAAGAAATCCCGCGTTTCGATTTCGGTTTTTCCCACACAGGCAAAGCTTTGGTTCGACGTTGTGGTGGTGCCCCAGGAGTCGGGCAGCCTATGCTATGCGGTGGACATCAACGCGGTCGTCGACGCCGAAGTGGCCCAGCGCAACTTTGTGCAGACATTGGCAAAGACGTTCGCGCAACTATCCATCGGGCTGGCCATCTTCGACAGGAACAGGCAGTTGGCTCTTTTCAATCCGGCGCTGATAGATCTGACCTGCCTGCCCGCCGATTTCCTGACAAGCCGGCCATCGGTTTCAAGCTTCTTCGACCGGTTGAGAAACCTCAACATGATGCCGGAACCAAAGAATTACGGCGGATGGCGCCAAGAGATGAACGATCTGTTACAGGCGGCATCGGATGGCATGTATCGCGAAACTTGGACACTGCCGTCGGGGTCCGTTTATTCGGTGAACGGTCGCCCTCATCCGGATGGGGCCATCGCGTTTCTATTCGAAGACATTACCGCAGACATCACCCTGACCCGCCGCTTTCGGTCCGAGCTAGAGCTTGGTCAGGACGTTCTCGATCACATCGAAGATGCGATTGTCGTGTTTGCTTCTGACGGCACGCTCGCGTTTTCCAACAAGGCGTATCACACTCTGTGGAAATCGGATCCCGAGCGAAGCTTTGCGAAAGTCTCGATCGTCGACGCCACCCGCGCCTGGCAGGAGCAATGCAGTGCCACACCGCTGTGGGGCGACATTCGGGATTTCGTGGCCAATCGCGAAAATCGCACGCTCTGGGATGGTCAGGTCAGGTTACGCGATGGCCGGCCGTTGAATTGCACCATCAACCCAATCCAGAACGGCGCGACAATGGTTGTTTTCTCTCTGACGACCATCTCCAAGACGCTGACCGAAACCGCAAGGATCGGATAGCCGCTTGCAGCCGGAAAGCGGCGCGGCCATTGTGCGGCCATGACGGCTTCGCACCTTGAACTGACCATAGACTCCCCCGAAGAAACCGCCGCCATGGCGGTGTCCTTGGGCACCACGCTCATGCCCGGCGACTGCTTGTTGCTTTCCGGTGAAATCGGCAGCGGAAAAACCCATTTCGCCCGGAGCCTGATCCAGTCCATGATGACCGAGCCGGAAGACGTTCCATCGCCCACCTTCACTCTGGTACAGGTCTATGACACCGACCGGGGTGAACTTTGGCACTCCGATCTCTATCGCCTCTCCTCGCTCGAAGAGATTGAGGAACTAGGTCTTTCAGAGGCGTTCAACAATGCGATAACTCTTGTGGAATGGCCCGACCGGCTGGGCCCGCTGACACCCCCACATGCGCTGATGATCACCTTTGAGATCGACCCCGAACATGAAACCCGCCGAAAGCTGACTGTCGAATGGACCGACCCGAAATGGCCACCCCGTCTGACATGACCCGAGCGACCAGCCGGACCGCGCAGGCAGAAGAGTTTATCGCCCGGTCACCCTGGTCTGGCGCCCGGCGCGTGCCCCTTGCCGGAGACGCCTCGGCCCGGCGGTACGAACGGCTGACCGATCAGGATACCGGTAGGACCGCGATTTTCATGGATGCCCCACCGGACGGTGGAGAAACGATAGACAGGTTTGTCGAACTTGCCGAACACCTGCGGTCGATCGGTTTGAGTGCGCCGGAGATCTTGTTGTCGGACACCGACCATGGGTTTCTCCTGCTCGAAGATCTCGGAGACGATCTATTTGCGCGGGTGATTGACCGCGCTCCAGACCTTGAACGCCCATTGTACGAAGCCGCAACAGACCTGCTGATCTCGTTGCAGGATACCCCCCTGCCCGCCGGACTGGAAAGTTTCGGCCCAACCGTCATGGCCGAGAAGACGGCCATCGCCTTTGAGCATTATGTCGAAGGGATCACAGGGGATGCCCGCCCCGAAACGATGGCTCGGTTCATCGAAAGGTTTGAAAGTCTTCTTTTTCGCACTACGCAAGGACCCAAAGTCCTGATCTTGCGAGATTACCACGCCGAAAACCTGATCTGGTTGCCAGACCGTAAGGGTCTAGCGCGCGTTGGTCTCTTGGATTTTCAGGATGCAGTGACGGCGCACCCCGCCTATGACCTTGTCAGCCTCTTGCAGGACATTCGCCGCGATGTCTCGACCGCCACCGAGATGCGCATGATCGACAGGTTCATCGCCGCGACAGGCGCGAATGATCACGAGTTTCGCACCGCGTATCCGGTGCTTGGTGTCCAGCGTAACCTGCGCATTCTCGGCGTGTTTGCCAAATTGTCCCGTAAGCTCGGGAAAACGCGGTATCTGGCGTTGATGCCTGCGGTGTGGGCGCATCTGTTGCGTGATCTGGAACACCCCGCGCTGGCAGGGGTCGCCGATCTGTTGCGGGAAACACTGCCGCCCCCGACCCCGGAAAACCTTGCGCGGTTGAACCCGACATGAGCCAGCCCCGTTTTCCTGTCATGCTGTTTGCCGCCGGGTTCGGAACCCGCATGGGCGATCTCACCCGGTCCCGGCCGAAACCTCTGATTGAGGTCGCCGGCCGCCCGTTGGTTGACCATGCGCTCGATCTGGCCCGCGCCGTCGAGCCGCCCAAAATCGTGGCCAACACCCATTACCTCGCGCCGATGCTGGCAATGCATCTGGAGCCGCAGGGTGTGATCCTATCGGACGAACAGCCTGATATCCTCGACACCGGCGGGGGGCTGCGGCAGGCGGGACCAATGCTGGCCTCGGACACGGTATTTACCATGAACACGGATGCGATCTGGTCCGGCCCCAACCCCTTGGCCCTGCTGGCCGAACATTGGAACCCCGACAGGATGGATGCGCTGCTGATCTGCGTTCCGGTGTCGCAAACAGTGGGATATCTGGGCCAAGGCGATTTCTCCTGCGATGACGAGGGCAGGCTCCACCGGGGCGCCGGGCTGGTCTATGGTGGGGCGCAGATTGTCAAGCTGGATGGGTTGGCAGATATCCCCGAGCGCAGTTTCTCCCTAAACCTGCTTTGGAACAGGATCGGTGCGCAAGGACGGCTGTTCGGCCTCACCTATCCAGGCCGGTGGTGCGACGTCGGCCATCCGGGCGGGATCACCCTGGCCGAGGAACTGCTTGCGCATGTTTGATCCCTGTCCGCATCCGCGTGTCTTTGCGCTGCCACCCGGTGTCGATTTCCCCCGCGCGCTGGTGGACGGTTTGCGCAGCCGATGCGCCCATCTGCCGCCACAAGCGCTGGCGCAGGTGCAACTGGTGGTCAACACCCGCCGGATGGAGCGCCGTATCACCGCCCTGTTCGACGCGGGCCCGGCCAGCCTGCTGCCACGCATCTCTTTGGTCACCGACCTGAGCGCGCTGGGCCTGCCCACACACCTGCCCGCCGCCGTGCCGCCACTGCGCCGCAGACTGGAATTGGTGCAACTGATTACCCGACTTCTGGATCAACAGCCCGATCTGGCCGCGCGCGCCTCGATCTTCGATCTCTCCGACAGCCTTGCCGCGCTGATCGACGAGATGCAGGGCGAAGGTGTTGCGCCCGACACCATTCGCAAACTGGACGTGACCGATCTGTCCGGGCACTGGGCGCGCGCGCAGCAGTTCATTGCGATTGCCGAGCGCTACCTGGGCGCCGCCGAAGGCGCGTTGGATGTTCAGGCGCGGCAAAGGCGCATCGTGGAAACCCTGATCGCCGACTGGCAGACCGCCCCACCGCAGCACCCGGTCATCCTTGCCGGATCGACCGGGTCGCGGGGCACAACCATGCTGCTGATGGAGGCGATCGCCCGTCTGCCGCAAGGTGCCGTAGTGCTGCCCGGCTTTGACTTTGATCAGCCCGGCCACGTCTGGTCCGAGCTGGGCGATGCGTTGACGGCCGAGGACCATCCCCAGTTCCGGTTTGCCCGGCTGATGGAGCAGCTCTCTCTTTCGCATGACCAAATCGACAGGTGGACAGACCTCCCCGCCCCCTGCCCCGCAAGGAACCGGTTGGTTTCGCTTGCGCTCAGACCGGCACCCGTCACCGATGCCTGGATGACCGAGGGCCCGGAACTAACCGGGCTCGATATCGCAACGCGCGACGTTACCCTGATCGAGGCAACGTCGCCCCGGGGCGAGGCGCTGGCCATTGCGCTACGCCTGCGCCAGGCGGCCGAGAACGGGCAGACCGCCGCCTTGATCACTCCCGACCGCATGCTGACCCGCCAGGTCAGCTCCGCCCTGGATCGCTGGAACATCCTGCCCGACGATAGCGCCGGTTTGCCGTTGCAACTGTCGCCTCCAGGGCGGTTCCTGCGCCACGTGGCCGGGCTCTTCGCCTCCCGCCTTGATGGCGAGGCGCTGCTCACCCTGCTGAAGCACCCGCTGTGCCATTCCGGCTCGGGCCGGAACGAGCATCTGCTGCATGCCCGCGATCTGGAACTGGACCTGCGCCGCAATGGCCCGCCCTTTCCCGAGGCTGGCGACCTGGCATCCTTTGCCACCCGCCGCGACGTGCCGACGGATTGGACCCACTGGGTCGCTGAGTGCTTCTGTGGCCAAACGGTCGCCGGAACGCTGCCGCTTTCCGAATGGGTTATGCGCCTGCGGCAGTTGGCCGAAAGGCTCTCCGCCGGACCCACCGGCCAGACCGGGACCCTATGGGACCAGAAAGCCGGGCAAGAGGCGCTGGCCATCGTCAAAGCGCTCAAGGACGAGGCGCCACACGGGGGCGATATGTCCGCCCGTGATTTCGCCGATCTGCTGGGTGGGCTCTTGTCCACCGGCGAGGTGCGCGACCGCGACGCCCCTTATCCCGGCATCATGATCTGGGGCACGCTCGAGGCGCGCGTGATGGGGGCCGATCTGCTGATCCTCGGCGGGCTGAACGAAGGCAGCTGGCCCGAGGCCCCTGCCCCCGACCCATGGCTGAATCGACGCATGCGCCATGATGCGGGCCTGTTGCTGCCCGAGCGCCGGATCGGTCTGTCGGCGCATGATTTCCAGCAGGCCATCGGCGCGGCCGAGGTCTGGCTGACCCGTGCCAAACGCTCGGATGACGCGGAAACCGTGCCGTCGCGCTGGCTGAACCGGCTGACCAACCTGTTGCAGGGCTTGCCGGATCAGGGCGGCGATGTCGCGCTGGCTGAAATGCGCGCGCGTGGTCAAGGCTGGTTGACCTGGGCTCAGGCCCTGGAGGACGCGCCGCGCGTCGATCCCGCGCCACGCCCCTCGCCCCGGCCACCTGTCGCCGCGCGGCCAAGGCAATTGTCTGTGACCGAGATCAAGAAACTGATCCGCGATCCCTATGCCATCTACGCCCGTCACGTGCTGCGACTGAAGCCGCTGGACCCGTTGGTTCGGGCCCCTGACGCGTTACTCAGGGGTATCGTGATCCACGAGATCCTGGAAAGTTTCGTCAAGGACAGCCTGCTGGATAGCGCCTTGCTCAGCCGTGAGAATTTCCTCAAACGCGCCGCCGCGCTGCTGGACGAACTGGTCGCATGGCCCACCGCGCGCGCGCTCTGGCTGGCACGGCTGGAACGGGTGGCGGATGCCTTTCTGACCGCTGAAATGGAACGCCGTGCCGATGGTGGCCCGGTGGCCTTCGAGGTACGGATGAACCGTCGGCTTGATGGGCTGGACTTCACCCTGACCGGACGGGCCGACCGGGTCGACATGACCGGGCGCGGGTCATTGTGCATCTACGACTACAAGACCGGCACGCCCCCCAGCGAAAGGCAGCAGGCCAAGTTCGACAAACAACTGCTGATCGAGGCCGCTCTGGCCGAAGAGGGCGGGTTCGAAGGGCTGGACCCGTCGCCAGTGGCGCGCGCGGTCTTCATCGGCATGGGCGGCAGCTACAAGGAAGTGCCCGCGCCTTTGGCCGAGGAACCCCCCGCCCGGGTCTGGGCTGAACTGCACCAGTTGATCGCCGCGTATTTCGAGCCGGATCAGGGGTTTACCGCACGCCGGATGCTGCACAAGGACACGGACTTTGGCGATTATGACCACCTGGCCCGGTTCGGTGAATGGGACCACACCGCCACGCCCCTGCCCGAGGATCTGACATGACCATGCGCGATGCCGCCACCGAGGCGCAATTTCGCGCCTCGCATCCCGCCGCCTCGACCTGGCTTGCGGCCAATGCGGGATCAGGCAAGACCAAGGTTCTGACCGACCGCGTAGCGCGCCTGCTGTTGAACGGGGTCGAACCGCAACATATCCTGTGCCTGACCTATACCAAGGCCGCCGCCAGCGAGATGCAGAACCGCCTGTTCAAACGCTTGGGCGAATGGGCCATGCTGGGCGACGCATTGCTCAGGACCCAGCTTGCGGATCTTGGCGTTCCGGGCACGATTGACAGTGCCCGCTTGGCCCATGCCCGGACACTCTTTGCCCGCGCGATCGAGACGCCGGGCGGGCTGAAGATCCAGACCATCCACTCGTTCTGTGCGGCTCTATTGCGCCGATTTCCGCTCGAAGCACGGGTCAGCCCGCAGTTCGCGGAAATGGAGGATCGGGCCGCCGCGCTCTTGCGCGAAGAGATTGTCGAGGACTTTGCCGAAGGAAGGAAGGCACCGCTGGTCGAGGCGGTCGCTCGGTTCATAACCGACACCGGATTCGACAGCCTGACCGCCGCGATCTGCCAGCACCGGGCCGGTTTTGTACAACCTATGGACTGGGAGCAACTGGCCGAAGCCTTCGGCCTGCCGCCGGGCTTCGACGAAGACACGCTTCTCCCCTCTGTCTATCTGGGCGGCGAGCTGGAGCTTGTCCGCTGGCTCCTGCCGGCGCTTGCGGGCAGCGGGACAAACGACCAGAAGGCCGGTGCAAAACTGGCCCGGTTCGACGGCCCCACGCTGGATGGGCTGACCGTTCTCGAAGAGGTGCTGCTGACCGGTGCCAGCGCCAAGGAACCCTTTACCGCCAAGATTGGCGCTTTCCCGACCAAAGGCCTGCGCGAAGGGGTATTGGCCGGACAGATGCCGCAGCTTGAGGCGCTTATGCTGCGGGTCGAGGAGGCCCGTGACCGGCGGCTGGCCTTGACCGCCGCGCGAAAGTCACTGGCGCTGCACCGGTTCGCGGCGGACTTTCTGCCGGAATATGAAAGGCGCAAGCAATTGCGCGGCTGGCTCGACTTTGACGACCTGATCCTGAAGGCGCGGCAACTGCTGTCCGATCCGGGCGTCGCGGCCTGGGTGCTCTACCGGCTTGACGGCGGCATCGACCATATCCTTGTGGACGAGGCGCAGGACACCAGCCCGGAACAATGGGACGTGATCGAGAAGCTGGCGCAGGAGTTCACCAGCGGCGAAGGCGCGCGGGCAGGGGTCGAACGCACGATCTTTGTCGTAGGTGACAAGAAACAGTCGATCTATTCCTTCCAGGGCGCGGACCCGGACGCCTTTGACCGGATGCAGGCCGAATTCGGCCGCAAGCTGCGTCAATCAGGCTCTAACCTAGAGGATTTGACGCTGGAATACTCCTTCCGCTCTTCCAGCGCGATCCTTGGGCTTGTCGATCTGGTGTTCGAAGACCGGGCCGAGGCCGGGTTCCGCAAGGAAGCGCTCCATCGCGCCTTCAAATCCGACCTGCCGGGCCGCGTGGATCTGTGGCCGGTGGTCGAAAAGGTCGAAGAAGACGAGGATGGCGACTGGACCGACCCGGTGGACCGGCCTGGTGCGCGCCATCACACCGTGATCCTGGCCGAGCGTGTGGCGGCGCAGATCAAGGCGACGATCGACGGGGGCGAAACCATTCCCATCGACGGCGACTCTCCTGGCACATTTCTGCGGCGTCCAGTGCGGCCAGGGGATTTCCTGATCCTCGTCCAACGCCGGTCCGACCTCTTTGCCGAGATCATCCGAGCCTGCAAAGCCGCTGGCCTGCCTATCGCCGGGGCAGACAGGTTGAAGGTGGGCGCGGAACTGGCGGTCAGGGATCTGGCCGCGCTGCTGAGTTTCCTCGCCACGCCCGAGGACGACCTGTCGCTGGCCACGGTGCTGAAATCGCCGCTTTTTGGGTGGAGCGAGCAACAGCTGTTCGATCTGGCCCACCGACGCACAGAGCGGTATCTGTGGGCGGCGTTGCGGTCCAGAAAAGATGAATTTCCCCAGACACTTGCCGTTCTGGACGATCTGCGCGGGCAGACCGATTTCCTGCGCCCCTATGACCTGATCGAGCGGATTCTGACTCGCCATGACGGACGGCGGAAACTGCTGGGCCGTCTGGGGGCCGAGGCCGAAGACGGGATCAACGCGTTGCTCAGCCAGGCGCTGGCCTATGAACGGTCTGACATTCCCAGCCTGACTGGTTTTCTGGTCTGGATGCAGACCGACGACCTTGAGATCAAGCGCCAGATGACCGGTGTGGGCAATATGGTGCGGGTCATGACCGTGCATGGCTCCAAGGGGCTGGAGGCGCCGATCGTGATCCTGCCCGATACCGCCCAGCGCCGGGCACAGCGCGATGCCGAGATCATGAAGGCGGGCGATCTGCCGCTGTGGCGGGTGGCCAAGGATGGATCGCCCGCCGTGCTGTCGGCGGCGCGCGAGGCGGCACAGGCGCGGGAAACCAACGAGCGTCTGCGGTTGCTATATGTGGCTCTAACCCGGGCGGAAAAGTGGTTGATCGTGGCGGCGGCGGGTGACATCGGCAAGGATGGCGGCAGCTGGTACAACATGGTTGCCGAGGCAATGGCACAGGCCGGGGCGGTGCAGGTTGAGGGGCAGGATTTCCTGCGGCTGGAGCACGGAGACTGGGAGGCGCTACCGCTGACCGAGGCCCAATCAGCGGAGATCGCTGCGCATCCACTACCCGATTGGGTGCGGCAGCCAGCGGAGAAACCTATTGAATTAAAAGCGATTTCTCCATCGGACCTGGGCGGTGCCAAGGCGCTGCCCGGCGAGGTGGGGCTGGACGAAGAGGCGGCAAAGCTGCGGGGCACACGGCTTCACCTGTTGTTGGAACATCTGCCGCGGGCCGAAGCGGCCACATGGACCGAGATCTGCACCCGGCTTCTGCCGGATATGCAGGCAGCGGAACGTGACGATCTATTGGCCGAAGCGCGCGGCGTTCTGACCCACCCCGATCTGGCGCCGATCTTTGCGCCGGAAACCCTGGCCGAGGTGCCGATCAGCGCGGCACTGGGCGCGCGTCGAATGCACGGGGTGATCGACCGTTTGGTCATCACGGAAACCGAGGTTCAGGTGATTGATTTCAAAAGCAATGCCGTGGTCCCCGGCACCGTTGAGGCCTGTCCCGAGGGGCTGCTGCGGCAGATGGGTGCCTATGCTCAGGCATTGGCGCAGATCTATCCGGACCACGAAATCCGGACCGGAATCCTGTGGACACGCACCGCCCGGATGATGTGGCTGCCACACGATCTTGTGACGGCAGCGCTGGGTCGCACCCAGATATCTTGACCTTGCGCCCCGTCGCTCCTACTTTCCTGACCCAAGCGCATCGCATCCCATTCAGGAGACAGATCATGTCCACCGTAGCCGTCACCGACGAAACCTTTGACGCCGAAGTCAAGAACTCGGACATCCCCGTTGTGGTGGATTTCTGGGCGGAATGGTGCGGCCCCTGCAAGCAGATCGGCCCGGCCCTGGAAGAGCTGGCAAACGAATATGCGGGCAAGGTGAAAATCGCCAAAGTCGATGTGGACAGCAACCCAAATTCGGCCGCCGCCATGGGCGTGCGGGGCATTCCGGCGTTGTTCATCTTCAAGGACGGGCAGGTGGTGTCGAACCGGGCCGGTGCGGCGCCGAAAGCGGCACTGCAAAACTGGATCGACAGCTCGATCTGAGCCCGGCCAGACCCGGAATTCAGAAGCGCCCCTAGCGGGCGCTTCTTTCGTTTTGACCGTTTTGTACGCGGTCTGGCACCCGGATTGACCGTTTTGTACAGCGAATTTGGCCCCATCCAAGGACCGGTTCTGGTGCTGGTATCCGGCACGCGATAGGTCAGGATCGGGCGCACCAAGATCGGAGGAACGAAATGGCCAAGACACGGGTGCTGGTGGAATTCGGCATGGGCTCGTCGCTCAGGCGTGAGGACTATACCGAGGCGGCGCTGAGGGCGCTGAAGGATGCGCTGTGGCACAACTCGGTCAACATGGCCGAGCTGTTCGGCTTTCCGAAACAGGCGATGATCGTCGATGCCGAGATCGGGGTGCAGAAGCCCGACGCGGTGGATGTGGCGCGGCTGGCAGAGGTGTTCCCTTATGGTCAACCCAACATCACCGTCCGGCAGGGCGGGCTGGACATCGAAAAACCGCAGGGGGGCGGGCGCACGGTGATCGCCAATGCGGCCGTGGTGGTGTCGTTCGACATGGAGACCGTGCAATGACCGAGCGCCGGATGATCCTGGAGATGGGAACGGGCAACGACCTTTATGGTCAGGACTATACCAAGGCCGCGCGCCGGGCGGTGCAGGATGCGTTGCACCATTCCTCGATCACGTTGTTTTCGAAACTGGGGATCGATCATGCCGAGATGCGGGTGCAGGTCACAATCGGGGTGCAGCGGCCTGAAGAGGTGGATTGCGCCGCCGTTGCCGCCGAGCTGCCGCGCGGCCGGGCCGAAGTGCGCGCCGTCATGGGGGGCCTTGATGTTGAGGACGCCGAGACCGGTAACCGCCATGTGATCGCCACGGCGGCGGTTGAGGCATTCCTGCCCGACCTGACCGGCAAGTACCGGCTGTCTTGACCGCGAAGGGGCCGATTTCATTTCCGTTGACAGGGGATCGGCCTCACGCTCAATATCCGGGCGACGGACTCGGGTGAGTGCTGAAACATGCGCGAAGACTTCGGAACAGCAGAGACAGGGCGCCGGGCGACCGGCTGCGACCTCGTCGTCTGACAGGGAAATGGGTGTGCTGCCCAAAGGGCAGATGGCGGTCCGGAAAAAGCGGACCTTGGTCCCAATTTTCTGAATCCGGTTCACTTTCATGCACAACACGAACGGGTGTCGTATCGCCATAGATATCGGCGGCACATTTACCGATACCGTCCTGGTCGACGCGGCGGGCCACAGCCTTGCCACCACCAAGACGCCCACAACGCCTGAGAACCCGACGCTGGGCGCGCTTGAGGGCGCGCGGCGGGTGCTGGAGGAGGCGGGCGCCCATTGGCACCAGATCAGCGGTTTCATCCATGGCACCACGCTGGCCACAAACGCGCTGATCGAGCGGCGCGGCGCAAAGGTGGCGACGGTGACCACCGAGGGGTTCCGGGATATTCTGGAGATCGCCTATGAGCGGCGCTACAGCCAGTACGATATCGACCTGGTGAAACCGGATCTGATCGTACCTCGGTCGCGCGCCTTTACCATCGGCGGGCGCATGGATGCCCGGGGCCGCGAATTGCAACCACTGGACGAGGCGGGCGTTGCGGCGCTGGCCGTCGCGCTGGAGCGCTGCGGCGCCGAGGCGGTTGCGGTCTGCCTTATGCATGCCTATGCCAACCCCGCGCATGAAATCCGGCTGCGCGAGATGCTGAGTGCCGCGCTGCCCCGGCTGGTGATTTCGCTGTCGCACGAAGTGAGCCCCGAGGCGCGCGAGTTCGACCGGCTGTGCACGACCATAGCCAATGCCTATGTCCTGCCGCAGATGGCCAGCTATCTGGCGGATTTCCAGGCGCGGTTCACGGCAGATGGGCTGGTCTGTCCGATCCTGATGATGACGGCGGGCGGGGGCATGACCACGCTGGAGACCGCCGCGCGGCTGCCGATCCGGCTGGTTGAATCGGGGCCTGCGGGCGGTGCCATTCTTGCGGCGCGCATCGCCGCCGAGACCGGCGCGCAAGAGGTGCTGAGTTTCGATATGGGCGGCACCACGGCCAAGCTGTGCCTGATCGACGGATTCCGGCCGCAGACCGCGCGCCGGTTCGAGATCGCGCGGGCGGCGCGGTTCATCAAGGGGTCGGGGATGCCGGTGCGCATCCCGGTGATCGAGATGATCGAGATCGGGGCCGGGGGTGGCTCCATCGCGCATGTCGACCGATTGGGCCGGGTGCAGGTGGGGCCGGAAAGCGCCGGATCGGAACCGGGGCCTGCCTGCTTTGCCAAGGGCGGGACCAAGCCCACGGTCACCGATGCCGATGTGTTGCAGGGGCTGATCGAACCGGCACGTTTCGCCGAAGGACGGCTGAGGATCGACGAGGCGGCAGCCGAGGCGGCGGTGGCGCGCGATGTGGGCGCGCCGCTGGGGCTGGACCCGGCGGCGGCGGCGCGCGGCATCAGCGAGATCGTGGACGAGAACATGGCAGGCGCGGGCCGGATGCATGCGGTGGAATCGGGCAAGGACCTGGGCGCGCGGCTGATGATCGCCTTTGGCGGCAACGGGCCGCTGCATGCCACGCGGGTGGCACGGCGGGCGCAGGTCGGGCGTATCCTGATCCCGCGCGATCCGGGTGTCGGGTCAGCAGTCGGGTTCCTGTTTGCGCCGGTGTCGTTCGAGATCGTGCGGTCGCGCTATGAAACGCTGGATACGTTGAACATTGCCGGGCTGAACGCGTTTTTCGACGCGATGATAGATGAGGCGCGGATGGTGGTCCGGGCCGGGGCGCCCGAAGGGCCGCTGACGATCCGGCGGCAGGCCTTCATGCGGTATCACGGGCAGGGGCACGAGATCGAAATCGCCTTGCCGGACCGACCGCTGGAGGCGGGCGACATTGCCGATCTGCGCCGCGCGTTCGAGGCGGAATATGGCCGTCAGTTCAGCCGCGCGGTGCCGGGGATGACGATCGAGATCCTGAACTGGGCGCTGGATGTTTCCTCGGCCGCGCCCGCGTTGCGGCAGTATCCGCTGGTCGAAAGGCGGCAAGCTGCCCGACCTGTCGGGCAGCGGCGCATCCTGTGCGACGTGACCGGCGACTGGCGCGCGGCGGAGGTTTTTGAACGCGCGGCGCTGGCGCCGGGCGATCACCTGTCCGGGCCCGCGCTGATCATCGAACCGCAGACCACCACATTCGTCAGTGCCGATTTCGGCGCGCAGGTGGATGGCGGCGGCAACATATGGCTGACACGCAAGGCGGAGGACGCGCGATGACACCGACTGATACCCGTTTGCAGGTGATGTGGAACCGGCTGCTGGCCGTGGTCGAGGAACAGGGACAGGCGCTGATCCGGGCGGCGTTTTCGCCCATTGTGCGCGAGTGCGGCGATATCTCGGCCGGGATGTTCGACCTGAACGGCCGGATGCTGGCGCAGGCGGTGACCGGCACGCCGGGCCACATCAACACCATGGCCGAGGCGGTCAAGACCTTGCGCGGGCGCTTTCCGATACAGGAAATGAAGCCCGGCGATATCTACATGACCAACGATCCCTGGATCGCATCCGGGCATCTGAACGATTTCCTGCTGATGATGCCGGTATTCTACAAGGGGCGGGTGGTGGGGTTCACATCCTGCACCTCGCACCTGGTGGACCTGGGCGGGCAGGGCATGGGGCCCGAGGGGACCGATATCTATGACGAGGGGTTGCTGATCCCGCCCTGCCGGTTGATGGCGGCGGGCGCGCTGAACACGTTCCTGATGGAGGTGGTCAAGGCGAACTCGCGCGAGCCGGTGGCGAACGAGGGGGATATCTATGCGCTGATCGCCTGTTGCGAGACCGGCGCACGGCGGTTGGCCGACATGATGGCCGAGTTCGGCATCGACGATCTGGACCGGCTGGCCGATTACATCATCGACACGTCGTACCGGGGCACGCTGGAGGCCATTGCCGAGCTGCCGCAGGGCCGGTGGCACGCGACGCTGAAGGTCGACGGGTACGAGCAGGAGATCGAGTTGTGTGCGGCGCTGACGGTATCGGCCGACCGGGTGGAGGTGGATTTCACCGGCACCTCGGGCCTGTCGCGGAAGGGGATCAACGTACCGCTGAACTATGCCACCGCGTACACTGTGTTTGCGCTGCGCTGCATCATCGGACCAGAGATTCCCAACAATGCCGGATCGCTGGCGCCGTTCCATGTGAGCGGGCCGGAGAACTGCATCCTGAACGCGCGGCATCCGGCGCCGGTTGCGATGCGGCATACGCTGGGACAGATGACGCCCGATCTGGTCTATGGCTGCCTGTCGCAGGCCCTGCCGGGCAGGGTTCCGGCCGAAGGGGCGTCGTGCATGTATGACCTGCCGCTGAGGCACACACCCGAGGCGGTGGCCCGCGGTGGCACGCAATTCGCGCTGGAACTGGTTTTCAGCGGCGGTACCGGGGCGCGACCGGGGCTGGATGGGCTGTCGGCCACGGCCTTCCCCTCGGGTGTGTGGGGATCACAGGTGGAAACCACCGAGGCGGTGGCACCCGTGTTGATTACCCGGCGCGAGCTGCGCCAGGACAGCGGCGGTGCCGGACGGCTGCGCGGCGGGTTGGGCCAGCGGATCGAGATGCGCTCGGCCACCGATGAGGATGTGATGCTGTTCCTTTCGGTCGAGCGGGTGCTGAACCCCGCGCGCGGGCGGCAGGGCGGTGGCACCGGGGCCGCCGGGCGCATCCGTATCGGCGAGGATGGGGCGGACCTGCCCGGCAAGGGCGAAATCCGGGTGCCGGCGGGCGAGACGCTGATCTTTGAAACGCCGGGCGGGGGTGGGTTCGGGCCAGCGGGAGAGCGGGACCGGGCGCAGGTTCTGCGCGATCTGGCGGAAGGGTTGATCAGCGCTGAGGCGGCGCGCGATATCTACGGGGTAGAGCCATGATCCGCCCGGTTCCCCATGTGGCGGCGATCACCGCCTATGCGCTGTCACAGTTGCAGGCGCCCGAAGGCAAGCGGCTGGTGTCGCTGTCCCAGAACGAGAGCCTGCGCCCGCCCAGCCCGGCGGCGATCCGGGCGGCAGCGGGGGCGCTGGAGGCCGGGCACCTCTATCCCGATCCCGATTGGTCGGACCTGCGGGCGGCGCTGGCGCGGGTGCATGGAATCGCGGCGGGGGATATCCTGTGCGGCAGTGGTTCGATGGAGTTGATCGCCTGTCTGGCGCGCGCCTATGCCGATCCGGAAAATGCTGTTCTGGCGCCCGCGCACGCCTATCCGTTCTTTCGCACCGCCGCGCTGCTGGCGCGGGCGCGGTATGACATGGCACCCGAGGTCAAAGGACAGGTGTCGGTGGATGCGCTGCTGGCAGCGGTGCGACCCGACACGCGGCTGGTTTTTGTCGCCAATCCCGGTAACCCGACCGGCACGCGGATTGCGCGGGCCGATCTGCTGCGGCTGCGCGACGGGTTGCCCGGTGACGTGTTGCTGGTGATCGACGAGGCCTATGGCGAGTTCGCCGACGGGTTGGACGAGCCGATGTTCGATCTGGTCGCGCGCGGCGATACGGTTGTGCTGCGCACCTTGTCCAAGGCCTATGGCCTGGCGGGGGCGCGGGTGGGCTGGGGCCTGTTTTCGCCTGCGGTGGCGCGCGAGATCCGCAAGGTCATGTCGCCCAACAATATCCCGGCGGCGAGTCAGGCGGCGGCGGCGGCAGCGGTGGCCGATCAGGCGTATATGCGCGAGACCTGCGCGCTGACGGCGGAAATGCGCGACAGCTTTGCCGGGCGGTTGCGGCAATCGGGGTTCGACGTGCCCGAAAGCCATACCAATTTCGTGCTGATCCGCTTGGGTGACCCTGACAGGGCGCAAGGGGCCGAGGCCGCGCTGCGCGCCGAGGGGATCATCCTGCGGCCACAAGGCGGGGTCGGGTTGGGCGATTGCCTGCGGGCGACCGCGGGGCAGGCCGGGGCGATGGACGCCACGGCAGAGATTTTGGAACACTGGGCAAGAAAGGAAACAACATGACAGAGTCGCGCGGGCGGGCCCGGTTCGGGATCCTAGTGCCGTTTACCAATACAAATCTGGAACCTGACATGGTGCTGTTGCGCCCGTCCGGCGTGTCGCTGCATTTCGCGCGGCTGGGCGGGTATGATCAGGACGAGATTCCCGATGCCGAGCAGATGCACGGGCTGGGCGCCAGCGATCTGGACGAACCGCTGCACCTTTTGCAGGGGGTGCGGCCGGATGTGATTTTGTATGGCTGTACCTCGGCGACGCTGACCCATGGCCCGGCGTTCGACCGGGACCTGGCCGCGCGGATCCGGGCCGAAAGCGGCGCGGCGACGGTGACGGCGGCGGGCGCGCTGGTGCATGCGCTGACGACACTGGGGGTGACGCGGATCGGCTTTGCCTCGCCCTATGTGCGGGCGATCAACGACATGGCGGTGGGGTTTCTGGGTGAGACCGGGTTTGAAACGGTGGCGCGGTCCGAGGTGACCGAGACGCTGGACAATTACGGGCAGGGCGAAATGGGGCCGGACCGGGTGTTCGAGCTGGGCCTTGCCGCCGATCACCCGGAGGCGCAGGCGATCGTGCTGTCCTGCACCGACATGCGCAGCGTGGAAACCATTGCGCGGCTGGAACAGGCGGTTGGCAAGCCTGTGATCACCTCGAACCAGGCGATGGCGTTTCAGGCGATGCAACTGGCGGGGATCGGTGAGCCGGTGGCGGGCTATGGCCGTTTGCTGGAACTGGCCCGGCTGGAGGCAGGTGTGGCGGCCTAGTGCCGCCGGTCCACCAAAAGAAAAAGCCGCCCGGTTTCGAGCGGCCCTTCTATCGGTCTGCCATGGGACTTGATCAGAGCTTGGCGATGTCGGCGCGGGTCAGGCCGATGTCGTCCAACTGGGCGTCGGTCAGGACCGACAGCGCCTTGCGGGTCAGACGGCTCTCGTTCCACGAGACGACGGCGTCTTTTGCCGAGATGAAAAGGTCCACCGCGCGGAGAACGGTGACTGCTCCGAGCGGCGCTGTGGTGCTGGTGGTATATGCCATTTGCGCGTTCCTAGATTGAAACAGCCGACCCTGCGTCGGTTGTGAGGCTCATGTAGGAGAAGGCCGCGAGTCTTACAAATGCCCGGTTTACAGTCCCGCTTTGCAGCCAATGCATAACGATTGGGCAGTACGCATAACTTGCCCTTGCGGCGGCGACGGCCCATATACGGGCGCAACACAGAATGGAGGCAGACATGGCAGACGATCAGTTCCCGGGCTGGCACGGCACCACGATCATTGGCGTCAAGAAGGGCGGCGAGGTGGTGATTGCCGGGGACGGCCAGGTCAGCCTGGGCCAGACAGTGATCAAGGGCACCGCCCGCAAGGTACGGCGACTGTCGCCCGGTGGGTATCAGGTGGTGGCGGGCTTTGCCGGGTCTACGGCGGATGCGTTCACCCTGCTCGAACGGCTGGAGGCCAAGCTGGAAGCGACGCCGGGGCAACTGGCGCGCGCCTCGGTCGAGCTGGCCAAGGACTGGCGCACCGACAAGTACCTGCAAAAGCTGGAGGCGATGCTGATCGTCAGCGACGGGCAGGACATGTTCGTGATCACCGGCGCGGGCGACGTACTGGAACCCGAACATGACGTGGCGGCCATCGGCTCGGGCGGGAATTTCGCACTGGCCGCCGCGCGGGCGATGATGGAAAGCGACAAGAGCGCCGAAGAGGTGGCCCGCGCCGCCATGGCGATTGCCGCCGATATCTGTGTCTATACCAACGGCAATCTGACGGTCGAGAAGATCACGAAGTAGATGAGGCCGCGCCGGAGGCGCGGCCTCATGGGCGGAAAAAGTAAGTGGTGGCGCCCATTGGTGTTTCCACGATCAAGGTGGGCTTGGCCCGGAGAATCGGAAAGGGGCGCTCACGATCCTATGAAATGGCGTGCGCGGTCTGTGTTGGGACCTTGCGGCAAGGGTTTGCCTTGTGTTTTCGCCTCCCATGCTTAGTTTCCCGGCTGACACAACGAGATAGAGAGCACATGACCGACCTGACCCCGCGCGAGATCGTCTCGGAGCTTGACCGTTTCATCATCGGCCAGAAGGACGCCAAGCGCGCCGTTGCCGTGGCGCTGCGCAACCGTTGGCGACGCAAACAGTTGGCCGATGACCTGCGCGACGAGGTGTATCCCAAGAACATCCTGATGATAGGCCCCACCGGCGTGGGCAAGACAGAGATCAGCCGCCGTCTGGCGAAACTGGCGCGCGCGCCCTTTATCAAGGTCGAGGCGACCAAGTTCACCGAGGTGGGATATGTCGGGCGCGATGTCGAACAGATCATCCGCGATCTCGCCGACGCGGCGATCATGCAGACCCGCGAATACATGCGCGACGAGGTCAGGACGCGGGCGCAGAAGGCGGCCGAGGACCGGGTGATCGAGGCCATCGCCGGCGAGGATGCCCGCGAAGGCACGCGCGAGATGTTCCGCAGGAAGCTGAAGACCGGCGAGCTGGACGATACGGTGATCGAGCTGGAACTGGCCGATGCCGGAAACCCGATGTCGATGTTCGAGATCCCGGGCCAGCCCGGCGCCAATATGGGGATGATGAACCTGGGCGATCTCTTCGGCAAGGCGTTTGCCGGACGCACCACGCGCAAGAAGATGACGGTCGCCGACAGCTATGACGTGCTGGTCGGGGAAGAGGCCGACAAGCTGTTGGATGACGAGGTGGTCACCCGCACCGCGCTGGAAGCGGTAGAGCAGAACGGTATCGTGTTCCTGGACGAGATCGACAAGGTCTGTGCCCGTTCGGACGCGCGCGGCGCCGATGTCAGCCGCGAGGGCGTGCAGCGCGACCTGCTACCGCTGATCGAGGGCACCACTGTCAGCACCAAATACGGGCCGATCAAGACCGACCATATCCTGTTCATCGCCAGCGGCGCGTTCCATATCGCCAAGCCCAGCGACCTGCTTCCGGAATTGCAGGGGCGGTTGCCAATCCGGGTGGAGCTGCGCGCGCTGACCGAAGAGGATTTTGTGCGCATCCTGACCGAGACCGACAATGCGCTGACCCGGCAGTATACCGCGCTGATGGGGACCGAAGAGGTAACGGTCGCCTTTACCCCCGACGGGATCGCGGCGCTGGCCCGGATCGCGGCCGAGGTGAACCAGAGCGTCGAGAATATCGGAGCGCGGCGCCTGTATACCGTGATGGAACGGGTATTCGAGGAGCTGTCCTTTACCGCACCGGACCGGGCGGGAGAGGCGGTGACGGTCGATGCGGCGTTCGTCGAGACCAATCTGGGCGAGTTGTCACGGTCGACCGATCTGAGCCGCTACGTTCTGTAGCGTCGAATGCTCGCTGGCCCTGTCCGGGGCCAGCGAGTATCCGATCTGGATTTTCCGGGGATCCCGGTATCGTTCGGGTATTGAGACCTGTTTTTGATATCCAGATTGGGCGACCCATGATCAGACCCTTTTCAACTATCGGCGCAGCCGTGTCTTGCGCCACTTTGCTGGCCACCGGGCCGAAGCGCACAACAGCAAGCTTGATTTGACCGGCGTTTCGATTGCCCCGATGAAAACCGCCAACCTGTGTTCCAAGATCGGCGGCAAGGGCGTGCAACCCGAACTGGTGCTGAAACACAGCGTGGTGGCCGGGACCAAGATCAAGGTCCGGATGTATGACGTCCACGGCAAGCGGGATGTCACAGAGCATAACACGGTACGGGTGAAATCCTCGGGCTCGGGTCAGACGGTTGTCAACTCGGGCTTCCGGCCACCCTGCAACACGACGGGCGGGCGCAAGAATTCGAGCTACCGCTTCGACGTCTCGGTGGGCGACAAGACGACCACCGTCATCTGGGGCAATTACGATTCCGGCAAGAAAAAGATCGTTCCGTGATCTGACGGCGCGATCTAGGCACCGGCGGGAAACCGCCGCGGCGGCGACCCGGGTCGGCGCCCGATTGCGATTGTGCCCGAACCAAGGGCAACTTGTCACATAAAGGTAGCGGTTGGCGGGTCCTTCGACTATGTGAACGGGCGGGTGCAAAAGGGCCGGACGGTCCCGACCCATCCGACAAGATCCCGGTTTCCGGCGTCTTAACTCCTTTGCGCGGATCCGCCCGCCACGAAGAAGCCCATGCGTGTTGCGACCCTGGTTGTTGTTCTGGTTTCGATTGTCTCGGGCTGTACCGATCGGTCTTATACCCCGGTGACACCGGACGCCTTGCAGGTTGGCACGGCGGCAACCGTGTTTGCGGCCACAACCCGGGTACAAGAGGCGGACGGGTCATTTGGCCCGGATCGGGCAGACCGGCTGAGCCTGTTGGAACTGACCGTGTCGATCCCGCCTGACCGCCGCCCGGGGCGTCTGGATTTCGGATATGGCAGCGCCAACCCCGAAAAGCAGTTCATCCTGGCGGGGCAGAAAGTGTTCGACCAGCCAGAGCAGTTCGGCGCGCGATTGCGCGAGGAACTGGTGGGGCGGCCCCGGGGCGATCGCGAACTGACGCTGTTCATCCATGGGTTCAACTCGACTCAGACCGAAACCGCTTACCGGGCTGCGCAACTGGCCCATGACATCGAAATGCCGGGCGTGCTGATGGTGTATTCCTGGCCCAGCAAGGGGCACGCGCTGGCCTATGCCTATGACGGCGACAGCGTGGTTTTTGCGCGGGACGGGCTGGAAGAGGTGCTGTTGCGGCTTGGCGCGTCGGATCTGGACCGGTTGAACGTCGTGGCGCATTCGATGGGGTCGTTTCTGTTTATGGAGGCGCTGCGCCAGATCGACTTGCAGAAACCGGGATGGGCGGCGCGCAATCTGGATGGCGTTGTACTGATCTCGCCCGATCTGGATCTGGACGTGTTCCGCAGCCAGTTGAGTCGGTTGACCGAGGTGCCGCAGCCCTTTGTGGTGATGGCGTCGGAAAAGGACAACGTGCTGAACCTGTCGCGCAGGCTGCGCGGCAAGCAGAGCGGCGAGCGGTTGGGGCAAATCAGTTCTGCGGCGCTGATCGCCGATTTGCCGGTGACAGTGATCGACACCAGCAAGTTTTCGGACGAGGCGGAATCGGGCCATTTCGTTGCCGCGACCTCACCCACCTTGCTGGCGATGATCGCCGATGCCCGTAACATGACAAACCTGTTCGAAGCCGGTGGTCTGCCGTTGGAACGCGCGTTTCCGGGTATCGTAACCTATGCCGAAGAGTATCTGGGCGTCGATCTATCCGGTGGTTCGCGCTGAGGGTTCGTCAGGACCGCAGCACCACACGATACGCCATCGACAGAGCCTCGACCGCCGCATGCGCGCGTTCGTCGCGGGTGCGCGAATGCAGTACGATAGGCAGGCTCGGCAGATCCGGCAAACCCAGGCGCGGGCCGATATCGACACTGCCCAAAGGCACCATGCGCGGCGCCAGCGCGGCAACCCCCAACCCCGCCATGACCGCTGCGGAAACAGCGGCAACACCGCCGCCGGAAAACACCTCGGTCCAGGGAATCCCGGCCTCGTCCAACAACTTGCCAGCCAGGACCCGAACGCCGCAGGGCTCGGGCATGGTGGCCACGGGCAAGGGTGTGCCCGCGCGCGGCTGCCAGGCATGTGATGCGATCCAGCAAAACCGCTCGTCCGCCAGGACGGTCCCGTCGTCGCGCCCGTCATGCCGCCGGACGATCACGGTATCCAGCTCGCGCCGGTCGAACCGTTGCAACAGGTCGCCCGACGATCCGATTCGTATCTCGATCAACAGATGCGGGTCCTGCGCATTCATCCGTGCGATCAGCGATGGCAGTTCCGGGCCCGCGACATGGTCGCTGATGCCGATGGTCAATCGGCCGCGTGCCTCGGACAGCGAGGACAGGGCCTGATCATGGGTATCAAGCAGCGCACGCGCATGGGGGATGAACGCGGCGCCCTGTGGGGACAGCCCGACATAACGCGGCGTGCGCTCGACCAGTCGGGCGCCCAGACGCTCCTCCAGCCGTTTGAGTTTCAGGCTGACGGTCGACTGGCTGGTCCGGGTGGCTTCGGCGACACGGGTAAAGCTGCCCAACTCTGCAATCATTACAAAGTTCCGGACGGCATCGAGGTCAAGCGGCAGCTGAATCATTGACTATCTCAATATCTGATATCGTAATTTATTGAGTATTGTAATCGAAAGTCGGCGTCTACAGTGATCTGGACCCAATCAGAGGAAACCACAGATGCCCTATGTTCAGATTTCGATGCGCGCCGGTACGTCGGACCGGTACAAACAGGCCATATTCGACAGCATCTATCGCGCGATGACCGAAAACTTCGATGTTCCCGAAGACGATCAGTTCATGACCATCACCGAGCACGAGGCGGCGACATTTCGCTATGGTGCGCGCTATCTAGGCATCGCGCGAACCGATGCGCTGGTGTTCATCCGCATCACCGCGAACAACACGCGCTCGCTCGCTCAGAAACAGGCGTTGTTTGCGCAGATCGCCGCGCTGCTGGCGGACGATCCGGGCCTGCGGCCCGAGGACGTGTTCATCAGTCTTGTCGAGGTTGGCAAGGAGAACTGGTCGCTTGGCAATGGTATCGCCCAATACACTTAGCCGCGCCTTGCGCTAACCGCGCATGCGCCGCAAGTAGACGTAATAGGCACCCTCGCCGCCATGGCTGATATGGGCTGGCGTGATCTGAAGCACCGCCTGCGCCAGTGGCGGCAGGGACAGCCATTGCGGCACCTGATGGCGCAATACGCCTCGCGGGGTGGGGATGGGGCCTGGCTCGTCGCGATATTTGCCCTTGCCGGTGACCACCAGAACCAGCCGCTTGCCCTGGGCCTGGGCGCTCAGGATGAAACGGGTCAGAGCGGGATGGGCGGTATCCACGCGCATCCCGTGCAGATCCAATTTGCCCTCGGGCTTCAGCTTGCCCCGCCGCATCCGCGTATAGGCCTTTGGGTCCATCTGCACCGGGGCGCGCGACAGCCGGTCGGTGACCGAGGGGGACAGCGCATGACGCGCCGGATTGGCGCGCGCCGCCTGCCCAAGTTCGAACGGTTCCAGGGACATCGGCAAGGGTTTGGTTGGCTTTGGTTTTGGCAGCGTCTGGGGGTGTACCCCATCCAAACGCTCGGGGTGCAGCCTGTCCGCTTGCCGGACCACCTTGCGCCAGAGGTCCACCTCGTCCCTTGTCAGTTTTCGCCGCGTCATCAGAGCCCGTCCGGCAACAGGGCATAGGCGCGCTGGATCGGCAGCAGTACCACCATGCGGCCTGGATCGCGCAGGGTGCCGGCCGCCTGACCGGCGGCATCGCCGGTGCCAAAGAAGATGTCGGCCCGTTGTGCCCCCTTGATCGCCGAACCGGTATCCTGCGCCACCATCAGGCGGCGCATCTTGCCCTGGCCGTTCTTTTCGATCCAGACCGGCGCGCCCAGCGGCGTATGCGCGGGATCGACCGCGATCGACCGCAACGCCGTGACGGAACGGTTCATCGCGCCAAGCGGCCCCTGATCGGCGGGCACGTGGCGCAATTCGCGGAAGAAGACATAAGACGGATTGTGGAACAGCAATTCCTGGCCCGCTTCGGGATTGCGGCGCACCCAGTTCTTGATCACTTCGGCGCTGACCTGATGCGCAGAATAGACGCCGCGCCGCACAAGCTCTACCCCGACCGAGCGGTAGGGATGACCGTTGGCGCCGCCGTAGCCCACACGCAGGGTCTGGCCGTCGGGCAGGCGGATCCGCCCCGACCCCTGGATCTGGAGAAAGAACAGCTCAACCGGATCATCGACCCAGGCGATTTCCAGACCGCGATTGTCCATCACGCCCGAGGTCAGGATCTGGCGCCGGTCGAGCCAGGGGTTCGCCTCGCGCGCCTCGGGCGGCATCCTGTAGAGCGGGTAGCGAAACCGCGCCGTGGGAAACCGCGATCCGGTCAGTTCGGGTTCGAAATAGCCGGTGAACAGGCAGTCCTGGCCGTCTTCGATCAGCACGGGGCGAAAGAATAGCTCGAAGAAGGCGCGGGCGGTCTCCGGAGTTTGTTCCCGCGCCATGGCGCAAAGCGCCCGCCAGTCGGGATCGTTGAACGTGTCGCAGGTGTTGGTAAAAACCGACAGGGCCGCGGCATGATCGTCCGCGGCCCATCCATCGAGCGTATCGAAGGTGAGAATCGTATGCATCGTCTCAGCCGCTCCGGTCTGGGCGGTCAGGATGGCTCCTGCCAGAACTGCCGACCGGAGCGCGCCAATCATGCGTCCGTTGCAACAAGCAACCAGTTGGGGTCGTCGTTGCCCATGACGCGGGCAAAGGTCCAGACATCCTTTTGACGTTTGACTGCGGTCGGGCTGCCTTCGACGATATCGCCGCCGCGATCGCGCACGACCGAAGTCAGTTCACCCATGAAGCGCATGGTGATCTCGGCACGGTTGCTGTCCTTGTCGAAGTGGACATTCTGGATCGCGGTTTCGCGGACGCCGACAAATTCGGCCTCGATGCTGAGACCCTGATCCTCGCGGGCGGCGACCACGTTGACGAAGGTTTCGAACACATCCTCGGCCAGGAAGGGTTCGATTTCCTTCAGGTTGCCGCGTTCGAAGCCCATCACGATCATCTCGTAAGCGCCCCGGGCGCCCTGAACAAAATCGGTGACCGAGAACGAGGGTTCGACCCGCTTCATGGCGGCCAGCTCCTGGGCTTGCGGGCTGTCTTCGGGCACGTGATCGGTGATGTCGCGATCGGGTCCACCCTCGATCACCTCGAAATCTCGGCGGGCGCGGGTTTCGGGCTGCTGTGGCACGGGTGGCTTTTCAAAACCCTCGCGGGTGCCCAGCACACTTTTCAGGCGCAGGATCAGGAATATCGCGATGCCGGCCAGCACAAGCAGCTGGATCAGGGGTGAGTTCATTGTGTCCTCGTCTCAGGCAAGAAACTTTGTAAGTTTCGCTTCCGGTCACTATGTAGGGAACCGATCCGGTCAAGTCCACAGCCGAGGATAAGCGAAAGGGCAAAGCACATGTACTTGTTTCTGGCATTTCTGCTGGTTCCCATCATCGAAATTGCCCTGTTCATTCAGGTTGGCGGCCTGATCGGGCTGTGGCCGACGCTGGGTATAGTGGTGCTGACCGCTGTTCTGGGCACATGGCTGGTGCGGACACAAGGTCGCATGGCGATGGGCCAGTTGCAGCGGGCTTTCTCGGATCTCGACGATCCGACCGAACCGCTGGCGCATGGGGCGATGATCCTGTTTTCCGGCGCGCTGCTTCTGACGCCCGGCTTTTTCACCGATGCGCTGGGGTTTGCTCTGCTGATTCCGGCGGTACGGGTAGCGGTGTTCCGTTACGTTCGGTCGCGGGTGACCGTGACCCAGTTCCGGATGGGGACGAGAGCGGGCTTTGACAGTCCGCGCGGTACTTATGGTGGCGGCGGTGACGTCATCGATGGCGAATGGGAAGAGGTCCAGCAACCGCGCAGGCGGGACAGCGGCCCATCCGGCTGGGTCGAAGGGCCCGACCGCCATTGAGGTGATCTGACCAAGCTGTTAAGCATGGGCAAATTTGATCATTCCGGAGGAATTTCATGGCCGAAAACGAAGCCCAGGGTGACGCGGCAGCCGCATCGCAGCAACCGCCCCAGATCCAGATGCGGGTTCTGACTCAGTTCATCCGCGACATGTCTTTCGAAAATGTCATGGCGCAGCGTGGTGCAACGGGCGAGGTTCAACCTGACGTCAGTGTCCAGGTTTCGCTGGATGCCAAGAAGCGCGCCGCTGACAATCAGTTCGAAGTGTCGATCAAGCTGAACATCAATTCCAAGGCCAAAGGCATGGACGATGTGCTGTTCGTGCTGGAGCTGGATTACTGCGGCATCTTCCACGTCGAGGGCGTGCCGAACGAGCAGCTGCATCCGTTCCTGCTGATCGAATGCCCGCGCATGCTGTTCCCGTTCCTGCGCCGGATCGTCAGCGACGTGACCCGCGACGGCGGTTACCCGCCGCTGAACCTGGACAACATCGACTTTATGGCGCTGTACCGCAGCGAGCTGGCACGCCAGCAAGCCGCCGCGCAGGCGCAAAAAGATCAGAAGGCCGACGCCTGATCCTGTTTACGCGCCTGGCCCGGGGTCAGGCGCGTTTCCACACCGCCTTGTCGCCGAGTTTGTCGACAAACGCCTCGTGCGCCGCCCGCTCATCCTCGGTGAGGCGGGACGGCAAAGGGGCGGGACGCGGATAGGCGCGCCAGGTCTCGGTCGGACCGGCGCCAGTGTTGGCCACGGCAGACAGGCCGAAATCCGGCTGCTTTCCTCCGATCAGTTCCAGATAGACTTCGGCCAGAATCTCTGAGTCGAGAAGCGCGCCGTGCAGCACCCGGTTCGAGTTGTCGATGCCAAAGCGGCGGCAGAGCGCATCCAGCGTCGCGGGTGAGCCCGGAAACTTGCGCCGCGCCATGGCCAGCGTGTCGATGGCGCGGTCAAAGGGGATCTCTGGAAGCCCCATCCAGCGCAGTTCGGCATTGAGGAACTTCATGTCGAACGCGGCGTTGTGGATCACCAGTTTTGCATCACCGATGAAGTCGCGGAACGCCTGGCCGACGCGGGCAAAGACGGGTTTGTCCTTGAGCGTCACCTGTCCGGGCTGCGGCTGTTGCGGCGGCTCAAGAATATCGGGGCCGATACCGTGCACGCCAAAGGCCTCGGCCGGCATCATACGTTCGGGATTGATGTATTGGTGATAGGTTTCGCCGGTGGCAACGTGATTCCACAGCTCGACCGCGCCAATCTCGACAATCCGATCGCCTGTTTCCGGATCGAAACCGGTTGTTTCCGTATCGAGAACAATCTCACGCATCGATTTGCCTTGCCCGTATCTGCCTGACCACATCCTGCACCTGTGCGCGGGCATGGTCCAGTGTGTCGGTCACGATGACGAAATCGGAACGGGCGCATTTTTCGTCATTGGGCATCTGCTTGGCGCGGATCTGCTCGAACTGGGCCTCGGTCATGGTGCCGCGCGCCATCACGCGGGCCTTTTGCTCGTCAGGCGGGATCGAGACGCAGGCGACGGCATCCATCGCCGCATCGCCGCCGGTTTCGAACAACAGAGGAATGTCGAAGACGAGGATGTCGGCGGTTGCGGTTTCGCGAAATCGCGCGCGATCCTGCGCCACCAGGGGATGAACGATGGATTCGATCCGTTTCAGCGCCGATGGGTCGGCGGCGATGAGCGCCTTGAGCGCATCACGGCTGACCGCGTCATTCAAAATGGCATCGGGGAAGGCGGCGCGCATCGGTTCGACCGCCGCGCCGCCGGGTGAATAGAGCCGGTGAACGGCGGCATCCGCATCCCAAAGCGCGCATCCCTCTTCGACAAACAGGCGCGCCGTGGTCGACTTGCCCATGCCGATGGAGCCGGTCAGGCCAAGTACAAATGTCATCTGAGGGCGGCCGCCCGGGTTGCCGCGTCGACCACGGGGCGTTCGCCAAACCAGCGTTCGAACCCGGGCACCGCCTGGTGCAGCAACATGCCAAGCCCGTCCACGGTGGTGCATCCCATCTCTTCGGCAGTCGCCAACAGGCGGGTCTTGAGCGGGGTATAGACCAGATCGGTCACCACCGCATCGGGGCGCAACCCATCCAGCGGAACCCGCAACTCGGGTTTGCCAATCATGCCAAGCGAGGTGGTGTTGACCACCAGGCGCGCGTCTTCGACGACGTTTCCGGCCTGCACCCAATCGGTGACGGTAACGCGCTGGCCAAAATCGTCGCGCAGCTTTTCGGCGCGGGGCCGGGTGCGGTTTGTGACGATGATTTCGGGCACGCCAGCCTCGGCCAGGGCGGTGATGACCGCACGGGCCGCGCCGCCAGCACCGAACACCACGGCCGGGCCGGATTTCGGATCCCAATCCGGGGCACCGCTGCGCAGGTTTTCCATGAATCCGTAGCCGTCGGTATTATCGCCCAGAATACGTCCATCCTCGCGAAAGGTGAGCGTGTTCACCGCACCGATCAGGGTGGCTCGGTCGGTAATCTGATCGACCGCGGACATCACCGCCTCTTTATGTGGAATGGTGACGTTGACGCCGACAAACCCGGCCTTGGGCAGGGTGCGGATTACCTGCACCAGATCCTGCGGTGCGACATCCATCGGGATGTAATGCCCGTTGATCCCGTAGGTCTTGAGCCAATGGCCATGCAGGCGGGGCGATTTCGAATGCGCGATCGGGTGCCCGATCACCCCGGCCAGTGGAATTCGGCTGTCCGTCATGTTTCTATCACCCCGCGCATCGCCAGAAAGTTGAGTAGTTCCAACATGGGCATACCCAAAACGTTAAAATAGTCCCCGTCAATGGTGGTGAAAAGCCGAACGCCTTCTTCCTCGAGCTTATAGGCGCCGACCGCGTGGCGGATGCTCTCCCAGTTGCGGTTAACGTATCCCGACAGATAGGCGTCGGACATCTCGCGCATCCTGAGCCGCACCTGGCCCACATGGCGCCAGATCGGCTGGCCATCCTGATAGATGACCGCCGCCGACAGCAGCATGTGGCGCTGGCCGCGCATCTCTTTGAGCTGTGCCAGCGCGGTATCTGGACTGTCGGGTTTCGACAGCATCCTGCCCTGAAAGTCGAGCACCTGATCGCAGCCGATCACCATGGCACCGGGGTTTTTGTCGCTGACCTTGCGCGCCTTGAGCTCGGCCAGGGCGTCGGCGATGTCGCGCGGCGGTGCGCCCTCGGCCAGAAGCGCGGATTTTACGGTTTCTTCATCAACTCGCGGCACGATCCTGGTAAATGGAATGGCCGCGTTTTCGAGCAGCCTGGCCCGGATTTCGGAACCGGATGCAAGGATCAAGGGGACGGTCATGTGGAAAACCCCGTGGGCAAGGCGTTGATTTGGCTTGCAAGGGTTTTCATTCTTTTCGGCTTGACACGCAACCCCGGGGAAAAGGCGTGTTTCCCGGGGGAGTCGCCCGGGTTCCGTCCTTTTGGGGTAAGGATAACCCGTGCCGGCGGGAGAAACCGGGTTTTCCCGGTAAAGACCTCGCCTGCCCTTGGATTGTCCACTCAGGTGATCAAGGTTTAACCTGTTGTTTAATAACACTATATTACAAGATTTCCACATCCGTGGATCAATCTGACCCGAGTTGTTCAGGCTGGGGAAAAACCCGGGATGACAAAATAATCCACGGGGTTCGTCATGCCTACAAAACCTACATCCTTTCTTCTCTTCTATATTTATGATTAGACCCGACCCGGCGTATCGGAGCGAGACAAGATGGAAGACCTGCTGTTCGTGATCTATCCTTGGGTCAAGTCCCTGCACATCATGGCGGTGATCAGCTGGATGGCCGGATTGTTCTATCTGCCCAGGCTCTTTGTCTATCATGTCGAAAAGGCAGAGAAGGTGCAGGATGCACCGGCGATTTTTCAGGAAATGGAAGAAAAGCTGATCCGGGTGATCATGCGCCCGGCAATGGTGGTATCCTGGGTGTGTGGCCTCTTGATGGTGATGACACCAGGGATCGTCGACTGGGCCGAGATCTGGCCCTGGGCCAAAGGTGCGTCGGTGATCGGCATGACCTGGTTCCATCATTGGCTGGCCATGCGCCGCAAGGATTTCCTGGAAGGCCGCAATCGTCTGACGGGCCGTCAGTACCGGATGATGAACGAGGTTCCGACGCTGCTGATGGTGGTGATCGTGCTGGCGGTGATCCTAAAGTTCTGATCCCCCTTTGACTCTGCCCGCCAGCGGGCTTATCTAGGCCACAAGCGCCCGTCCGGGCAGCCGTGCAATTCCCGATGCCAATTCCGTTTGAGCCGCTCTTGCAGCGGCAGAGGACCGTATACGATGACGATCGAATCCCTGAATCTTGCCGACCTCAAAGCCAAGAGCCCCAAGGACCTGCTGGCCATGGCAGAGGAGCTGGAGATCGAAAACGCCTCAACTATGCGCAAGGGCGAGATGATGTTCCAGATCCTGCGCGAACGCGCCGACGAGGGCTGGACCATCGGCGGTGACGGCGTGCTGGAAGTGTTGCAGGACGGGTTCGGGTTTCTGCGCTCGCCCGAGGCGAACTATCTGCCGGGCCCGGATGACATCTATGTCTCGCCCGACATGATCCGCCAGTATTCGCTGCGCACGGGTGACACGGTCGAGGGAGAGATCAAGGCGCCAGACGACAACGAGCGCTATTTCGCCCTGACCAACGTCACCAAGATCAACTTTGAAGATCCTGAAAAGGCGCGGCACAAGATCGCCTTTGATAACCTGACGCCGCTTTATCCCGATGAACGGCTGAAGATGGAGATCGAGGATCCGACCATCAAGGACCGGTCGGCCCGGGTGATCGACCTGGTTGCGCCGATCGGCAAGGGCCAGCGTTCGTTGATCGTGGCGCCGCCGCGGACGGGTAAGACGGTGATCTTGCAGAACATCGCCCACTCGATCGAGAAGAACCACCCCGAGTGCTATCTGATCGTTCTGCTGATCGACGAACGTCCCGAGGAAGTCACCGACATGCAGCGTTCGGTCAAGGGCGAGGTGGTGTCCTCGACCTTTGACGAACCGGCCGCACGTCACGTGGCGGTGTCGGAAATGGTGATCGAAAAGGCCAAGCGTCTGGTCGAGCATAAACGAGATGTTGTTATCCTACTCGACTCGATCACAAGACTTGGTAGGGCCTTCAACACCGTGGTGCCGTCCTCGGGCAAGGTACTGACCGGTGGTGTGGATGCAAACGCGCTGCAACGGCCCAAGCGGTTCTTTGGTGCGGCGCGGAACATCGAAGAGGGCGGTTCGCTGACCATCATTGCCACCGCGCTGATCGATACCGGCAGCCGGATGGATGAAGTGATCTTTGAAGAATTCAAAGGTACCGGTAACTCGGAACTGGTTCTGGACCGCAAGATTGCCGACAAGCGCGTGTTCCCGGCTATCGACATCCTCAAGTCCGGTACCCGGAAAGAAGATCTGCTGGTCGAGAAGAGCGATCTGCAAAAGACCTTTGTTTTGCGCCGTATCCTGAACCCGATGGGCACCACCGACGCCATCGAGTTCCTGCTGTCGAAGCTGAAACAGACCAAGACCAACGGCGAATTCTTCGATTCAATGAACACCTGATCCGGGTCGGTCCGGGGCAAGGGGCTTGGGATGGACACGATTTTCGCCTTGGCTACGGCACAGGGAAAGGCTGGCGTGGCGGTTATCCGCCTGTCCGGGCCAAACGCGTATGCGGCCGCCGAAAGACTGACAGGATCACCAGTGCCAGCGCGCGGTATGCTGGTGCGGACGCTGTACGGTGGCGATGGTGCGCGGCTGGACGATGGTGTTGTCCTGAGTTTCTCGGGTCCAGCTAGTTTCACCGGCGAAGACGTTGTCGAGTTTCAGATCCATGGCAGCCTTGCCACGACCGAGGCGATATTGCGCCGACTTGCGGAACTGGACGGTTTGCGCCTGGCGGAACCCGGAGAGTTCACCCGGCGTGCGCTGGAAAACGGCAAACTCGATTTGGCCCAGGTCGAAGGTCTGGCCGATCTTATCGACGCGGAGACCGAAGCACAACGCAAGCAGGCGCAGGCGGTTCTGGCCGGGGCCTTGGGGCAGGTGGCCGAAGAGTGGCGGCGCAAGCTGATCCGGGCGGCCGCCTTGCTGGAGGCAGTCATCGACTTTGCCGATGAAGAGGTGCCGACAAATGTGACGCCCGAGGTGCAAGGATTGCTGGGTGAGGTGCGTGCGCAACTGGAACACCAGATCTCTGGGTTTCGCATCGCCGAACGGATCCGAACCGGATTCGAGGTCGCCATTGTCGGGCCGCCGAACGCCGGAAAATCCACGCTGTTGAACATGCTCGCCGGGCGAGAGGCGGCCTTGACCTCGGAGATTGCCGGGACGACCCGGGACGTTATCGAAGTTCGGATGGATCTGGGCGGGTTGCCGGTTACACTGCTTGATACGGCCGGTTTGCGCGATACTGGCGATGTGGTCGAGGGAATGGGGATTGCCCTGGCGCGGCGCCGGGCGGAAAGCGCGGACCTGCGGGTGTTCCTGACCGATGATCTGGCGGCCACCGGGATTCCCATGCGCCATGACGATATCCACGTTCTGCCGAAGGCTGATCAACGGGATACGGTTGATGGCGCTGTATCCGGGGTAACGGGGCAGGGCGTCGATGTATTGGTGGATCGGATCGGGCAAGTTTTGAAAACACGCTCGGCAAGTGCGGGAATCGCCACCCGGGAACGCCACCGCCAGGCCATGCTGAAAGCCGATGACGCATTGACCCACGCCGAAGGTATTTTGGAGTCCGGCCCGGAAATGTACGATATAGCAGCCGAAGAACTGCGCACGGCGATCCGGGCCCTTGAATCCCTGGTTGGGCGGATCGATGTTGAAAACCTGTTGGATGAGATCTTTGCGTCCTTCTGTCTGGGAAAGTGAGGAGTGTTTCACGTGAAACATTCGGAGTTTGATGTCATTGTAATTGGTGCCGGTCATGCCGGTGCCGAGGCCGCTCATGCGGCTGCCCGGATGGGTGTCCGCACGGCCCTTGTCACCCTATCAGAGCGGGACATCGGCGTGATGTCCTGTAACCCTGCCATCGGCGGGCTGGGCAAAGGCCATCTGGTCCGCGAGATCGACGCGATGGACGGCGTCATGGGCCGCGTTGCCGACAAAGCCGGTATCCAGTTTCGCTTGCTGAATCGTCGCAAGGGACCGGCGGTGCAAGGGCCACGGGCGCAGGCAGATCGGGCGTTGTATCGCACGGCAATGCTTTCGGAAACGCGAGGCCGTCAGGGGCTGACCGTTGTCGAGGGAGAGGTTGTCGATTTCTTGATGCAAGGAAACGTGGTTTCCGGGGTCGTCTTGAAGGATGGCTCGGAACTACGATCTCAGGCGGTCATCCTGACTTCGGGCACTTTCCTGCGCGGCGTCATTCATATCGGTGACGTTTCCCATCCGGGTGGTCGAATGGGCGATCGTCCTTCGGTGAAGCTTGCTGAACGTCTGGATGGTTTTGGCTTGCCGATGGGGCGCCTGAAAACCGGTACTCCACCACGCCTGGATGGTCGAACGATCAACTGGGATGTGCTGGAGCGGCAGGACGGCGATGAAGATCCGGTTCTGTTTTCCTTCCTGTCCAAGTCGGTTTACGCGCGGCAGATCTCCTGCGGGATCACACACACAAACTTGCGAACGCATGAGATTATCGAGAAGAACCTGAGCCGGTCCGCCATGTATGGCGGCCACATCGATGGGGTCGGCCCGCGATATTGCCCCTCGATCGAGGACAAGGTTGTTCGCTTCTCTGATAAAGACTCGCACCAGGTGTTCCTGGAACCCGAGGGGTTGGAGGATCACACGGTCTATCCAAACGGGATTTCCACGTCGCTGCCGGTGGATGTTCAAGAAGCCTATGTGCGTTCGATACATGGGTTGGAGGAAGTTCAAATCCTTCAACCTGGCTATGCCATTGAATACGATTACGTCGATCCGCGTGCCTTGACATCGCAATTGGCGCTGCCCGAGGCGCCGGGTCTGTATCTTGCCGGGCAGATCAACGGCACAACGGGGTACGAGGAAGCTGCGGCGCAAGGGTTGGTTGCGGGGCTGAATGCGGCATGCCGTGTTCTGGATCGCGAACCGGTTAAATTCAGCCGCGGCAACAGTTACATCGGGGTGATGATCGATGATCTCACCACCCGAGGCGTAACTGAACCCTATCGGATGTTCACTTCCCGTGCCGAGTTCCGGCTTTCACTGCGGGCGGATAACGCCGATCAGCGACTGACGCCCATGGGAATCGAATTTGGGTGTGTTGACGCAGAAAGGGCAGGGTCCTTTCTTGAAAAGGCGGATAAGCTGACTGCGGCTAAGTCGGTCTTGGAGGGATCGAGCTTTACCCCAAAAGAGATCCTCGCGGCAGGGATCGCGATAAACCAGGATGGAGCCCGTCGTTCCGGGCTTCAAGTCCTGGCATTTCCGAATGCCTCGTTTGAAAACGTCGTTCAGCTGATCCCTGAACTACAGGAAACGGACGACGAAATTCGGCAACAAGTCGAACGGGATGCTTTGTACGCGAACTACATCGTGCGACAGGAGCGCGACGTTGAGGCAATGAAGCGGGATGAGTCCTTTGTGATCCCGTTCGACTTCGATTTTCACGCACTGGATGGGCTTTCGAACGAGTTGAAACTAAAGCTGAGCAAGGCACGCCCTGAGAATGTTGGTCAGGCCTCGCGTGTGGATGGGGTAACGCCTGCGGCGCTAGCCCTGATCCTTGCGCGGTTGCGGCGTGAGGCAAAGGCGCGATCTGCATGAGTGGCGAGGTAGATCGGCAGAGATTTGATGTTTCACGTGAAACATTTGATCGGCTGGCGCATTACGTGGAACTGGTCCGCAAGTGGAACCCAAAGATCAATTTGGTGTCCCGACGAAGCCTAGCGGAAATTTGGGACAGGCACATCGCCGATTCCATTCAGGTTTTTGATCTCGTGGAAACGGTAGATAAATGGGTGGACCTGGGCAGCGGCGGCGGCTTTCCCGGAATGGTTTGCGCAATCCTGGGGCGCGAAAAGATGCCATCGACCCATTTTGTCTGCATTGAAAGCGATCAGAGAAAGGCCGCGTTCCTGAGAACCGTGGCCCGAGAATGCGATACGCACTGTCAGGTCATCGCGCAGCGGATCGAACAGGTGGCACCGCAAGAGGCCGATATCCTCTCAGCGCGGGCGCTGACGGATCTGTCCGGGCTGCTGGGCTTTGCTGAAAGACATTTGAAAACAGGCGGAACCGCGCTGTTTCCCAAGGGGGAAGCCTGGAAAAAAGAGGTGGAGGACGCGCGGAAGCAATGGAAATTCGACCTCGTTCCCGCTACTAGTTTGACTGAGCCTCAAGCCGTTGTTTTGAAAGTCAAAGGAATCGCGCGTGTCTGATCTTTCCCGTCCAACCGGCCCCCGGATCATCGCGGTTGCCAATCAAAAAGGCGGAGTTGGAAAAACAACGACAGCCATAAACCTGGCAGCGGCACTGGCCGAAACCGGCTTGCGTGTGCTTGTTGTGGATCTGGACCCGCAGGGCAATGCCTCGACCGGTCTGGGAATCGAAGATCGGGATGTCACCACATATGAACTGTTGGTCGATGATGCGCCTTTGAATGCTGTCATCCAGGAAACAAGCATTCCCGGTTTGTCCATCGTGCCGGCAACGGTCGATCTTAGCTCTGCAGATATTGAGCTGATGGCAAATGAAAAGCGCAGTTTCCTGTTGCACGATGCGTTGCGGCAGACCGCGATGGATTCGTTTGCCTGGGACTACATCCTGATCGATTGCCCGCCGTCGCTGAACCTGTTGACGGTCAACGCAATGGTCGCGGCGCATTCCGTTCTGGTGCCGTTGCAGAGCGAGTTCTTTGCTCTGGAAGGGTTGTCGCAGCTGATGCTGACCATTCGAGAGGTGCGCCAGGCGGCAAATCCGGATCTGCGGATCGAAGGTGTTGTGTTGACCATGTATGATAAACGCAACAACCTGTCACAGCAGGTTGAAAAGGATGCCCGCGACAATCTGGGCGAGCTGGTGTTTGAAACCCGGATTCCGCGAAATGTGCGGGTCAGCGAAGCGCCGTCCTTTGCCTTGCCGGTGCTGAGTTACGATCCCAATTCGCTAGGTGCGATCGCCTACCGGGATTTGGCGGCCGAGTTGCTGAAGAAACATAACAAGATCGCCGCCTGAGCGGCAGAGAGGAGCGACGCATGGTTTCGAACAAACCTCGGGGGTTGGGACGTGGTTTGTCGGCCCTGATGGCCGATGTGACACAGTCGACGGAAACGCAAGCCGCCGATGCGGCGCGACGTCCCGACCGGACGGTGCCGATCGAGAAACTGCGCGCGAACCCCAACCAGCCGCGTCGGACCTTTACCCAGGATGCGCTGAACGAGCTGTCCGCTTCTATCAAGGAGAAGGGCATCCTTCAGCCGCTGATCGTTCGACCGGCGGACGGTGGTATGTATGAGATTGTCGCGGGTGAGCGACGCTGGCGGGCGGCGCAGCTGGCCCAGCTGCATGATGTACCGGTTCTGGTGCGGGAACTGGACGATACCGAAGTTCTGGAAATCGCGATTATCGAGAATATCCAGCGCGCCGATCTGAACGCCGTGGAAGAGGCGGCGGGATATCGGCAGTTGATGGACAAGTTCGGTCATACACAAGAAAAACTGGCCGAGGCGTTGGGGAAGAGCCGGAGCCATATCGCGAACCTGTTGCGTTTGCTGTCCTTGCCGGATGATGTTCAGCAGATGGTGGTCGAAGGGAAATTGTCGGCGGGACATGCCCGGGCCCTGATTACCAGCGAGAATCCGTCGGAATTGGCCAAGATCGTGGTACGCGATGGGTTGTCGGTACGGGCGACCGAAGCGCTGGTCAAGAAGCAGGGTGAGGGGGATAAGCCGGTGGCGACGGCACGTCCGAAATCCACCGGAGCGGACAAGGATGCCGATACCCGTGCATTGGAAAAGGACCTGTCGGCGATTCTGGCGATGAAGGTTACGATCAATCACAAGCCGGGCACCGAGTCCGGCCAGGTGATCCTGATGTACGAAAACCTTGATCAGCTGGACGATCTTTGCGCTAAACTCAGCCGTTAGGGCGGGTCCAGATAAAAATCAGCACTCCACCTAGAACCACGGCCTGTATGGCCAGGACGTGGGAGGGAGCCGATAATAGAATCGACAGACCGAAGACGGCGGCAATCGACAGGGTTGCCGCCTTTTTTGCACCCGGACGGATGGCGCCGGATTGCTGCCAGTCCACGATCATCGGCCCAAACAGGCGGTGGGTCAGCAGCCAAGTGTGCAAGCGTTCGGACGAGCGGGCAAAGAAAAACGCGGCCAGCAGAAGGAAGGGGACCGTGGGAAGGAGCGGCAGGACAACGCCAATCAGGGCGAGGGCAACACAGACCAGTCCAAGAGCTGCCCAGATAAACTGCATCCTCTACTCCGACATCAGGTCCAGAATGACCGCGTTCAGAACTGCGCGCCCCTGGGCTGTTGCCTTTAGCCGCGGCCCATTGATGTCGATCATGCCCAGTTCGGTCAGATGGGCAAGGCGGTTCCGGTTCAGGGGTTGCGGCGAAAGCGCCTCGTACCGGGTGATATCTAGCCCTTCGGATATACGAAGACCCATCATCAGGTATTCATCTGCTTGATCTTGTAGAGATAGTGTTACGCGGCTCAACTCACCGGAGCCTTTTGCGACGGATGATAGCCAAGCGCCGGGGTTCAGCGGGCTTTCGGTGGCAAACCGCTGACCATCTATGGTGATGCGGCCATGCGCGCCGGGACCGATGCCGACATAGTCGCCATAACGCCAATAAATCAGGTTGTGGCGGGACTCGGCGCCGGGGCGGGCGTGGTTCGAGACCTCGTAGGCGGGCAGCCCATGGGCGGCGCAGACCTCTTGCGTGATCAGGTACATGTCGGCGGCGTCGTCATCGGCGGGCAGGCCGCGCAGCTTGCCGCGCGCATAGCGGTCGCCAAAGGCGGTGCCGTCCTCGATCGTTAGCTGGTAGAGCGAGAGGTGATCGACGGCCATGGCCAGCGCTTCGTTCAATTCGGAACACCAGGCGTCGGGCGTCTGATCCTGCCGGGCATAGATCAGATCGAAACTGACCCGGTCAAAACAGCGGCGCGCGATGTCAAAAGCGGCGCGCGCCTCGGCGACGCTGTGAATGCGGCCCAGGCGGTGCAGGTCCTGGTCGTTCAGCGCCTGCACCCCCATCGAGATCCGGTTGACCCCGCCATCTCGATAAGCCGCAAAGCGACCGGCCTCGACCGAGCCGGGATTGGCCTCGAGCGTGATTTCCATGTCGTTGGCGCAGGGCCAGAGTCGGCGTGCGGTTTCGATCACCGCCGCAACAGTTTCCGGCATCATCAGGGATGGGGTGCCGCCGCCGAAAAAGATGGTGTTCAGTACCCGGCCCGGCAGTTCGGCGGCAGAGCGTTCAAGTTCGGCAATATAGGCTCTAACCCAGGATTTCTGGCCTATTTCACGGGCAACATGGCTGTTGAAGTCGCAATAGGGGCACTTGGCCTGGCAAAAGGGCCAATGCACGTAGAGGCCAAAGCCTCCATGCTGCCAGTCATCCGCCAAAACAGCCCTTTACAAATTTCTCGACCGCGCGGGCGCGGTGGCTGATCTTGTTCTTTTCCCAGCGGTCCATCTCGGCAAAGGTCACATCATAGCCCTCGGGTACGAACATCGGGTCATAGCCGAACCCGGCCGCGCCACGAGTGGGCCAGACCAGGTGACCGGGGGCTACACCCTCGAACACCTCGTCATGGCCTTCGGGCCAGGCCAGCACCAGCGTGCAGCGGAATTGTGCGAGGCGGGGGTGCGGGGCGCCCTTGGCCTCCAGCGCGTCGTGGGCGCGGGTCATCGCCATCATGAAATCACGCCCATTGCCGGTTTCGGCCCAGTCCGCGGTGTATACCCCCGGCGCGCCATCCAGCGCGTCGATGGTGATGCCGCTGTCATCGGACAGGGCGGGCAGGCCGGTGGCCCGGGCGGCGGCATGCGCCTTGATCCGGGCATTGCCGACAAAGGTGTCTTCGGTCTCTTTCGGTTCGGGCAGGTTCATTTCGGCGGCGCCGACGACCTTGACCCCAAAGGGCTGGAGGAGATGTGCCATCTCTTCCAGCTTGCCCTTGTTGTGGGTTGCGATCAGCAGCGTGTCGCCTGTGAACCTGCGGGTCATGCGGTGGCGGCCTTTTGCGCGGCGACCAGTTCACCCACGCCCTTTTCGGCCAGGCCCAGCAGCTGATCCAGCTGCGCGCGGTTGAAGACCGAGCCTTCGGCGCTCATCTGTACCTCGATCAGCTTGCCGGACCCGGTCATGATGAAATTGCCGTCGACGCCTGCTTCGCTGTCCTCGGGGTAATCGAGGTCCAGCACCGGCTGACCGGCATAGATGCCACAGGAGACAGCGGCGACGGGATCGACCAGCGGGTCGGAAATGACATCGCCCGCCTTCATCAGCTTGTTCACTGCCAGGCGCAGCGCGACCCAGCCACCGGTGATCGAGGCGCAGCGGGTGCCGCCATCGGCCTGGATCACGTCACAGTCGACGGTGATCTGACGCTCGCCCAGGGCCACCCGGTCAACGCCTGCACGCAGGGCGCGACCGATCAGGCGCTGTATCTCAACGGTGCGGCCGCCTTGCTTGCCGCTGGCGGCCTCGCGCCGCATGCGGGTGTTGGTGGCGCGCGGCAGCATGCCGTATTCGGCGGTGACCCAGCCCAGGCCAGAGCCCTTGATAAAGGGGGGCACGCGATCCTCGATAGTGGCGGTGCACAGCACATGCGTGTCGCCCATCTTGATCAGGCACGAGCCTTCGGCATGTTTTGTGAAACCGGTTTCGATTGAAACCGGGCGCATTTCGCTTAGATCTCGTCCAGAGGGTCGCATGGGTCATCCTTTGTCTGTTGCGCAGGGGATACCGCCCGCAGGGGCGGCGATGCAAGCCCGATTGACCTTTTCCGGACAGCGGATTTAATGACCTGACAGTCAGGGAAGACAGATGAGTGACGCACGCAAAATCCTGGACGATCTGAACGATCGCTCGCGCGAGGTGTTTCGTCTGATCGTCGAAAGCTATCTCGACAGTGGCGAACCGGTCGGCAGCCGGACCTTGACCCGCACGTTGAGCGAAAAGGTCAGCGCGGCCACGGTGCGCAACGTGATGCAGGACCTCGAATATCTGGGCCTGCTGGACAGCCCCCATGTCAGCGCCGGGCGGATTCCGACGCAGATGGGATTGCGGATGTTCGTCGACGGGTTGTTGGAGATCGGCGATCTGGACATGGGCGACAGGCAAAAGCTGGATGCCACCATGGGCGGTAACACCGGCGATGTCGGCGGCGCGCTGGACAAGATTGGTGCGGCTCTGAGCCGGGTCAGCCAGGGCGCCTCGCTGGTGCTGACGCCCAAGCACGAGACCGAGATCAAGCATATCGAGTTCGTATCGCTGGGTCATGACCGGGCGCTGGTGGTGCTCGTCTTTGCCGATGGGCATGTGGAAAACCGTCTGTTCATCCCGCCGCCGGGGCAGACTCCCAGTTCCATGCGTGAGGCGGCCAATTTCTTAAACGCGCTGATCGAGGGCAAGACGCTGAGCGATGTCCGCCGGATGATGCAGACCGAGATCCGCGCCCGCCAGCAGGAGGTCGACGGGCTGGCACGCGAAATGGTGGAAAGCGGCCTTGCCGTGTGGGAGGGGCAGGGGGCCGATACAGCGCGGCTGATCGTCCGGGGCCGGGCGAATCTGTTGGGCGGTGCTGGTCAGGAAGAGGAGCTGGAGCGTATCCGGACGCTGTTTGATGACCTGGAACGCAAGCGGGACATCGCCGAATTCCTGGAATTGACCGAACAGGGCGAGGGTGTGCGCATTTTTATCGGGTCCGAGAACAAACTTTTCTCACTTTCGGGTTCCTCTTTGGTGGTGTCTCCTTATATGAACGCTGACCGAAAGATCATCGGAGCGGTCGGGGTCATCGGACCCACCCGCCTGAACTATGGACGGATCGTGCCGATTGTGGATTACACGGCACAACTGGTCGGGCGGCTGATTTCCGACCGGAGCTAGAGGTAGAAGAATGGCAGAGTCGAAGAACGAAGAGTTTCTGGACGATATCGCAACCGCCGAAGCCGAGGAATATGCTGAGGACATGGCGGAGATCACCGGCGAGGCCGCCGAGGTCGATGCGCTGCTGGCCGAGCGGGACGAATACAAGGACAAGTTCATGCGGGCGCTGGCGGATGCCGAAAACGTCCGCAAGCGCGGTGAGCGCGCGCGGCGCGAGGCCGAGCAATACGGCGGCTCGAAACTGGCGCGCGACATGCTGCCGGTTTACGACAACATGAAACGCGCGCTGGAGGCGATGACCGATGAACAGCGGGCGGTTTCGGGCGCGCTGATCGAGGGGATCGAACTGACGATGCGGGCGCTGCTTGATGTGTTCGGCAAGCATGGTATCCAGGTCCTGTCGCCGCAGGTGGGCGACCGGTTCGATCCGCAGATGCACGAGGCGATGTTCGAGGCACCGGTGCCGGGTACCCGGGCGGGTGATATCATCCAGGTATCGGCCGAAGGCTTCATGCTGCACGACCGTCTGTTGCGCCCGGCGCAGGTTGGCGTATCGTCGATGCCTGCCGGCTGATTTTGGCTTCGCCAAGCCTCCGGCGGGAGTATTTTCAGCGAGATGAAGAGGCGGTCAGGATCTGGCCGCCTCTTTCAGTTTATAGAGTACTTCCAGCGCCTGGCGGGGCGTCAGCTCGTCGGGGTGGATGTCTTTGAGCATCGCGTCGGCGGGTGAGGTCTTTGGCGCGGGCGGCGGCGGTGGCGGCGCGGCGGAGAACAGCGGCAGATCGTCGATCAGCGCCTTTTGCTTGCCGCCTTCGCGTTCGGATTTCTCCAGCTGGTCCAGCACCACCCGGGCGCGGGCCACGACCGAGGGCGGCAGACCCGCCAGCTGTGCCACCTGCACGCCATAAGAGCGGTCGGCGGCGCCTTGGCGCACCTCGTGCAGGAAAATCACTTCTCCCTCCCACTCCTTGACCGCGACGGTCAGGTTTTCGACGCCGTCGAGGGTCGCGGCGAGCGCGGTCAATTCGTGGTAATGGGTAGCGAACAGAGCGCGGCAGCGGTTGGTCGCGTGCAGATGTTCCAGCGTGGCCCAGGCGATGGAAAGCCCGTCATAGGTGGCGGTGCCGCGGCCGATTTCGTCCAGGATGACCAGTGCGTGGTCGTCGGCCTGGTTCAGGATGGCGGCGGTTTCCACCATCTCGACCATGAAGGTCGAGCGGCCGCGTGCCAGATCGTCCGAAGCGCCGACGCGGCTGAAAAGCTGGCTGACCACCCCGATATGGGCGCTGTCGGCAGGCACGTAGCTGCCCATCTGGGCAAGCAGGGCGATCAGCGCGTTCTGCCGCAGATAGGTTGATTTACCGGCCATGTTGGGGCCGGTCAGCAGGCGGATTGCGGCGCCCTTGTCGGCGCTGAGGTTGCAGTCATTGGCCACGAACGGCTCGCCGCCCTGTCGGCGCAGGGCGTGTTCCACCACCGGGTGGCGGCCGCCCTCGATGGCAAAGGCGCGTGAGGCGTCGACGCTGGGTCGGCACCAGTTCTCGGCCCGTGCCAGATCGGCCAGCGCGGTCGCAAGATCAAGTTCGGCCAGGCCGCGCGCTGCGAGGTTGAGGCGGGCGGCGGCCTCTAGTATTGCGCCGGAAAGGCTGGAATAGAGCCGCTTTTCGATCTCGAGCGCGTGATTGCCAGCGTTCAGGATGCGGGTTTCCAACTCGCTCAACTCGACCGTGGTAAAGCGCACCTGATTGGCAGTGGTCTGTCGGTGGATATAGGTCTCGCTCAGCGGCGGGTTCAGCATCTTGGCCGCGTGCGTGGCGGTGGTTTCGATGAAATAGCCCAGCACGTTGTTGTGCTTGATCTTCAGCGAGGCGATGCCGGTATGTTCGGCATATTTCTGCTGCATCCCGGCGATGACGCCACGGCCCTTGTCGCGAAGCTCGCGCGCCTCGTCCAGTTCGCTGTCATAACCCGGCGCGATGAAGCCGCCATCGCGGGCCAGAAGCGGCGGCTCCGCTACCAGCGCGGTGTCGAGCAGGCCAAGCAGGTCGTCGAACCCGTTCAGATCGGCACAGGCATTGGCAATCAGCCCCGGCAGATCAAGCCCGTCGCAGAGGGCGGCAATCGCCTCGGCCTGGCCCAGCCCGTTGCGGATCGCGGCAAGGTCGCGCGGGCCGCCCCGGTCCAGCGCCAGGCGCGACAGGGCACGGTCCAGGTCGGGCGTCTTGCGCAGGGCGGCGCGCAGGTCGGCGGCCAGGGTGGTGTGGTCGATACAGAAGTCGAGCGCCGAGAGCCGTGCGTGGATGACGTCCAGATTGCGGGACGGGCTGGCGATGCGCTGTTCCAGCAAGCGGGCGCCACCGGGGGTGACCGTGCGGTCGATCACCGACAAGAGCGAGCCGCCGCGTTCGCCGGACAAGGAGCGGGTCAGTTCCAGATTGCGCCTTGTGGCGGCGTCGATCTGCATCACCCGGTCCTCGGCCTCTTGCACCGGAGGTTGCAGCAGCGGCAGTTTGCCTTTCTGGGTGAGGTCCAGATAGTCAATCAGCGCACCCATGGCCGACAATTCGGCGCGAGCGAAGGTCCCAAACCCCTCCAGCGAGCCGACCTTGTAAAGTTCGCACAGGCGCTTTTCGGCGGCCATGCTGTCGAAACTGGCCTTGCCCATCGGGGTCAGCGGAATGCGGTAATCATCGGCCAGCGGGCGCAGTTGCTGGAACACCGGTTCATCGACCACCAGCAGCTCAGAGGGGGCCAGCCGCGCAAGTTCCGGGCTGAGCCGGGGGCGGGTCACCGGCATCACGTGGAAATCGCCGGTCGAGATATCGGCCCAGGCCAGCGCCGCGCCACTGCGCACCTCGGCATATGCGACCAGGAAGTTGTGACGGCGCGCCTCCAGCAAGGCATCCTCGGTCAAGGTGCCGGGGGTCACCAGCCGCACCACATCGCGCCGGACCACGGATTTCGATCCGCGCTTCTTGGCCTCGGCCGGGCTTTCCATCTGTTCACAGACGGCGACGCGGAACCCTTTGCGGATCAGGGTCAGCAGATAGCCCTCGGCGGCGTGGACAGGCACGCCGCACATCGGGATATCCTCGCCCTCGTGCTTGCCGCGCTTGGTCAGCGCGATATCCAGCGCCTCGGCTGCGGCAATCGCGTCGTCAAAGAACATCTCGTAGAAATCGCCCATCCGGTAGAACAGCAAGGCGTCGGCATGGGCCTCTTTGATTTCCAGGTATTGGGCCATCATGGGTGTGACGGTTGTCAAGGCATTGTTCTCCGGCGGCTGGTGCGCGCGACCTTACAAATCCGGCCCCTGCGGCGAAAGGCGAAAACGCATTGTCGTTGAGGCGCGCGATTGCCTGCGCTATGACGCTGAAAGCCCGCATAGCAGAGAAACGACCCATCCCATGCCCAAAGCGAAGATCACAAACGAAGAGGCGCTGGCCTTTCACCTCGAACCGACCCCCGGCAAGTGGGAGGTGCAGGCCACCGTCCCCATGACCACGCAGCGCGATCTGTCGCTGGCCTATTCCCCCGGCGTGGCGGTCCCCTGCGAGGCGATCGCGGCCGATCCCGGGCTGGCATATGACTATACCAACAAGGGCAACCTGGTTGCGGTGATCTCGAACGGGACGGCGGTTCTGGGCCTGGGCAACCTGGGCGCGCTGGGCGGCAAGCCGGTGATGGAGGGCAAGGCGGTGTTGTTCAAGCGCTTTGCCGACGTGAACTCGATCGACATCGAACTGGATACCGAGGATCCGGATGAGTTCTGCCGCGCGGTGCGGCTGATGGGGCCGACATTCGGCGGCATCAACCTCGAAGACATCAAGGCGCCCGAATGTTTCATCATCGAGCAGCGCCTGAAGGAAGAGATGGACATTCCCGTCTTTCACGACGACCAGCACGGCACGGCGGTGATCTGCGCGGCGGGGCTGATCAACGCGCTACACATCTCGGGCAAGAAGATCGAAGATGTGAAGATCGTGCTGAACGGCGCCGGGGCGGCGGGCATCGCCTGTATCGAACTCTTGAAAACCATGGGTGCGCGGCACGAGAACTGCATCGTCTGCGACACCAAGGGCGTGATCTATCAGGGCCGTACCGAGGGCATGAACCAGTGGAAATCGGCCCATGCCATCAAGACCGAGCTGCGCAGCCTCGAAGAGGCGATGAAGGGGGCCGACGTGTTCCTGGGTGTCAGCGTCAAGGGCGCGGTGACGCAAGAGATGGTGCAGAGCATGGCCGACAACCCGGTCATCTTTGCCATGGCCAACCCTGACCCCGAAATCACGCCCGAGGAGGCGCACGAGGTGCGCCGCGACGCCATCGTCGCCACCGGGCGCAGCGACTATCCCAACCAGGTCAACAACGTGTTGGGCTTTCCCTATCTCTTCCGCGGCGCGCTGGATATTCATGCCCGCGCGATCAATGACGAGATGAAGATCGCCTGCGCTCATGCGCTGGCGGCGCTGGCGCGCGAGGATGTGCCGGACGAGGTTGCAATGGCCTATGGCAAGAGCCTGACGTTTGGCCGCGACTACATCATCCCGACCCCGTTCGACCCGCGCCTGATCCACCGCATTCCGCCCGCCGTGGCGCGTGCGGGTATGGATACCGGCGCGGCGCGGCGGCCGATCATCGACATGGATGCCTATGAGCTGGGCCTGAAATCGCGGATGGATCCGACCGCCAGCATCCTGCGCGGCATCAACGCCCGTGCCCGCAAGGCGCAAAGCCGGATGATCTTTGCCGAGGGCGACGACCCCCGCGTGCTGCGCGCGGCGGTGATGTATCAGCGCTCGGGCTATGGCAAGGCGCTGGTGGTGGGCCGTCATGACGACGTGAAGACCAAGCTTGAAGCTGCGGGCCTGGAGGATGCGGTGCGCGAGTTGGAGGTGGTGAACGCCGCCAACACCACGCATCTGGAGGCCTATAAGGAGTTCCTGTACTCGCGCCTGCAACGCAAGGGGTTCGATCAGAAGGATGTGCATCGCCTCGCCGCGCGCGACCGGCACGTGTTCTCGGCCCTGATGCTGGCACATGGGCATGGCGACGGGCTGGTGACCGGGGCGACCCGCAAGTCGGCGCATGTGCTGCACCAGATCAGCCATGTGTTTGACGCCGACGCCGCGCATGGGGCGGCGGGGATCACCGCATTGTTGCACAAGGGCAAGATTGTGCTGATCGGCGATACGCTGGTTCATGAATGGCCAAATGAATACGATCTGGCCACCATCGCCGAACGCGCCGCTGACGTGGCCCGCCATATGGGGCTGGAGCCGCGCGTGGCCTTTGTCAGTTTCTCGACCTTTGGGTATCCGATCTCGGAGCGGACCGAGAAGCTCACGAAAGCGCCCAAGGTGCTGGAAGAGCGCGGCGTGAATTTCGAGTTCGAAGGCGAAATGACCGTCGATGTGGCGCTGAACCCGCGCTCGAAAGAGGCCTATCCCTTCTCGCGTCTCACTGGCCCCGCGAATATCCTGATCGTGCCGGCGCGGCACTCAGCCTCGATTTCGACCAAGCTGATGCAGGAGATGGCAGGCGCCACGGTGATTGGCCCGATCCTGACCGGTGTCGACAAGCCGATCCAGATCTGTTCGACCGTCTCCACCGCCAATGACATTCTGAACATGGCGGTGCTGGCCTCGGCCGAGATCGGCTAGGCCATGGCGATCTGGAACCTCGGCTCGATCAATGCGGACATGGTTTATGCCGTGCCGCACCTGCCCGGGCCGGGCGAAACCCTGGCCGCCTCGGGGATGGAGCGGTTTCTGGGCGGCAAGGGCGCCAACATGTCGGTGGCCGCCGCCCGCGCGGGTTCGCATGTGCACCAAATCGGCGCGGTGGGGCCGGATGGGCGCTGGGCCGTCGACCGGCTGACCGAATATGGCGTCGATACCCGCCATATCGCGACGCTGGAGGCGCCCACGGGCCACGCCATCATCGCGGTTGAGCCGGGCGGCGAAAATCTGATCGTTCTGTTGCCCGGCGCCAACCGGGCGATATCACCCGAGCGGATCGCCAATGTGCTGGCGGATGCCACGCCGGGCGACCTGCTGGTGATGCAGAACGAGACCAGCGCCCAGGTTGAGGCGGCGCGGCTGGGTCGCGAACGCGGCCTGACCGTGTGCTATGCCGCAGCCCCCTTTGACGCGCAGGCGGTGCGGGATGTCCTGCCGTGGCTCGATTTCCTGATCCTGAACGCGGTCGAGGCCGAGCAGTTGCAACAAGCAACCGGCCTGTCGCCGGATCAGTTGCCGGTGCAGCATGTCATCGTGACACTGGGATCCAAGGGCGCGCGCTATTTCGACACTAATCGGGGGAAAACGGCGGAATACCCCGCGCATAAGGTCACTGCGGTCGATACCACCGGGGCAGGTGATACCTTTACCGGTTATGTCCTGTCCGGGATGGATCGCGGCCTTCCGATGCCGCAGGCGATTGCTCAGGCGATGCGCGCCGCCGCGCTGATGGTGATGCGTCACGGCACGGCCGATGTTATCCCCGATCTGAAAGAGGTTTTGGAGGCGCGGTTCTAGCTGCCCGCAAAGGGTGCCGCATCGCCCCAAAGCTGTTTCACCCGCGCATCGCGGCCACAGGAATTGCGATAAAGCTTGTACGCCGTGTGCTGTCGTTTCGGGCCGAACCGGGTGAGCACAAGGCTGTCGCCCTTGTAATAGTCCTGATGATACGCCTCTGCCGGATAAAAGGGCCCAGCATCCAGAACCGGGGTTACGACCTTTTGCCCCAACTGAGCTTCGGCCTTGGCCTTTGCTTGGGCCGCAAGCGCGGATTCTTCCTTGTTAGAGACAAATATCGCGGTGCGATAGCTGTCGCCGCGATCACAGAACTGGCCACCTGCATCGGTTGGATCGACCGAGCGGAAGAATAGATGCAGCAGGCGTTCACGTGAAACCCGGTCAGGGTCGAAGGTGATCTGCACCGCCTCAAAATGCCCGGTGCCACCGCGCGTGACCTGCTTGTAGGTGGGATTCTCGACCGTCCCGCCGGTATAGCCGGACACTGCACCCAGAACGCCGGGCACCTGTTCGAAATCGGATTCGACACACCAGAAGCAGCCGCCTGCCACGGTCAGAGTTTCGGCAGGGGCCGCCCGTGCAGGGGCGGGTTGCAGCACGGATGCCAGCGCCATGGCGGCAACAAGGGCGATGGATTTAAGCGTCTGGATCGGGGACATTTCGGACCTCCTCTTGCAGATATCTTCAGGCTGCCGCGATCGGACCCGTGCGACAAGCTGCCGACATGGTTTGTCACGCTCTGTTGATCGGCGGTTTACCCCTTGGAACCCGTGGGCGGGGCAGATAGCTTGCCCGCGAATTCACACCTTGAGGGGGCAGGGATGAAAATCGCGATGTGGTCGGGGCCGCGCAACCTGTCGACGGCGATGATGTACGCCTTTGGCGCCCGTACCGATTGCGCGGTAATTGACGAGCCATTCTATGCCGCCTATCTGGCGATGACCGGGCTGAACCACCCGATGCGGGAAGAGGTTCTGGCCGCCCAATCGCAGGACCCTGAGCAGGTGGCGGCGATGCTGGTCGGCGCCAATCCGGGCGCGCGGCCGTTCTGGTACCAGAAACACATGACCCAGCACATGATCCCCGGCATCCCGCGCGACTGGATGCGGTCGGTCTGCAACGTGTTCCTGATCCGCCATCCGGCGCGGGTGATCGCCAGCTATGCCGAGAAACGCGAAAACCCGACGCTTGAAGATATCGGATTCGCTCAGCAGGCGGAACTGTTTGACGAGGTATCGGGTTGGGGCGGCGACCCGGTGGTGATCGACAGCCATGATATCCGCGATAATCCGGCACAAATGTTGGAGCGGCTGTGTGACCGGATCGGCGTGCCGTGGTCGCCGCATATGCTGAACTGGCCCAAGGGTGGCCACAAGGACGATGGGGTCTGGGCGCGGCACTGGTACGGGGCCGTCTGGAACTCGACCGGGTTTGCCGGGCCCGAGGGCGAGTTGCCCGAGGTGCCGCGCGCGCTGCAACCGGTGCTGGATGCGGCATTGCCGTTTTACGAGCGGATGAAGGCAAAAAAGATCTGAACCGGGGAAAAGGGGCGCTGCCCCTCTGCGCCTTTGGCGCATTCACCCCGGGATAATTTGGGCAAGAGGAAAGGGCTATCGATGCGCAGATCTCTGGCTCATGTCGCGCTGGTTGTGCGGGATTATGACGAGGCCATCGGTTTCTATGTCGGCAAGCTGGGGTTCGAGCTGGTCGAGGACAGCTATCAACCGGAACAGGACAAGCGCTGGGTCGTGGTGCGGCCGGGCGCGGATAGCTGTTCGATCCTGCTGGCGCGGGCGTCCGACGCGCATCAGGCCCGATATATCGGCGATCAGGTCGGGGGACGGGTGTTCCTGTTTCTGAGAACCGATGATTTCTGGCGCGACTACCAGGCGTTTCGCGATCAGGGTATCGAATTTGTCCGCGAGCCCAGGGAGCAGCCTTATGGCATCGTGGCGGTGTTCCGCGATCTTTACGGCACGCTTTGGGATCTGGTCCAGTTTACAGACGGCAGGCCCTGAACGCAGGTCGTTACAGGAGCTGCCCCAGCTTCATCGCCACGGCCATGTTGCCGCTGATCTTGAGCTTGCCCATCATCACTCCGGTCATCGGGTTCAGCTTGCCGGTCAGCAGTTTGACCAGATTGTCCTGGCTCAGACGGATGGTGCAATCGGTGTCGCGGTCCTGGGTGCTGGCGGTGTTGTCGGCCAGAACGATCACGCCATCCTCGCCGCAATCGAATTTCAGCGATCCGTCAAAGCTTTTGCCCGCCAGTTCGGTCTGCATCTTGTCGGCGATGTCCTGAAGCATGTCGCACCCCTCGTGTTGCTGGGAAAAGCGGTAGGGGCCCGACGTAAGCTTGGCAAGCCTGACCAAGGGGCAGAGTCAGCCGCCCAGCGCGCTTTGTGTCAGGGGGCAGGGCGACCCGCCATAGAACCTGTCCAGAACAGCGCGGAACTCGCCCGGCGCGTCCGGCACCGCGGCAAACAGGGTCATGGAGGAGCGCAGTTTCCTGGCGTCGATACTGCCCAGGATATCCTCGGGCCGTTTGTCGGAGTGGCCGAGCATCAGGCGGCTGACCTCGACCAGGCGGGCGCGTAATATGGGGTGGGCCAGATAGGCGGCGGCCTCGTCCAGATCCTCGACTCCATAAAGCTGTGCCATATGCGACCGGCCCAGTTCGGCCAGTTGCGGAAAGACGAACCACATCCAGTGGCTCGTCTTCTGTCCCGCAGTCAGTTCACGCAGGACATCCGGCCAAACGGTGTCCTGCGCTTCGACGAACATCTCAAGTTCGTCGTCTTCGTCAAAGTCGTCTTCGGCGCTCACTTGTCCGCGACGCGACGGTTGCGGGTGGCGATCAGTTTCAGTCGCAGCGCGTTCAGCTGGATGAAACCTTTAGCATCCTGCTGGTCGTAGGCGCCCGCGTCTTCTTCGAAGGTCACGTGCTTTTCGGAATAGAGCGAATGATCCGACCAGCGGGCGACGGTACGTGCCGAGCCCTTGTAGAGTTTCAGCCGGACGGTGCCCGACACATGCTCTTGGCTCTTGTCGATCAGGGCCTGCAGCATCTCGCGCTCGGGGCTGAACCAGAAGCCGTTATAGATCAGCTCGGCATAGCGGGGCATGATCGAATCCTTCAGGTGGCCCGCGCCGCTGTCCAGCGTGATCTGTTCGATGCCGCGATGCGCCTCGAGCAGGATGGTGCCGCCGGGGGTCTCATAGACGCCGCGCGACTTCATTCCGACAAAGCGGTTCTCGACGAAGTCCAAGAGGCCGATACCGTGCTTGCCGCCCAACTCGTTCAGACGGGTCAGGATGGTCGCGGGCGACATCGCCTCGCCATTGATCGCCACCGCATCGCCTTTTTCAAAGGTGATTTCGATGAACTCGGGCGTGTCGGGGGCGTCTTCGACCGCGACGATGCGCTGGGCGACGTAATCGGGCGCCTCGACGCCCGGATCCTCCAGCACCTTGCCTTCGGACGAGGTGTGCAACAGGTTCGCATCGACCGAGAACGGCGCCTCGCCGCGCTTGTCCTTGGCGATCGGGATCTGGTTCTGTTCGGCGAACTCCAGCAGGCGGGTGCGGCTGGTCAGATCCCACAGGCGCCAGGGCGCGATCACCTTGATCTCGGGGTTCAGCGCATAGGCGGAAAGTTCGAACCGCACCTGATCGTTGCCCTTGCCGGTGGCGCCATGGGCCACCGCATCGGCGCCGTGTTCGGCGGCGATCTCGACCAAACGTTTCGAGATCAGCGGCCGCGCGATCGAAGTGCCCAGCAGATACAGCCCCTCGTACACCGCATTGGCGCGGAACATCGGAAAGACGAAGTCGCGCACGAACTCTTCGCGCACATCCTCGATATGGATGTTCTCGGGCTTGATGCCGAGCAATTCTGCCTTCTTGCGGGCGGGTTCCAGCTCCTCTCCCTGACCGAGATCGGCGGTAAAGGTAACAACCTCGCAGCCATATTCGGTCTGCAACCATTTCAGGATGATCGAGGTATCGAGGCCACCGGAATAGGCCAGGACAACTTTCTTGGGCGCGGACATCGGATTTCCCCTTAAACGCATGACGTGTGGGGCCTAGCGGGTTTTGCGGTTGGGGGCAAGTTGTGGCGTCGGATGTGCGACGAAATCGGGAGCAACCGGCGGCACACAAATGTATTCCTTGCCTCGGGCGCGGGGTTGCGGCAGTCAGGCGGAATGAGCGATTTCATGACCCGAGCCCGCGCTGCCGAACAGGCGATGCGCGATGTCTTTCCCGCCACGCCGTTGCAGCGCAACGACCATCTGTCGGCGCGTTATGGCGCCGATATCTGGCTCAAGCGCGAGGACCTGAGCCCGGTCCGGTCCTACAAGATCCGCGGTGCCTTCAACGCGATGCGCAAGCAGCCGGGGAAGGGGCTGTTCGTCTGTGCCAGTGCGGGTAACCATGCCCAAGGCGTCGCCTATATGTGCCGGCACATGGGGGTGCGCGGGGTGATCTTCATGCCGGTGACCACGCCGCAGCAGAAGATCCAGAAAACCCGCATGTTCGGCGGCGATCAGATCGAAATTCATCTGACTGGCGACTATTTCGACCAGACGCTGGCCGCCGCTCAAGTCTGGTGCGCGAAGGAGGGCGGGCATTTCCTATCCCCCTTCGACGATGCCGATGTGATCGAGGGGCAGGCCTCGCTGGCCGTCGAGATCGAGGAACAGTTGGGCGGGGTGCCTGATCATGTGGTGCTGCCGGTCGGCGGCGGCGGCATGTCGGCAGGGGTGGCGACCTGGTTCGGGGATCGCAGCCATTGCATCTTTGTCGAGCCCGAGGGCGGCGCCTGTCTGCGCGCGGCACTGGCGGCGGGGCATCCGGTGACGCTCGACCATGTGGACAATTTCGTCGATGGCGCGGCGGTGGGCCGGATCGGGGAAAAGACATTCGACCTGTTGAAGTCGCGGCACATGTCGGATGTGCTTGTGATGTCCGAGGATCGGATCTGCACCACCATCATAGAGATGCTGAATGTCGAGGGCATCGTGCTGGAACCCGCCGGCGCGCTGTCGGTCGAAGCGGTGGCCGATGTGCAAAGCTTCATCCGGGGCAAGACCGTGGTCTGCGTCACCTCGGGCGGCAATTTCGATTTCGAACGCCTGCCCGAGGTCAAGGAGCGCGCGCAACGGTATTTGGGGGTCAAGAAATACTTTCTGCTGCGTCTGCCGCAACGTCCTGGCGCGCTGAAGGAGTTTCTCAACATTCTTGGGCCGGATGACGATATCGCCCGGTTTGAATACATGAAGAAATCGGCACGCAACTTCGGATCTGTCCTGATCGGGATCGAGACCAGCAAGCCCGAGAATTTCGAGCGACTCTATGCCCATCTGGACGAGGCCGGGTTCACCTATACCGACATCACCCGCAACGAAACACTGGCCCAATTCGTAATCTGAGCACGCTTACACATGCGCGGCCAGTTCCGCCTGGAACACATCGCGCGACTGTTCGAAGTTTAGAAGCACCGCAGCAACATCTACCTCGTCCGCCCTGCCTGCGGCGGCCTTTCGTTCTCCATCCTGGCAAAGGGTGGAAAATGATCTGAATCCGAGGTTGAGCGCACTACCCTTGAGGAAGTGAAGATCGCTTTCCAATCTGTCTGAATCGGGATTCTCGCGCATCCGATCAATCACTTCTTCCACCTCTTCCAGAAACAGCTGCACCACTTCGCCGAAATCCTCGGCGCCGATCTCGTCCCTGAGTTGTGTAACGCGGGGCCAATTGATCATGAGGCACCTCCGACCAGCCTTTCTTTCACTCTTGGTTAGGGCATTGTCGGTAAACACCGGGTTAAGAGATCCGTGCAGTTGCTTAGAATTGTCCGTTTCACTGGATGTTAAGAGGCGTGTCCCAAACCTGCCTGTCATCAAACTTTGGTGTGTTCGGGGCGGGATCAGTGTTGCAGCGCAGGGAAATGGAGGCCCAGACCGAAATGGAACCCGGGGCAATCCGCAAGGTTCTGGTCGTCGACGACAGTCGGTTGCAGCGCCGAATTCTGTCCAGCTCTCTCAAGAAGTGGGGATTTGAGGTGATCGAGGCAGACAGCGCCGAACAGGCCATGGAAATCTGCGCGCACTCGATGCCCGACCTGATCGTCAGCGATTGGGTCATGCCCGGGATGACCGGGGTCGAATTTTGCCGCACGTTCCGGCGGCTAAATTCGGACAAGTATTGCTATTTCATCCTGCTCACCTCCAAAAGCGAAAAGAACGAGGTGGCCCACGGGCTGGATGCGGGCGCTGACGATTTCCTGATTAAGCCGGTTGATGCCGACGAATTGCGCGCACGGATTTCCGCAGGCGACCGGATCCTGGGAATGCAGCGAGAATTGTCGCGCAAGAACCAGATGATCGCCCGCGCGCTGGACGAACTCAAGGTCGCGCATGATGCTATCGACAAGGACCTGATACAGGCCCGCAAGATCCAGGAATCCCTGGTGCCAGATTTCACCCGCGATTTTGGTAGGTCGCGGGTCAGCTTGCTGTTGAAACCCTGCGGCCATATCGGCGGCGATCTTGTCGGTATGTTTTCTCCCGGAGAGAACCGGCTGGGATTCTACAGCATCGACGTATCCGGCCACGGTATTACATCTGCCATGATGACCGCGCGGCTTGGGGGGTATCTGTCGAGCCTTTATTTCGATCAGAACGTTGCGATGGAAAAGCGCTTCGGCAGATTTTATGCGCTGCGCCCACCGCAGGAGGTGGCCAGCACGCTGAACTCGCGCCTGATCGCAGATGCCGGGATCGAGGAATACTTTACCATGGTCTACGCCATCATGGATCTGCGCAGCGGGCTGTTGAAGATGGTACAGGCCGGGCATCCGCACCCTTTGCTGCTGCGTGCCGATGGCAGTGCCGAGTTCATTGGCGAGGGCGGCGTTCCGATCGGTCTGTTGCCGGATATCCCCTATACCCAATACCAGACCCAGATGCATCCCGGCGACCGTCTGCTGCTTTACTCCGACGGTTTCACGGAATGTCGGCTGGAAAACGGCGAAATGCTGGAACCCGAAGGTCTGTTGAGACTGGTTCGGGACTGCGATCCGCAACAGGGCGGGCAGGAGTTTCTGGATGACCTGTTCTGGCGGCTGACACAGGTCATGTCAGCCGAACATGGGCTGGAAGACGACGTTTCAGCCACGTTCCTGGAGTTCAACGGTCCCTGAGACGGCGAAGGTGCCGGGCGGCAAAGTGCCGGTCGCCCGCGTTGCCCAGCGCCTCGACCGCCGCGTCGGCGGCCATCCACAGCGCGGTATGGGCCGGTTCGGTCGGCGGTCCCAGGCGGCGTACCGGCCGGGCAGAGTAGATCAGACAGATCTTTTCCGCCCACAGGTCGTATTCCGGCATATAGGTGAACCGCCGGAACGTGCCGACGCGCCGCGGTGCCGCGATCAGCCAGCCGGTTTCCTCATAAACCTCGCGGTGCAGGGCGGTGATTGGCGATTCGCCCGGGTCGATGCCCCCGCCCGGCAGTTGCAGGTCCGGATCCGGATCCGTCTGGCACGTCAACAGCAGCGCATCACCGCGCGGCAACAGTGCATAGGCGCCAACCCGGCGGATATATGTCCGCCCCGGTTCCGGGGTTTCACCGAAACGTCTGATCATGTAAGGCCCCTTTCAACGCGGCTTGTCCGACCCTATATGGTCGCGATATGCCAAGACCTGGCGTACAAGGAAACCCCATGACTATCGGAACCAAAATCGCGTGGGACGACACGGTCCTGCCTTTTCAGTTGGATTTGCCCCAGATGCGCGGCCGTATCGCCCGGCTTGACGGGGTTCTCGAGGGCGTCCTGAAACAGCACGACTACCCACCCGTGGTCGAGGCGCTGGTGGCCGAAATGGCCCTGTTGACCGCGCTAATCGGCCAGACGATCAAGCTGCGCTGGAAACTGTCGCTTCAGGTGCAGTCGAACGGCCCGGTGCGGATGATCGCCACCGACTATTACGCCCCCAAGGTTGAGGGCGAACCGGCGCGCATCCGCGCCTATGCCAGTTTCGACCGCGACCGCCTGACCAACGAGGCGCCGTTTGCCCAGATCGGCAAGGGGTATTTCGCCATCCTGATCGACCAGGGCAAGGGCACCCAACCCTATCAGGGTATCACGCCGCTGGCGGGTGGATCGCTCAGCGCCTGTGCCGAGGCTTATTTCGCCCAGTCCGAACAATTGCCCACGCGGTTCGTGCTGCGGTTTGGCAAGTCCATCGAACCGGGTGTGCCCGAACACTGGCGCGCCGGGGGCATCATGCTGCAACACATGCCCACGGCGTCACCCTTTGCCGCCAGCGGTCCCGGCAATGGCGATATCCTGAGCGCCGACGATCTTGTCGATGGCGAAGAGGGCGAGAACTGGAACCGCGTCAATATCCTGCTCGACACCGTCGAAGAGTTGGAGCTGATCGGGCCGGCCCTACCGCCGACCGACTTGCTGGTGCGGCTGTTCCACGAGGAACAGCCGCGCGTTTACGATTCGCAATCGGTTCGCTTCGGCTGCACCTGTTCCGTCGACCGGGTACGCCAGAGCCTGTCGATCTATTCGCAAAAGGACATCGGCCATATGACGACCGAGGACGGCATGGTCACCGCCGATTGCCAGTTCTGCGGCGCCCATTACGTTCTGGACCCCGAGAGCCTCGGGTTCGAGGCGAACCAGGGTGAATGACACGGTCGCCTCTCTGCTGGCGGCGCTGTCGCGGCCGGGGCCGGGGTCGAGCGATTTCGACCTGAACCCCGGCACCGTCCTGCCCGAGGGGCGCAAGCTACGCCCGGCCGGGGTGCTGGTGCCGGTCACGCTGGCGCAGGGTGCGCCGCGGGTGATCCTGACCAAACGTTCCTCGGCGTTGAAACACCATCCCGGCCAGATCGCCTTTCCCGGCGGCAAGCAGGACGAGGGCGATGCCGATGTGATCGCCGCCGCCCTGCGCGAGGCGCATGAGGAAATCGGCCTGCCGCGCGATCTGCCGCAGGTGCTGGGCACGTTGCCCGCGCATGAAACCGTGACCTCGTTCATGGTGACGCCGGTGGTGGCCGTGATCGAGCACGGGTTCGACATCCGGCCCGAGCCGGGCGAGGTCGAAGAGGTGTTTACCGTTCCCCTGTCTCATCTCATGGCGCCGGGGAAATACTCGGTCCAGTCGCGCCGCTGGCGCGGACAGCGGCGGCATTACTATACTGTGCCCTGGGGCCCCTATTACATCTGGGGCGCGACCGCGCGGATGCTGCGCGGGCTGGCAGCAAGGATGCAGGACGAATGAAGATCACCGACCCCTGGCTGACCCACAAGGCGACGCAGGCGGTCTGCCGGGCCCTCACCGATGGCGGCGCGCAGGCGCTATTTGTTGGCGGTTGCGTGCGCAACGCGCTGCTTGGCGCCCCGGTCAGTGATGTCGACATCGCCACCGACGCCCGGCCCGAACGGGTGATGGATCTGGCCCAGGCGGCCGGGATCAAGGTGATCCCGACCGGGATCGAACATGGTACCGTGACGCTGGTCAAAGGCGGTATTCCGCACGAGGTCACCACCTTTCGCCGCGATGTGGAAACCGACGGGCGCCGTGCGGTGGTGGCATTTTCGGATTCGCTGCACGAGGATGCCGCGCGGCGCGATTTTACCATGAACGCGCTTTATGCCCGGCCGGACGGCAGCATTCTGGACCCGCTCGATGGCCTACCCGACCTGCAAGCGCGCCGGGTCCGGTTTATCGGCAATGCCACCGACCGCATCCGCGAGGATTACCTGCGCTCGCTGCGCTATTTCCGCTTTCATGCCTGGTATGGCGATGACGGGGCCGGGTTCGATGGTGATGCGCTGGCCGCAATTGCCGCCAATCTCGACGGGCTGACCCGGCTGTCGCGTGAACGGGTCGGGGCCGAACTGCTGAAGCTGCTCGGCGCCCCCGATCCGTCGCCCGCGCTGGCGGTGATGCGCACGACTGGGGTGCTGGCGCAGATCCTGCCCGGCGCGGACGACCGCGCGCTTGCCCCGCTGGTCCATCTCGAAGGCGATCTGCCTGCCGATCCAATCCGCCGCCTTGCCACGCTGGGCGAACCCGAAGTGATGGAGAACCTGCGGCTGAGCAAGGCGCAGATGACGGCGCTGGCCCGGTTGCGGGCAGCGGTGCCGGGCGCCGCCACGCCGGGGGAACTTGGTCACGAATTAGGGATCGCTGCCGCCCGCGATGCCTTGCTGCTGCGCGCCGCACTTCTGGAAACGCCCTTTGATCCCGCTTGCCTGACCGAGGTGGAGCGCGGCGCGGCGGCCATTTTTCCCATATCGGCCAAGGACTTGATGCCTGCCTATTCCGGCAAGGCGCTGGGCGAAAAATTGGCACAACTCAAGTCGCGCTGGATTTCGTCTGGCTTCACACTTGACCGCGCGGCGCTGTTGTCCGACCAATTTTGACGCAAGGTCAAGACTTTCCCTCGTGACAGACCGGTCCATTTCCGATTACGGTCGGCCCTGAAACCTGACAGGAGGGATGCGAATGTATTACGGGCTCTGGTTCGGCTAAGCCGGAATAACCGACCCGTTTGGGGTGGTGTTCCGCACGCCGCCTGCTTCGCATTTTCCAAGATTTCCGCTCAGTTGGAGCATACGTCATGTTTCGCTATTTCGAGAATCTCGTCGATCCTTTCATCGCCTATGACGAGACCGATACACCGCCCACCCGCCTGTGGCCTTTTCTGCTGGACTACTCTCGCCCGTTCCTGCGGGTCTTTTTCTGGACCGCGCTGTTGTCTGTCATCGTGGCCGGGGTCGAGATTGCGCTGATCTATTACATGGGCCGCGTCGTCGATGTGCTGAACGGTGAACCGATCGAGGTCTGGGCGCAGTACGGTACCGAGTTCATCGTGCTGGCGCTGTTCGTCTTGCTGATCCGGCCCGCGCTGCATGTGGCCGATGTGCTGCTTTTGAACAACGCGATCCTGCCCAATTTCGGAACCCTGATCCGCTGGCGGGCGCACAAGCACGTTTTGCGCCAGTCGGTCGGCTGGTTCGAGAACGATTTTGCCGGGCGTATTGCCAACCGGATCATGCAGACCCCGCCCGCCGCGGGCGAGGTGATCTTTCAGGTGTTCGACGCGATCTCGTTTTCGTTGGCCTATCTTCTGGGCGCGGCGGTCTTGCTGATGGCCGCCGATATCCGGCTGTTGCTGCCGCTTTTGATCTGGTTCGCGCTTTACGCGCTGCTGGTGCGCTGGACCATCCGGCGGGTGGGGCCTGCGTCGCAGGCCGCTTCTGACGCGCGCTCGACCGTGACCGGGCGGGTGGTGGACAGCTATACCAACATCCACTCGGTCAAGATGTTCGCCCACAGCAATCATGAGCTCGAATACGCCCGCGCGGCGATCGAGGAAACCCGCCGCACCTTTCAGGTGGAGATGCGGATCTTTACCATCATGGACGTTGTTCTGGTCACATTGAACGGGCTCTTGATCGTTGGCGTGGTCGGCTGGGCCATCGCACTCTGGATGCAGGGACAGGCAAGCGTCGGCGTCGTCGCCGCCGCTTCGGCCCTGACCCTGCGGCTAAATGCGATGACCGGCTGGATCATGTGGGCTTTGACCAGCTTCTTCCGGCAGTTGGGCGTTGTGGCCGAAGGGATGCAGACCATCGCACAGCCCATCGACCTGGTCGATGCGCCCGGCGCGGCTCCTCTGCGGTTGACCGAGGGTCGGATCGAGTTGCAGCAGCTTTCGCATCACTACGGGCGGGGCGCGGGCGGGCTCGACCGCATCGACCTGACCATCGCGCCGGGCGAAAAGATCGGCCTGATCGGCCGGTCGGGCGCGGGAAAGTCGACGCTGGTCAAGCTGCTGCTCAGGTTCTACGACCCCGACAGCGGCCGGATCCTGATCGACGGTCAGGATATCGCCCGGGTAACACAGGACAGCCTGCGCAGCCATATCGGCATGGTACAGCAGGACAGCGCGCTGTTGCATCGCTCGGTGCGGGACAACATCCTCTATGGTCGTCCCGACGCCACCGAGGAAGAGATGCTTGCCGCCGCCAGACAGGCCGAGGCGCATGACTTCATCCTCGATCTCGAAGACCCGCAGGGCAGGCGCGGATATGACGCGCATGTGGGCGAACGGGGTGTCAAGCTGAGCGGGGGCCAACGGCAGCGGGTGACGCTGGCGCGGGTGATCCTGAAGGACGCGCCGATCCTCCTGTTGGACGAGGCGACCAGCGCGCTAGATTCCGAAGTCGAGGCCGCCATTCAGGACACGCTCTATGGCATGATGCAGGGAAAGACGGTGATTGCCATCGCGCACCGGCTCAGCACCATCGCGCAGATGGACCGTATCCTGGTGCTGGATCAGGGCCATATCGTCGAGGAAGGCACTCATGCCGACCTCTTGGCGCGCGACGGGGTCTATGCGCAGTTCTGGGCGCGTCAGTCGGGCGGGTTCCTCAACACCGAGGCCGCCGAATGAGGCTGGCCGACCTTATCGACCCGTTCCGTGAGACGGACACGCCCCCGCCGCAACGGCTGGGGGCGTTCATCCGCTGGTGCCTGACCGGGGCCTGGCCCGTGCTGTTTGCAGCGGCGGCCTTTTCGGCCCTTGCGGGCATGTTCGAGGCGGGTACGGCCTGGATTCTGGGTCAGGTCATCGACACCGCCGTCGACAGCGGGCCGGGGGGCGTCTTAAGCGCCGAAAATCTTGGCCCGGTCCTGTGGGCGGCGGCGTTCTTCATGCTGATCCGCCCCGCGGCCTTTGGCCTCTCGGCCCTGTCGAACAACTATATTGTCATGCCGAACATCACGCCGCTGGTACTGGCGCGGCTGAACCGATGGACGCTGGGCCAGTCGGTCAGCTATTTCGACGACGATTTCGCTGGCCGCATCGCCCAGAAACAGATGCAGACGGCCAATGCCCTGGCCTCGGTCGTGTCGGAAACCATCAGCGCCGTCGTCTTTGCCCTAGCCTCGCTGGCGGGCAGCCTTGTGCTTTTGGGGGCAATCCATCCTTTGGTCATGGTGCCCTTTGTCCTGTGGCTGGGGGTCTATTTCACCCTGGTTCGCTGGTATCTGCCGCGCATCCGCAAGCGGTCGGCGGCGCGGGCGGGGGCGCGGGCGATGGTGTCGGGGCAGGTGGTGGACACCATCACCAATATCAAGACGGTCAAGCTGTTCGCCCATGCCACGCAAGAAGACAGCGCCGCGCGCAAGACCATGGTCGAGTTGCGCGAACGCTCGCTGGATTTCGGGCGGCTTTCGGCCAGTTTCCGGTTCATCTTGATGTTTCTGGCGGGTGTCCTGCCGGTATTGCTGATCGGGGCGACGCTGTTCCTGTGGCAGGGCGGACAGGCCAGCGCGGGCGATATCGTGGCGGCGGGCTCTGTCTCGGTCAGGATCGCGCAGATGACTGGCTGGGTCAGCTTCACGCTGATGGGGCTCTACGCCAATGTGGGCGAGGTCGAGAACGGCATGCACACCCTGGCCAAGGTGGTGCGGATCGAGGATGCGCGCGGTGCCACCGAACTGGCCGTGATCCGAGGCGAGATCGTGTTCGACGATGTAGGGTTCGCTTATGGCCGCGAAACCGGCGGGGTCGAGGCGCTGAACCTCACCATCGCACCGGGAGAGAAGCTGGGCATAGTCGGTGCCTCGGGGGCAGGCAAATCGACGCTCGTGTCGCTGCTGCTCAGGCTCTATGACGCCGAAACCGGTACGATCCGCATCGATGGCCAGGATATCGCGACCGTGACACAAGACAGCCTGCGCCGCCAGATCGGCACGGTCACGCAGGAGACCGCTATGTTCAACCGCTCGGCCCGCGACAACATCAAGTATGGCCGCCCCGAGGCCACCGAAGAGCAGATGATCGCCGCCGCCAAAAAGGCAGAGGCGCATGAGTTTATCCAGTCACTCGCGGATGCGCGCGGGCGCACCGGCTATGATGCGCATCTGGGCGAACGGGGGGTCAAGCTGAGCGGCGGTCAGCGGCAGCGCATCGCGCTGGCCCGCGCCATCCTCAAGGATGCGCCGATCCTGGTTCTGGACGAGGCCACCAGCGCGCTTGACAGCGAGGTCGAGGCCTCGATCCAGACCGCGCTGCACCGGGTGATGGAGGGCAAGACGGTGCTGGCCATAGCGCACCGCCTGTCGACCCTGTCCGAAATGGACCGGATCGTGGTGCTGGATCAGGGCCGCATCGTCGAAAGCGGCAGTCACGATGCGCTTTTGTCCAAGAACGGGCTTTACGCCCGGTTCTGGCATCGCCAGTCGGGCGGGTTTATCCGGACCGAGGCGGCGGAGTAGGGGCTTTCCCGGCGCCGCGCGCCCCTGTATCAGGCAGCCATGACACAGGAAATCACCATCACCCGGTTGGGCCATCAGGGCGACGGTATCGCCCCCGGACCGATCTATGTGCCGCGCGCCCTGCCGGGCGAGGTGGTCAGCGGCACGCCCGAGGGCGACACGCTGGCCGACATGCGGGTTGTTACCCCCTCGCCGCACCGGGTTTCGCCACCCTGCCGCCATTACCGCGCCTGTGGTGGTTGTCAGTTGCAACATGCCTCGGACGCCTTTGTTGCCGACTGGAAACAAGAGGTGGTGCGCGCCGCGCTCGGCGCACAGGGGGTCGATGCCCCACTACGCCCGATCCATACCTCGCCGCCGCAGTCACGCCGCCGGGCCACCATCGCCGTGCGCCGCACCAAGAAGGGCACGCTGACCGGGTTCCATGGCCGTGCCTCGGATGTGATCACCGAAATCCCCGATTGCCAGCTCCTCGATCCAGCGCTGCTCGCAGCCATCCCGGTGGCCCAGGCGCTGGCGCTTTTGGGGGGCAGCCGCAAAGGGGTTCTGGCGGTCACGCTGACCCTGTCCGAGGCCGGGCTCGACGTGTCGGTCAGCGGCGGCAAGCCGCTCGATGGCCCGTTCGAGGCATCGCTGGCCCTGATCGCCGAGCAGCACGGGTTGGCCCGGCTTGCCTGGGAGGGCGAGGTGATCGCCAGCCGCCATTCCCCGGTCCAGCGTTTTGGCAAGGCGAATGTCGTGCCGCCGCCCGGTGCATTTCTTCAGGCGACCAAAGACGGCGAGGCGGCGCTGCTTTCGGCCGTGCGCGAAATCGTGGGAAGTGCCAAACGCGTGGCTGACCTGTTTGCCGGCTGCGGCACCTTCTCGCTGCCGCTGGCCGAAACCGCCGAGGTGCACGCCGTCGAAGGCGAGGCCACGATGACCGCCGCGCTCGACCAAGGCTGGCGCCGGGCGCAAGGGCTGAAACGCCTCACGACCGAGGCGCGCGACCTGTTCCGCCGCCCGCTGCTGCCCGATGAGTTGAGCCGGTTCGACGCCGTGGTGCTGGACCCGCCCCGCGCCGGGGCAGAGGCACAGGTGGCCGAACTGGCCCGCGCCAAGCCGCCGGTTATCGCCTATGTCAGCTGTAATCCCGTCACTTTTGCCCGCGATGCCAAAACGCTGATCCAAGTCGGGTATCGCCTGAATTGGGTGCAGGTCGTCGACCAGTTCCGGTGGTCGGCGCATGTAGAGCTTGCAGCCTCCTTCTCGCTTGCCCATATCGGCGGTTGAGGAAAAGGAGCATTTGGCATGCAGGTTCGCCAGCAGTTGCAGGCATTTATCGACCGTCCCCAATTCGGGCAGGTCATCACCCTTGTCATCATGGTCAACGCCGTGGTGCTGGGGATGGAAACCTCGCCCTATCTGATGCTGCACTGGGGCGGCCTGATCCTGGCGATCGACAATGCTTGTCTTGCCATCTTCATCGCTGAAATCGGGCTGAAGCTGGCGGCACAAGGGCGGCGTTTCTTTACCAACGGCTGGAACCTTTTCGATTTTACCGTGGTCGCCATCGCGCTGGTCCCCAGCGCCGGCGGTCTCTCGGTCCTGCGGGCGCTGCGTATCCTGCGGGTACTTCGGGTGATCTCGGTCGCGCCGCGCCTGCGCCGCGTGGTCGAAGGCTTCATCACCGCGCTGCCCGGTATGGCCAGCGTGTTCCTGTTGATGACCATCATCTTCTATATCGGTGCGGTGATCGCCACCAAGCTCTTTGCCAGCAGCTTTCCCGACTGGTTCGGCGATCTGGGCCTGTCGGCCTATACGCTGTTCCAGATCATGACGCTGGAAAGCTGGTCGATGGGAATCGTCCGCCCGGTGATGGAGGTCTACCCCTATGCCTGGCTGTTCTTTGTCCCCTTCATCATGATCACAACGTTTGCGGTGGTAAACCTGCTGGTGGGCCTCATCGTCAACTCGATGCAGGACGCCCATCATGCCGAAGACGGCGTGCGCACCGATGCCTATCGCGACGAAGTGCTGACACGTTTGGATCAGATCGAAACTCGTATTAAGATACTCGGCGAAACCAAAAAGTGATTTTGCAATTCCGGGATTCGCCGCTATGCGGTGGCTCAAACAAACATAGGGCAGTGAGAACAATGGATCGTCGGCATTTTGGTCTGGCCGCAATCGCCACCCTGGGCTTGTCGGCCTGTGGCAGCGGGAACAGCAAGTTTCGCCGGTATTACGGGCCTGCGGTCACCTCGGTCGTGATCAACAAGGGTGCGCGCAAGATGTACCTGTTGAACGACCAAAAGGTGCTGAAGGAATTCAAGGTCGATCTTGGATTCGCCCCGGCCGGCCACAAGCAGTTCGAGGGCGACGGCAAGACGCCCGAAGGCACCTATCTGATCGACCGTCGCAACCCCAACAGCAAGTATCACCTGTCGCTGGGGATCTCGTACCCGAACGCGCGCGATGTCGCCTATGCCCAATCGCTGGGCAAACGGCCGGGCGGCGAGATCTTCATTCATGGCGAGCCGAACCTGCTGCGCGAACGCAAACGGGCGAAAAAAACCCAAGATTGGACCGCGGGCTGCATCGCGGTCAAGAATGACGAGATCGAAGAGATCTATGCCATGGTGCGCGACGGCACGGTCATTACCCTGCGCGCCTGACTGCTGCCGGTCCCGGTTGTTCAAAGACCAGACCATTCATTGGCGAGACCCACACCGTCGTGGCGCCGGTGCTGCGACGGGGGTCCACCTGAAACCCGATATCGGCCAGCAGATGCGGCCCACTTTCGGCCAGGCGGACAAGCCCGGCCTCCAGCGTTGCGCAGTCCAGATTTGGCTCGTGTCTAGTAAAGCTGATCCATCCAAAGGGCCAGACGTGCCCGTGCGGCTGGGTTTTGGTGCGTGTCGGTGAAGTATCACACAGTACCATAGTGTTTCCTGTCATAGGCTCTTTCAAACCTTAGATTGGGCACGCATGTGCTTGCCTTCAACGCAAGCTTTCTCGTAGCATGGACCAGAAAACCTGATCCAAAGGATTTGCGATGCGATTGCCGCCGCTGAACGCATTGCGCGCCTTCGAAGCCGCCGCGCGCCACAACGGCTATATTGCCGCGGCCGAGGAACTATGCGTGACCCGGGGCGCTGTCAGCCGCCATATCAAGCTGTTGGAGGAGCATCTGGGCGTTGCCCTGTTTCACCGCAACCACCGGGGCGTCGACCTGACCGCAGCGGGGCGGCAGCTGCTGCCGGTGTTGACCGAGACCTTTGCCCGGATCGCGCGCGAAGCCGAACAGATCTCTGCCATGACCCGCGATGTCCGGATCATCTGCCCGCCCGCGCTGTCCATCCGCTGGCTGTTTCCGAGACTTGAGCAGTTCCAGGCCGCGCATCCCGACATCCGTGTCCGCCTGACCACCGAGTTCTACAGCGCCAAGGGATTTGACGGCACCGAATACGATCTTGGTGTTTCGGTCGAACATGTTCCGGGCCGGTCCGCCGAGATTGCCAGTATGCCACTTTTTCCGATGGTTCTGGCCCCGGCCTGTTCGCCAAGGCTTCTCAGCCAACAGCGGCTGACCTCACCGGCAGACCTGGCGCGGATGGTCCTGCTGCACGAAACACCGCAACGCCGGGACTGGGCGCATTGGCTGACCCATTTCGGCGTGAAGGGCGTGGATGCCAGCAGCGGCCCGACCTTTCCCAATCTGGATATGGCCGCCAGGGCCGCCGTGATGGGATCGGGTGTGGTCATGGCGGACCTTGCCCTGTGTCGCGAAGAACTGCGGGCCGGGACGCTGGTGCTGCCCTTCCCCGAGATGACCTGTGTCACACCGCAAGGGGGCTATGTGCTGATTGGTCGGCGCGAGCGGTGGGACAAACCCCATCTGCGGGCGTTCCGCGACTGGGCCGCCAGCACCTGCGCCGATCTTGCTCCAGATCTCGCGACCTAGCCGGCCGCTGTCCCGTCTGACCATTTGCCAAAGCCGAAAACGATATAGTCGCGCTGATACACATCCGCCGCCAGCGCCTCGAGCGCGTCATCATAGATATCGGCCAGCGAAACCGGTGTATCGGCTGGTGCCATGGCGGGTTCGGGCGGTTCGGTATGACCAAACCGCCGCGCCAGCGCCGGCAGGGCCTCGGCCATTTCATCCTCGCGCAGGATCAGGTCTGGATTGACGAAATCCGAAAAGCTGCCGATGGCCTGCGCCTGGCTGCACCATGACCCGTCGATACGGATCGCGGTCTGCCCGGCCAGGTTCATCCGCAGGAATTCCAGAAACGCCTCGAACGCGGCGCGGTGATCGGCGCGGCCATAGTCGGGGCCGGGCGTGTCCTCGGGGATGGGCAGGTTGAACTGCCGCCGAAGGGTGTTGCGGATCTTGGTGAAACAGCCCGGCCCCTTGTTCAGGATCCGATGGCAAAAGGCCGCATGCGCCCGCGCCAGCGGGTGCCGGACCACAGTGAAACAGCGGTGCCCCTCGTTGCCCTTGAGCCATTGGCGCACCTGTTTCTGGTTCAGCCCTGTGCCCAGCGCCGCGTCGACCACCCCGTCCAGATCGGCCATCCAGCGCCGCACCTCATCCTCGGGCCCGCCCCGGATCGGCAGGTACATCAGCGGCGTCACCGCGCCGGTGACATAGGTTGGCACCGCCGGACCTCGGCGCGGTTCAAAATTCGGGGTCCGGGTCAGGTTGAACCGGTCCAGACCGCTCAGCGCCTGGATCATCTCGTCGGCATTGACCACTTTCGAGGTCAGCGGGCTGGGGTTCTGCCGTTTCAGACTGTCGTCCAGCCCCTCCAGCCGCGCCGGAACACCCAGCCACTGCGCCAGACCGTTCAGCACGCCAAGGTCCTGCAAGTCTTCATAGGCGATGTAGAACGGCGTCTGACCGCCGCGTTGCAGGCTGTTCAACAGGAATACCTGGAAATCCTGCAACTCCTCGACATGGCGAGCGAATTCCTCGGCATCGAACCGGGCCTGTGCCTCTTTCCGTTTCTTGATATTGGTCAGCTTCCACTGACCGGTCTCCTTGGCGATCTTCCAGGACACATAGCTGTCCAGCGGATTGCGCGTCAGGATGATCTTGGCGCAGCGCGGATCGCTTAGAACCGTATCCAGGATGCGCGGATCGTGGTCATGGAAATAACGAAACCCCCCCAGAATGCCGCGCGCATCCCGGATCGCATCCAGCAGGCACTGGGGGTCGGCATCGCGCATCGCCTGACTGATTTCCAGGATCTCGGTCTTGTTCGGATAACCGATGAAATGCGGATTGAACGCCTCGCCGAAACAGCCCACGCCATCCAGCGCGTTCAGGTTGGTTTCGAGAAAGTTGGAGCCGGTCCGCATCTCCGCGAACACGACAAAGTAATCAAAGGGGCTGCTCATTCGGGCTTATCGCACCAGGTAGGGTTTACGGTTCGTTTTCGGCGTGTTGACCGGCGGCTGTTCAACCGGGAAATCACCCATCAGATAGGGGTGCATGCCCTGGTTCTTGAGGTTTTGCAGGAACTGCCCAAACCCAGTCAGATCGACCATGGTCGGGGCCTCGGTCAGGCGTCGGGGATTGGCGGGCCCGATCTCGTCGACGATGGTCTGGATCGGCTCCATCGGTGCTTCGATGAATTCAGCCATGGTCCAGATGCGCACGCGCGCCTTGGTCCAGACCGACCGCAGGATCTCAAGTTGCTTGGTCTCGGTCTGCTGCAGCTTGGCCGCCTCCTTGCGGATATCGGCGAAATTGCGGTTCGACTTGAACAGCGGCACCGCCCAGGCGCCGGTGATCACCGAAATCTGCGCATTTGGGTCGCGCGCCAGCAGCCAATTGATTTCCTGGTTGTCAGCCGGGCCGAACTGGAAACACTGCCGCTCGCCCCGGGTGTTCCAGATCAGCGAGGTCAGAAAGCTGATCGGGTTATAGTCGCGGATCGCAGCATTGTCGCTAAGCGCGCCGTTGATCATCGTCTGTCCGCCTGCGAATTCGACCCGTTCGGGGCCAAACAGGTGGCCATGCACCCGCGCGCCGGTAGCCCGTGCCAGCCAGGGTTCAAAATCCTCAAAAAGTTCGGAGAACCCCTGGAACATCGAATAGGGGTTTGAGGTGAGCCCGTTTTCGTTGCCGTGCCGGGGAAACCGGCTCTGCATATACAGCCCGTCACGTCCCCGCGTTCGCCGCTCGACCGCCTTGGCAAAGATGCGGTCGATCTTGCCGGGATTCGGTTCGGTCCGTTTCATTGCTCCGCTCTTGTCGGTCAGGAACGCATCGTACAGCCGGTTCGCATTTGGCCAGATCTTGCGCGCGACGAAACAGTCGGATCGGCGCAAAAGCTGCAAGTGATCGTCGTAAAAGATGTGGGGCTTACCCTGAAAATCGAACTTGGACAGGGTCAGCGAGCGGCTTTCGATACTGCTCGAATACTGCCGTGCAAGCGTCTGGAAATAGCTTTCATCGGGAATCCAGACCTTCTTGAAATAGCGGTCATACATTGGCCGGTCGGGATCTTGCAGGATCGCGGACAAGGTCTGGCGGGTCAGGCACCACCACTGGCTACCCATATGTGGAACGATGTCTGCCGGAACCTTGCGTTTGAACCCCAGGCGCCGTTGCAGATGCACATATTTGTCGAACAGCCAGCGCTGCTTTTTCCATGAGAACGGAAACCGCAGAGTGAACCGCTCGTGGTCGAGACCGCCAACCGTCCAGGGCACGTCCGCAGTGGTCGCGCTTTCGATGAAATCCGTGCGCGGACGGCTGGCAAGATAGTCGATCAGCTCTTGCACCGGGCGCAGCGGCAGGCACGAACCCGACGCCAGATAGACATGTCGGATATCGGGAAACTCGGCCAGGATCAGTTCGGACGCCGATTGCGACGCGGCCACGATCCCCCATGTACCCCAGTCACAGCGGTGGCGGCTGCAAAACCGGATCAGCGGATCCTTGATGCAGGCGTCGTGAAAGACGCGATAGGTACGACGCGGGACCTTCTTGTCTACGTGGATGACTACCGGACAGCCCGATGCGGTCCAGTGATGCGCCACCTGTTGGGCCCGGCCCAAAGCCGTGTGAACCAGCATGACGATGCCCACCGTGCTCATGCCCAGTTCCCCTTGGACATGAGGCCCAGGATCTCAAGCTGGCGCCAGTTGATGTACTTCTCGGACCATTTGCACCACAGGTCGGGCTGCGATTTCACACTCTCGGCATAGGCCGTATACTCGATCGAGTTGGAGTAATGCTGCTTTCGCGTCAGCTCCTCGGCCGCCTTCTGGGTAAAGGTGTCCAGGAACTTGGTGTGCAACAGCGCGCCGCTGGCCTTTTCGCCACCCCATTCCTCATAGACCTGGTTCAGGCCGCGAGGCAACAGCGCATGGGTTGAACTGACATAGGCATAGCGCTTGTTCCACTTGACCAACGGTATCTTGTTCAGCGCCGGTGCTTTCTTGGGCTGGTCAGAGAAAAACACCCGGCTACGCGGGCCGCCCTGTATCCACAGGTTGCCGTAATCGGGGTTCTTCTTGATCGTATAATTGCCGCTGTCGAACCAGTTGGTGATGTCCAGCGGGTTCTGTCCCTCGACATAGGGTGTTTCGTCGATCTTGCCCTTGGGATAGAGGTCGACCAGCATTGCGCTGAACGACCGGATCGAGGAATTGTCTAGCCAATCGGTCAGTGCCTGTATCGGGCGGGTGTCGCAGAACGGGTAGATAAAGAACTCGTCAGGGTCCACGACCAGAACCCAATGCCCATGGGCATAGGTCCGTTTAAGCCAGTTCATCCAGTCGACGCCATATGTCGCCGACTTGTAGCTATGGGTGGTGTGCCAGACCGATACATCCGACTGGCCAGAGAGATAGGCCAGCGTGCCGTCCGTGCTGTCGTTGTCGACGATCAGGAAATGATCGATCCCCATATCGCGGTAATACCGAAGGAAATACGGCAGCCGGATCTTCTCGTTTCGAACGGTGCTGACCAGCAGGACATCGCCCGGACGGATGGCGGCGGTGTTGTTCTGGACCGATCGCAATTCGCGCGACTTGCGCAGGCAACGCAAAAGACGGCGCTTGCGCCGCACTCGCATTTTATACGATCCCCAAAGGCTCACGCTGTTATCCAACCATCAATCTATGCGCGCCCGACCGCACCAAAACACCAGAAAACCAAGTGGTACGAGCCGTTTATGTCACCGAAACAACTTTCAGGGCAACGGGTTTAGGAAGCGTTACGCCGGGCTTGACAATTCTGCCACGAAAATCACCGCGCTCCTGTTGTGTTTTGATCATCGCGCACAATCTAGGGAAGAAATCAGGCCAAGCTCCTCCAATTGCTGCCACCCGGTCAGACGAACCGAGGCCGGGGTCCAGAAATCCGGCGAGGCCATCAGATCGTCGTAATAGTGATCGAAATCCGCTGGGGCATGGAAATGCTGTTGCCGGGATTTTTCGGTCTCGGATCTGGAAACAATGTCGGGCAGCAGCTTGGTATGCAGCAACACCCCCGAGGGCGCGGCGCCCCCCGGCCCGCCATAGGCGCCGTTCAGATGCCGGGGCAGGGCGGAATGGCAGGAATTCACATAGGCATAACGCCGGCTCCAGCGGACCAGCGGGATCTTGTTCAGCGTTGGCGAGCGCAGCGGCTCATCCGCAAAGAACATCCGCTCGCGGGCGCCGCCCTGAACCCACAGGTTGCCCATCGGCTGTTGCCGCCGGGCGCGATAGGGTCCGGCGTCAAACCAGCACAAGATCGCCAGCGGATCGTCCCCGGCGGCAAAGCTCTGCGCGCCCACCGGACCCTTGGGATAGAGGTCCAGCATATGCGCGCCAAAGGTGTCGTGCCCTTCGCTGTCCAGCCAGCCAGCCAGCCTGTGCAAGTCGCAACGATCATGATCGGCATAGATCAGCAACTCGTCGACATCGACCATCAGGCTCCAGTGCCCGTGCGCGTGCCGCATCTGCAACCATGTCAGCCAGTCCAGCCCGAACCGCGCCGCGCGATAGCTCGCCCTGGTTTGCCACAGCGACACGTCCGGCTGCTCCGCCAGCATCTCGACGCTGCCATCGTCGCTGCCGTTGTCGACCATCAGAAAGTGATCGACGCCCAGTGTCCGGTAGTGTTCCAGAAAACCGGGCAGGCGCAACGCCTCGTTTCTGAGCGTGGTGAAAGCCAGCACATGACCGGGCCGGATCGTGTTGGTCCGGTCCGCCAATAGGGTCAGCGCATGCCGGCTGCGAAATGACCGCCAGAGCAGCCGACGCCGTTTCCATCGCAGCCGATAGGCATCGGCCCATCCGATCGGCTGCAATGTCGGCGCTGGGCTGATGGTCATCGTGCCCCTCGCGCTATTCCAGCCCCATCGCGGCCATCATGCCCTCGATCCGGGCCACGTCAGCGGGGTTGTTCAGCTCCCAGAACTGCCGCCCGCGGGCCTCGACCTCGACACACAGAACCTTGCGCCCGTTTTCCATGAAACGCAGTTGCTCCAGTCCCTCCAGCGTTTCCAGCGGTCCCATCGGCCAGGTCGGGTATTCCGCCAGCGCGCCGGGCCGATAAGCATAGACGCCCACATGGTGGAACACCGGGGTCGGCGCGTCATCAGCATAGACTTCCGAGGTATAGGGGATCACCTCTTTCGAGAAATAAAGCGCGCTGCGGTCGGTGGCGAACACCGCCGTGGTGCCGCCGACCCGGCCATGCTTGCGGTCGTTCAGAAAGCTGTTCAGCGCCATCCCGTCACAACGCAGGACCGGCGTGGCGATATCGGCCTCGGGCGCGGCGCGCAGCCCCGAAATCAGGTCTTCGACAAACCAGTGGGGCGTCAGCGGCGCATCGCCTTGCAGGTTGACCACGATGTCATGCCAGGCTCCCAGCGCCGCATGCGCCTCGGCGCAGCGCTCGGTGCCGTTGACGCAGTTGGACGAGGTCATGACGACCTCGGCCCCGAACCCTTCGGCCACCTCGCGGATGCGGTCGTCATCAGTGGCGACCACCACCCGGTCGGCGCCGCTCACCGCCATCGCCGCTCGCCACGAGCGTTCGATCAGCGTCATCGCCTTGCTGGTGGCGCCGGTCAGGCTGACCAAAGGCTTGCCGGGATAGCGGGTCGAGGCATAGCGGGCGGGAATGGTGATGAGAACGGACATTCAGGCTTCCTTGAGCGTGACGCTGGGCGCATAGGCGATGAAGAACGGGTTGGCATAGCCGTCCTTGCCATAGGCCAGCGGCTGGTGATTGTCGAAACGTACCACCTTACCCCCCGCGCCGGCCAGCACCGCGTGACCGGCGGCGGTGTCCCATTCCATGGTGCGGCCAACACGCGGATACAGATCCGCCTCACCCGTGGCCACAAGGCAGAATTTCAGCGAGGAACCGGCGCTCTTGCTGTCCTTGACGGCGTATTTTCCGATGTAATCCTCGGTCGCCTGGTCGCGGTGGGATTTCGACGCCACCACCATCAGCGCGGCATTGTCTGCCTGCGCCACCCGGATCGGTGAGAGGTCGCCGGGCGTTTCCTTGTCCAGCGCGCCGGTCTCCTCGACCGATGAACCGTCAGCCAGAGTATAGAACATCCGCCCCTTGGCCGGGGCATAGACCACGCCGCGCGTGGGCGTGCCGTTTTCCACCAGCGCGATATTCACCGTAAAATCGCCGCGCCGGTTGATGAATTCTTTGGTCCCGTCCAGCGGATCGACGATCAGGAAGGTGTCGCCCCTCTGACCGTGCGAGGCGGCCTGTTCCTCGGTCACCAGCAGGATATCGGGGAATGCTGCCCTGAGCCCGGCCGAGATCAGCGCATCCGCGGCTTCATCCGCTTCGGTCACCGGGCTCGCGTCCGACTTGACCTTCACTTCGAAATCATCCGCGTTGTAAATCTCCATGATCTTGTCACCTGCCTCCAATGCAAGACGCCGAATGACAGGAATAAGGTCGGTATAAGTCACAAATTTGCTCCGATCTCGTGATTTGTTGATCTGCAATGCAGCTGCCCTTATGCTGTGATGGCAAGGGATCGGCAAGAATTCCATGCAATTTTCGAAGGCAGAACAACAGGAACTGGCAGCGTGTTCAAATTCAGGCAGCATAATTCCCTTCTGAGCGGTGCCTTCACCATGGCCGAGCTCATTTTTCACAATGTTGTCCGCAGTGTGCGCCAGGGTCATTCCAACGCCTATGCCGCGATCGGCAAGAACATGATGCAAGTCTTGGTCTTTGTGCTGGTCTTCTACATGATGTTCTCGATCCTCGGCTTGCGTGGGTCGGCGATACGGGGCGACTTTCTGCTCTACATCATGTCGGGTATCTTTCTATTCATGGTCCATATTAAGACGGTCGGCGCTGTCGCTGGCGCCGAGGGGCCGAACAGCGCGATGATGAAACACGCGCCGATGAACACGATTGTGGCGATTTTGTCGGCGGCATTTGGCTCGCTCTATACCCAGTTGCTGACCTTAATCTTGATCCTCTTCGGCTATCACGTCGCGTTCAAACCGATCTATATCGACGATTGGGGTGGCGCTTTCGCCATGCTGATGCTGGCATGGTTCACCGGCTTTGCGGTAGGGTTGGTATTCCTTTCGATCAAGCCTTGGGCGCCAACAGTCGTCGGTGTGGCAACGACGATCTATCAGCGGGCCAACATGATAGCCTCGGGTAAGATGTTCGTGGCGAATACCCTACCGGGTTACATGCTTGCCATGTTCGACTGGAATCCACTTTTTCATGCCATCGACCAATGTCGCGGCTTCGTTTTCAAGAATTACTTCCCGCACAACAGTAATTGGCACTATTCGCTGTGGCTCGGTATCGTCCTGGTCATGATCGGGCTGATGGGCGAGTTCTATACCCGCCGCCATGTCTCGGCCAGCTGGTACGCGCGGCGATGATCAGGGCGTTTGCGATACTGTTGGCGCTGATCGCGGCACCCACATTGCGGGCCGATCCTGTTCCGGCATTGTTCGACGTCACGGGAGTGGCCGCCAACGATGTACTGAACCTGCGCGCCGAGCCGTCGGCCAGTTCCGAGAAACAGGGTGAACTGGCCGCCAATGCCACCGGGGTCGAGGTGGTGGACCTGACCTTTGATGGCAAATGGGGGCGGGTGAACGCAGGCGAGATCGCCGGATGGGTCGCGATGCGCTATCTAACACGGCGCCCCGATCACCCAAGCCTCTGGCTAACCCCGCGTCTGGTCTGTTCCGGGACCGAGCCGTTCTGGTCACTGACCATCGACCAGGGGGTTTCCGCCCGGTTCGATCCGATGGCGGATCAGGCGCAGAGCATGCCTGCCGGTACCTTGAAACCGGGGGTTGCCGTGGTGAACCGGTTCATGATCGCACTGGGCGACAACCTGGCCATCATCCGGCAGGAACAATGCCATGACGGCATGTCGGATCGCGCCTATGGGCTGGAGATTTCCCTGGTGCTGGGCGACTCGCTCTATTCCGGCTGCTGTTCGCTGGTGGCGGATTAAACCGCGACCCGCAGCGTCAGGTTGATCCGCCCGCCCTTGGGCAGCAACCGGGATGAGCCGAACCGGATCCGGTCGATCCCGTGATAGACCAGCCGCGCCGGTCCCCCCATCACCACCACGTCGCCAGAGTTCAGCCAGACCGATTCCGTCTTGCCGCCCCGCACCGTGTCACCGATGCGGAACAGCGCATCGTCGCCCAGCGAAACCGACACCACCGGCCAGGAAAAATCCGCCTCGTCCCGATCCTGGTGCAGGCCCATCTTGGCGCCCTCGCCATAATAGTTGATCAGGCAGCAATCGGGCGTCCGGCCGTGTCCCGTGACGTCACGCCAGATGTCCAGAACCGGATCGGGGATCGCTGGCCATGCACTGCCGCGCGGATGTGTCGGCTGATAGCGATAGCCACCCTTGTCCGACACCCAGCCCAAACCCCCGGCCGAGGTCATCCGCACCGACATCGCCTTGCCATTGGCCGTCACCGGCGAAAACAGCGGTGCCGCCTTCAGCACCGGGCGCAGGGCGTCGATCAGCCGGACCTGGGCCGGGCCGTCCAGCGCGCCCTTGCGGATCTCGACGCCGCGCACCATCAGCCTTGTCATTCAACCCGGTCCTTCCTTGACGCAGCCTTGCCAAAAACCACGCAGATTCCCGAAAACCTGCAATTCAGCATGCTTGCAGCCCCTGTTTTCGCCCCCTATATACGCCGAGACGCGCTGTGGTGTAGTGCCATTGCGCAAACAGATCGGGGCCGGAATGCCAAAACGGGTTCGGGTTTCGAGCCATCGCCTTGAAGAGAAAGGGATCGAACAATGGGAAAAGTAATCGGTATTGACCTTGGCACCACCAACTCGTGCGTTGCCATCATGGACGGCGCCCAGCCGAAGGTCATCGAAAACGCCGAAGGGGCACGCACCACGCCCTCGATCGTCGCCTTCACCGAAGACGAGCGACTGGTCGGGCAGCCGGCAAAACGCCAGGCGGTCACCAACCCCTCGAACACCATCTTTGGTGTCAAGCGCCTGATCGGCCGCCGCGTCGATGACGCCGAGGTCACCAAGGACAAGAAAATGGTGCCGTTCAACATCGTGAACGGCGGCAATGGCGACGCCTGGGTCGAAGCCCGGGACGAGAAATATTCGCCCTCGCAAATCTCGGCCTTCATCCTTGGAAAGATGAAGGAAACCGCGGAATCCTACCTGGGCGAGGACGTGACCCAGGCCGTGATCACCGTGCCCGCCTATTTCAACGACGCCCAGCGTCAGGCCACCAAGGATGCAGGCAAGATCGCCGGTCTCGAAGTGCTGCGGATCATCAACGAACCGACTGCCGCCGCGCTCGCCTATGGCCTGGACAAGAAGAACAGCCAGACCATCGCGGTCTATGACCTTGGCGGCGGTACCTTCGACGTTACCATTCTGGAAATCGACGACGGTCTGTTCGAGGTCAAATCGACCAACGGCGACACCTTCCTGGGTGGCGAAGACTTCGACATGCGCATCGTCAACTACCTCGCCGAGGAGTTCAACAAAGAGCATGGCGTCGACCTCAGCAAGGACAAGATGGCGCTTCAGCGCCTGAAGGAAGCCGCCGAAAAGGCAAAGATCGAGCTTTCCTCGACCACCCAGACCGAGATCAACCAGCCGTTCATCTCGATGGGCGCCAACGGCCAGCCGCTGCACATGGTCATGAAACTGACCCGCGCCAAGCTGGAAAGCCTAGTGGGCGACCTGATCAAGAAGTCGATGGACCCCTGCAAGGCCGCGCTCAAGGATGCCGGCATCTCGGCCTCCGACGTTGACGAGGTGGTCCTGGTCGGCGGTATGACCCGCATGCCCAAGGTCATCGAGGAAGTGACCAAGTTCTTCGGCAAGGAGCCGCACAAGGGTGTAAACCCGGACGAGGTTGTCGCCATGGGTGCCGCCATTCAGGCCGGCGTTCTGCAAGGCGACGTCAAGGATGTGGTCCTGCTCGACGTGACCCCGCTGTCGCTGGGCATCGAAACCCTGGGCGGCGTGTTCACCCGCCTGATCGACCGCAACACCACGATCCCGACCAAGAAGTCTCAGGTCTTCTCGACCGCCGAGGACAATCAGAACGCGGTGACCATCCGCGTGTTCCAGGGCGAGCGTGAAATGGCCGCCGACAACAAGATCCTGGGCCAGTTCAATCTCGAAGACATCCCGCCCGCACCGCGCGGCATGCCTCAGATCGAGGTGACATTCGACATCGACGCCAACGGCATCGTGTCGGTCTCGGCCAAGGACAAGGGCACCGGCAAAGAGCACAAGATCACCATCCAGGCGTCGGGCGGTCTCTCGGACGAGGACATCGAAAAGATGGTCAAGGACGCCGAGGACAACGCCGAAGCCGACAAGGCGCGCAAGTCGCTGGTCGAGGCGCGCAACCAGGCCGAAAGCCTCATCCATTCGACCGAGAAATCGGTCGAAGAGCATGGCGACAAGGTCGACCCGACCACCGTCGAGGCGATCGAACTGGCCATTGCCGCGCTCAAGGACGACCTTGAAAAAGACGGCATCAGCGCCGAAAAGATCAAGTCGGGCATCCAGAACGTGACCGAAGCGGCGATGAAGCTGGGCGAGGCGATCTACAAGGCACAAGCCGAAGGCGGCAATGACGAGCCGGCGGCGGCCGATGCCGAAGGACGCGACGAGGACATCGTCGACGCCGATTTCGAAGATCTCGGCGAAGACAAGCGCAAGTAACCGGTCATCCGGGCCAGAACGGGCCGGTCCGTTCAACCGGACCGGCCCGCATTCGTTGAGGCAGAAGGAAAATCGGATGTCAAAACGCGACTATTACGACGTGCTCGGTGTGTCCAAGGGCGCGTCGGCGGACGAGATCAAGAAGGCCTTCCGCACCAAGGCCAAGGAACTGCACCCCGACCGCAACAAGGACAATCCCGAGGCCGAGGCCAAGTTCAAGGAAGCGAACGAGGCTTACGACATTCTCAAGGACGCCGACAAAAAGGCAGCCTATGACCGGTTCGGCCATGCCGCGTTCGAAAACGGCACCGGTGCGGGTGCACGGCCCGGTGGCGGTTTCGGCGGCGGCGATTTCTCCAGCGCGTTTTCGGACGTGTTCGAGGATCTGTTCGGCGATTTCATGGGCCAGCGCGGTGGCGCTGGCGGCGGGCGCCGCGCCGCGCGCGGCTCGGACCTGCGATATAATCTGCGGGTCACACTCGAGGATTCCTTCTCGGGCATGCAAAAAACCATCAACGTGCCCACCGCCGTCAGCTGTTCGGCCTGCGAAGGGACCGGCGCCGAAGGCGGGGTTGAGCCTACCACCTGCCCGACCTGTTCGGGCATGGGCAAGGTGCGGGCGCAACAGGGGTTCTTTACCGTTGAACGCACCTGTCCCACCTGTTCCGGCCTGGGTCAGATCATCAAGAACCCGTGCAAATCCTGCCGCGGCGCAGGCCGGGTCGAAAAGGACCGCTCGCTCAGCGTGAACATTCCCGCAGGCGTCGAAACCGGTACCCGCATCCGCCTGGCCGGTGAGGGCGAGGCCGGGATGCGCGGCGGTCCGCCGGGCGATCTCTATATCTTTGTCGAGGTGACCAAGCACGACCTGTTCGAACGCGACGGCGTGAACCTCTATTGCCGGGTGCCGGTCAGCATGGCCAAGGCGGCGCTGGGCGGCGCCATCGAGGTGCCGACCATCGACGGCGGCCGTGGCCGGGTGCAGGTGCCCGCAGGCAGCCAATCGGGCCGTCAGATGCGCCTGCGCGGCAAGGGCATGCCCGCCCTGCGCGGCGGCGGTATCGGCGACATGTTCATCGAACTGGCGGTGGAAACCCCCGTCAACCTGACCAGCAAGCAAAAGGACCTGCTGCGCGAGTTCGAGGAGTTGAGCGAGGATAACAATCCCGAGACCAAGAGCTTCTTTTCCTCGGTCAAGTCGTTCTGGGATGGGATGAAAGGCTAGGGGGCGCTGCCCCCGTCGCCTGACGGCGACTCCCCCGGAGTATTTTCAGCGAAATGAAGACAAGGGCGGGCGCCATACGGTGCTCGCCTTTTTTGTAACGATTCGCTCTTGATTGTCGTCGCGTCACCTGAGATTGTCCGGCCAACCGTTGGGGTGCCCTGTGTGGGGCTGAGAGGCGCGATTGCGTCAACCCATCGAACCTGATCCGGGCAATACCGGCGTAGGGAACGGTCTCGCACTTTCGGACGTTTTCCATGCCCCCGTTGCCCCCGAACCGGAGTGACGGATATGACGGCGATTGCCCTGACGATTGCGGGGTCCGACAGCGGCGGCGGCGCGGGCATCCAGGCCGACCTCAAGACGATGTCGGCGCTGGGCGTCTATGGTGCCTCGGTCATCACGGCGGTGACCGCGCAGAACACACGCGCGGTGACGTCGGTACACGGCATCCCGGCGCAGGTGATCCGGGCACAGATCGACGCGGTTCTGGACGATCTTAACGTGAAGGCGATCAAGATCGGCATGCTGGCGACGCCCGAGATCATCAGCACCGTGGCCGATGCTATCGCCGGGTTTGACGGGCCCATCGTGCTGGACCCGGTGATGGTGGCGAAATCAGGCGATGCGCTTTTGGCCGAGGCGGCGGTGGCCAACCTGCGTGACCGGCTCTTGCCGCGCGCAACCCTGCTGACGCCGAACCTGCCCGAGGCCGCGCGCCTGTTGCGGGTCGCGGATGCCGACAGCCCGGATGACATGGTCGCTCAGGCCCAGGCGTTGCTCGCCCTGGGCGCGGGCGCCGTTCTGATGAAGGGCGGTCATGGCCGGGGCACGGTGTGCCATGATCTGCTGGTGACACCTGCGGGCGTGCGGGCCGAGCTTACCGCGCCGCGCCGGGCAACGAAGAACACCCATGGCACCGGATGCACGCTCAGTTCGGCGATCGCCGCCGGTCTGGCCAAGGGTCTGCCGCTGAAATGCGCGGTGCAAGAGGCGCATACCTATCTGCAAGGCGCGATAATCGCTGCCGACGATCTGCAAGTGGGCCACGGCCACGGCCCGGTGCATCATTTCCATCGGGTCCGGCCCGCATGACGCTTTGGTCGGTCATAGGCGCGGGCGTTGCCGGCCTGGCGGTAGCGACCGAACTGGTCGCGCGCGGCGCACAGGTGCAGGTGTTCGACCCCTCCGGCCCGCCTGGCCCGCATGGGTGCAGCTGGTGGGCGGGCGGCATGCTGGCGCCCTGGTGCGAGTATGAAAACGCCGAAGAACCGGTGTTGCGCCTGGGTCAGCAGGCCATCGCCTGGTGGGCGAAGCACACAACGGTCACCCGGCGCGGCACGCTCGTGGTCGCCAACCCGCGCGACCTGGCGGACCTGCGCCGCTTTGCCCGCCGGACCGAAGGGTTTGCCGAGGTCAATCGCGCCGAAATTACTGAGTTAGAGCCTGATCTCACTGCCTTCTCAAAGGGTCTCCATTTCCCAGACGAGGCGCATCTGGACCCGCGTCGCGCGCTCTCGGACCTTTATCGCGGCCTCATCGACAAGGGGGCTGCGTTTCACCGCAAACCCGCCCCCGCCGGGCTGGAGAATGCCATCGACTGTCGTGGCCTGCACGCGCGCGAGGTGCTGCACGACCTGCGCGGCGTCAAGGGAGAGATGCTGGTCATCCGCGCGCCGGATGTGGCTCTAACACGGCCCGTTCGTCTGTTGCACCCGCGCATGCCGCTTTACGTCGTACCGCGCAGCGACCATGTCTACATGCTGGGCGCGACGATGATCGAGAGCGAGGACAGCGGCCGTATCACCGCGCGCTCGATGCTGGAACTCCTTAGCGCCGCCTATGCCCTGAACCCCGCCTTTGGCGAGGCCGAGGTGCTGGAAATCGGCGTCGATCTGCGCCCGGCCTTTCCCGACAACCTGCCGCGCATCCGGCGGTTGGGGCGGGTAATCTATGCCAATGGCCTCTATCGCCACGGTTATCTTCTGGCGCCCGCGCTGGCGCAGGGGGTCGCGGATCTGGCGCTCAGCAACACACATACGGAGTTGGTCGATGAAGATCGTGCTTAATGGCGAGCCGCGCGAGGTCGAGTCCGAAACCCTTTCCGCACTGCTGGTCGAATGCGGCCTGTCAGGCCGCGTTGCTACTGCGGTGAACGAAAGCTTTGTGCCCTCGTCCCTGCGCGGCGCGCATCGGCTCCACGATGGCGACCGGGTCGAGGTGCTCGCCCCGATGCAGGGGGGCTGAGACATGCGTGCTTTCTACGGAACCGAATTGCCGAACCCGCTGATGCTGGGCACCGCGCAATATCCCAGCCCCGCGATCCTGGAACAGGCGTTTCGCGCCAGCGGGGCGGGCGTGGCCACCGTGTCGCTGCGGCGCGAATCCGGTGCCGGACAGACATTCTGGTCGATGATCCGCGACCTTGGCGTGCTGATCCTGCCCAACACCGCCGGCTGCCACACGGTGAAAGAGGCGGTGACCACCGCCCATATGGCGCGCGAGGTGTTCGGCACGCCCTGGATCAAGCTGGAGCTGATCGGCCATACCGACAGCCTGCAACCGGATGTCTTCGGCCTGGTCGAGGCCGCGCGCATCCTGACCGAGGACGGGTTTCAGGTGTTCCCGTACACCACCGACGACCTGATCGTCGGCGAGCGCCTGTTGGCGGCGGGGTGCGAGGTGCTGATGCCCTGGGGCGCTCCTATCGGCTCGGGCCGGGGGCTGAACAACGAATATGCGCTGCGCGCCATGCGGGCCGAGTTTCCCGATGTGCCGCTGGTGGTCGATGCAGGCATCGGCCTGCCCAGCCATGCCGCCCGCGCGATGGAGCTTGGCTATGACGCCGTCCTGCTCAATACCGCCGTGGCCCGCGCGGGCGACCCGGCAGATATGGCACGTGCCATGGCGCTGGCGATCGAGGCCGGGCAACTGGCGCATCGCGCCGACCCGATCGAGGCGCGCGATATGGCCAGCGCCTCGACCCCTGTGATCGGAAAGGCATTCCTGTCATGACGCTCGACCGTTTCTATCCGATCTTCGACCATACCGACTGGCTGCGCCGGATGCTGCCACTGGGGGTCAAGCTGGTGCAACTCAGGATCAAGGACCAGCCCGACGCAGTGATCCGCGCCGAGATTGCCACCGCGCGCGACCTTTGCCGCGCGCATGGTGCGGTGCTGGTCATCAACGACTATTGGCAGGTTGCGATCGACGCGGGCTGCGACTGGCTGCATCTGGGGCAAGAGGATCTGGACGAGGCCGATCTGCCCGCGATCCGCAAGGCGGGTCTGCGGCTGGGCGTCTCCACTCATGACGATGACGAACTGGAGCGGGTGCTGGGAATGGATCCCGACTATGTGGCCCTTGGCCCGGTCTATCCGACCATCCTGAAACAGATGAAATGGCATCAGCAGGGCCTGCCGCGCGTCACCGAATGGAAAGCGCGAGTAGGTTCCATCCCGCTGGTCGGTATCGGCGGCATGAGTGTCGAGCGTGCGCCGGGCGTTCTGGCCGCCGGGGCCGATATCGTCTCGGTCGTCACCGACATCACTTTGAACGCCGACCCCGAGGCACGGGTGCGCCAATGGGTCGAGGCCACCAGATGAGCCGTTATGCCCGCCAGATGATGCTGCCGCAGGTCGGGGCCGAGGGCCAGGCCCGGCTCGCCGCCGCCCGCGTGCTGGTGGTCGGGGCCGGGGGGCTGGCGGCGCCCGCGCTGCCGATCCTTGCCGGGGCAGGGGTGGGGCGCATCGATGTCTTTGACGGTGACGCGATCGAGCTGTCGAACCTGCACCGCCAGACGCTGTACACCGAGGCCGACGTCGGCCGGGCCAAGGCCGAGGTCGCCGCCGAACGCTGCCTCGCGCTCAATTCCGGAAATGTTGTGACCGGTACAAAACGGTCAATCACCCCTGAAAACGTGGTACAAAACAGTCAAAACGCCGATCTGGTGCTGGATTGCGCCGACAGCTATGCCGCCAGCTATCTGCTCAGCGACACCTGTTTAGCGCTGGGCAAACCGCTGATCAGCGCCTCGGTTCTGGGACTCGGCGGCTATGCGGGCGGCTTCTGCGGCGGTGCGCCCAGCCTGCGCGCGGTCTTCCCCGAGGCACCGGACAGTGCGGCCAGTTGCGCAACTGCTGGCGTGTTGGGGCCGGTTGTCTCCGTATTAGGCTCTATTCAGGCGCAAATGGCGCTTTCGGTGCTTCTCGGCCTGGAACCTTCGCCCCTTGGCCAGATGGTGCAGATCGACGCGCAAACCTGGCGGAACAGTACGTTTCGCTTCGACGCCGCGCCGGAACCGGTCACCGCTTTCCGCTTTGTCGCGCCTTCGGAACTGACAGCCGATGACCTCATTTTCGAACTGCGATCCGAGGCGGAAGCGCCGCATCCGGCGCATCCATCTGCACGGCGCATGACGACATCCGAAATATTAATGACAGACACTAACAATAAAAAACGACTGGCTTTGTGCTGCGCCACCGGCCTCCGGGCCTGGCGCATGGCAGAGCGGTTGCAACCGGATTGGCCCGGCGAGATCGTCCTCGTCGCGGCCGCCACATCATGAAAGGAAACGCGACATGAAACACCTGGTAACTGCACTGGCACTGCTGGCCGCAACGCCCGCATTGGCGCAGGATAAGATGACCCTTCTCTTGGATTGGTTCATCAACCCCGACCACGGCCCGATCATCGTGGCACAGGAAAAGGGATATTTCGCAGAACAGGGTCTAACAGTGGAAATCGTGGCCCCTGCCGACCCCTCTGCCCCGCCGCGCCTGGTGGCCGCAGGTCAGGCCGATCTGGCAGTCAGCTATCAGACGCAACTGCACCTGCAAATCCACGAGGGGCTGCCGCTGAAACGGGTCGGCACTCTGGTCGCCACGCCGCTCAACTGCCTTCTGGTGCTAGAGGACGGCCCGATCAAATCGCCCGCAGACCTCAAGGGAAAGAAGATCGGCTTCTCTGTCGCCGGTGTCGAAGAGGCGATCCTGATCACGGTTCTGGGCAAATACGGTGTTGCCCTGAGCGATGTCGAGATGATCAACGTCAACTTCTCGCTTTCGCCCGCCTTGATGAGCGGTCAGGTCGACGCGGTGATCGGTGCTTACCGGAATTTCGAGTTGAATCAGATGGATATCGAAGGGGTGCCGGGCCGCTGCTTCTATATCGAGGAGGAGGGCGTGCCGTCCTATGACGAGCTGATCTACGTCGCCAACCCTGACCGGATGGATGCCGACAAGATCGCCCGCTTCCTTGAGGCGACCGAGAAGGCGACGCAGTTCATCGTCAACAACCCGCAGGCCAGCTGGGAGGTCTTCTCGGCCACTTCGCCCGAGTTGCAGGATGAGCTGAACAAGCGCGCCTGGGCCGATACACTGCCGCGCTTTGCGCTGCGTCCCGCCGGGTTCGACGCGGGCCGCTATGCCCGGTTCGAGGCGTTCCTGAAGGACACCGGCCTGATTGACAGTGTCAATCCGGTCTCGGCCATCGTCATCGACGTGAGCGCTGAATGAGCGCGCCGGACTATGGCCGCGCCTTTGGCCTAATGCGTGCGGCGGCTGGCCAGCCGTGGCGGGATTATACCCGCCACGCCTTTGTCGAGGGGATGAAGGACGGCAGGCTGCCGCATGATGCTTTCCTGCACTATCTGCGGCAGGACTACGTGTTCCTGATTCACTTCGCCCGCGCCTGGGCGCTGGCGGTGGTCAAGGGCCAGACCCATGCCGAAATGCTCGCCGCCGTCGGCACCGTGAACACGCTGTTGGCCGAGGAGATGCAGCTCCATATTGGGGTGTGCGAGGCGGCCGGGATCTCGAAGGACGAGCTGTTCGCCACGCCCGAGCGGCCCGAAAACCTCGCCTATACCCGCTTCGTGCTCGAGGCCGGGTATAGCGGTGATCTGGCCGATTTGCTGGCGGCGCTGGCGCCCTGTGTCATGGGCTATGGCGAAATCGGCGTGCGGCTGGCGGCAGATGCGACGAGTGATTGCTACAAGAGCTGGATTGATACCTATGCCGGGCCTGACTATCAAACTGCCTGCAAGGCGGTGGGTAAACTGATGGATCAGGCTCTAACAAGGCGAATTGGCCCCGATTTCGAAACCTCACCCCGTTGGGGCCGGCTGTGCCGGACCTTCTGCACCGCGACCGAGCTTGAAGTTGGTTTCTGGCAGATGGGGCTGACACCGTGACACCGGCCCCCGCGATCACCCTCATCGGTAGCGCCAGCATCGACTGTGCGCCCCTGTTCGCGCCGCTGACATTGCGGTTGGAGGCGGCGCAATGGACCTGCCTCTTGGGTGGGTCCGGCGTCGGCAAGTCGACGGTGTTGCGGTTGATCGCGGGGCTGGAGACCGGGGCGGAGTTCAGCGGTACGATCACCGCGTCGGATGATTCTCCGGTGGTGGCGCGAGTGGCCTATATGGCGCAGGACGACCTGCTGTTGCCCTCGGCAACCGTCGCGCAGAACGTTGCGCTGGGCGCGCGGCTGCGGGGAGAACAGGTGGACCGCGTGCGGCTGAACGATTTGCTGCGCCGGGTACGGCTGAGCGATCACGCCGCCAAACGCCCGGCAGAGCTGTCCGGTGGTCAGCGCCAGCGGGTGGCGCTGGCGCGCACCCTGATGGAGGACAAGCCGGTAGTGCTGCTGGACGAACCGTTCTCGGCCCTCGATGCCCGGACCCGCGCGGACATGCAGGAGCTTGCCGCCGAGCTGCTGGCCGGGCGGACGGTGCTGCTGGTGACCCACGACCCGGCAGAAGCGGCTCGGTTGGGTCATTCGATCCAGGTGATGGCCGCCGGGGGGCTGACCGCGGTTGCACCGCCAACGGCAGAGATGCCGCGCGCGGTGGATGACGGTGCGACGCTGGAGTGTCAGGCTGCGCTGCTCCGGATGCTGCGGGAGGGCGGGCGATGACGCGCTGGCTCCCCGCTGTTGCGGCAACCCTTTTTGCTTTGGCGATCTGGCAGGCAGCGGTGAGCCTGACCGACCTGCCGCGCTTCATCCTGCCGGGGCCGGTGCTGGTCGCCGAAGCCTGGTGGCAGAACCGCTGGCTGATCGCCGAGCATACGGCGGTGACGGCGCTGGAGGTTCTGATCGGCCTTGCCTGCGGCGCGGTGCTGGGCGTGACGACGGCGCTGCAACTGGCCAGTTCGCGGATCGCGCGGGTGCTGGTGCAGCCGATGCTGGTCTTTACCCAGGCGTTGCCGGTCTTTGCACTGGCGCCGATCCTGACGCTGTGGCTGGGCTATGGGTTGTGGTCCAAGGTGGCGATGGCGGTGCTGATCATCTATTTCCCGATCACGGCGGCATTCTTCGACGGGCTGATGCGGACGCCTGTGGGATATCTGGACCTTGCCCGCACCATGCAAGCCAGCCCGCGCGCGGTGCTCTGGCATATCCGGGTGCCGGCAGCGCTGCCGGAACTCGCCTCGGGCCTGCGACTGGCGGCGGTCTATGCGCCGATCGGCGCGGTGATCGGTGAATGGGTGGGCGCGTCAAAGGGGCTGGGCTACCTGATGCTCCTGGCCAATGGCCGCGCCAAGACGGACCTGATGTTTGCCGCGATGCTGACACTGGGGGTGCTGTCGGTGCTGCTGCATCTGGCGATGCGGCGGGCGACCCGGCGGATGGCGGGCGAGCGTTAACCTTTCGGAAAGCGATTCGGGGCGAGGCTGATTGCCATGCGCCAGACTGGTCTGTCCGAGGCCCCGATGCTGTTCGAAATGGACGAAGCGCCGGAGATGCCGCTGCCTTCGGGGCGGTTGCCGTCCTATATCCGGGACCATCGCAAGCGGCTGCGGGACAGGTTCATGGCCGGCGGCGCTGCGGCGCTGCCGGATTACGAACTACTAGAACTGGTGCTGTTCCGCTCGATCCCCCGCCAGGACGTGAAACCGCTGGCGCGGCTGCTGCTTGATACGTTTGGCGATTTCAACCGGGTGCTGACCGCCCCGGCGGAACGGCTGGCCGAGGTCAAGGGCGTGGGCGAGGCGGTGATCACCGACCTCAAGATACTTGAGGCCAGCGCCCACCGGATGGCCCGCGCACGGGTGATGCAGCGGCAGGTGATCTCCAGCTGGGACGCGCTGCTGGATTATTGCCACACCACCATGGCCCATCGTGAGACCGAGCAGTTCCGGGTCTTCTATCTCGACCGCAAGAATGTGCTGATCGCGGATGAGGAACAGGCGCGCGGGACGGTCGATCACGTGCCGGTCTATCCGCGCGAGGTGGCCAAGCGGGCGCTGGAGCTGAACGCCTCGGCGCTGATCCTGGTACACAACCACCCATCAGGGGACCCGACCCCGTCGCAATCAGATATCGACATGACGACGCGGATCCGCTCTGCCTGCGAGGCATTGGGCCTTACGCTGCATGACCATCTGATCATCGGTAAATCGGTCGAGCTGAGCTTTCGTGCCGAAGGATATCTTTAGGGGGCTCTGCCCCCGGTGCAAAATTCGTAGAATTTTGTCACCTCCCCCGGAGTATTTCAGGCGGAATGAAGGGTCATTTCACCCAGACCTCGACCCGGCGGTTGACTTGACGGCCCCAGTCGCTGTCATCGCAGGCCATCGGCAGCGCCTCTCCAAAAGCATCGACCGAGATCTCGACCCGCGCCAGGTCAAGCGTTTCGGCCGCCTGCAACACCGCGTCACGCACCGCCTCGGCCCGTTTCAGGGCGATGCGGGCGTTGCCCTCGGCAGCGCCATCGCCGTCGCTGAACCCCACAAAAAGCAGCTGGCGTGCGTCATATGCGCCACTTTCCAGTGCCTGCGCCAGTTGCGCGATATTGGTGCGCGATTGCGCGTCGGGGCGTGAAGAGCCGGTTTCGAACCGGAAAGACAGGCTGAGCCGCTGCATTCCCGACAGGGTCGAGACCAGCCGTTGCAGTTCGGTCAGCGGCACCTCTACCCCGGCGGCGGCGATGGCATTGGCCAGACGGTTGCCCTGTCCCGCGACGGAAATCAGTTCGGGCGCTTGATCGACAAAACCGGCGCGGCGGATAACGATCTGGGCGGCCGGGCTGCGCATATAGGCCAGAAACTCGCGCGCTACCTTCGGCAGGCGTCGCGCGGGCATATAGAGAAACATCGGCGAGTTCAGTGGGTAATCCTCGGTCTTGATGTTGCGACGGGTTGCCGCCAGTGAAAAGCCGCAATCCCCGGTCAAAGTCAGCGCTCGTGCGGTACCAGTCTCGGCAAAGCTGGAGATACCGATAGCAAACGGGTCGATAGTGACGGCGCGGGACAGAAGGCTGGAGCGGTTGTGGCGGACCACGTCATCGGGAAGCGTCTTGCGGACCGGGGCCAGGAGGAGATCCTCGACCGCCTGCGCCAGGCCGGATCCGGCGGTTGGTAGATGCAGCGCGATGGGTGCATCGGGTCCGCCCAGGACCGCCCAGTTGTCGATTTCACCGGCAAATACACGCGCCAGCATCGGCATCGAGATGCTTTGTACGGGATTGGCCGGCGCCACCACGGGCACCATCGCATCCAGCGCCAGAACCCGTGAGCGGTTGTTGTCGGTCATGTCGCCCAGGCCGAGTTCGAGCGCCCGCCTGCGCTCCTCGGGACGGATCTCGCGCAGGGCCATAACCAAGTCGGCCTCGTCGGCCAGAAGATCGGCAAAGCCTTCGTCGGTGGTAGTCACGCGAAACGAAAACACGGCTTGGGGACGCCTCGAGTCGTTTTGGAACAGGAGATAGCTGAACCGCGTTTCATCCTCGGTTTCGCGCCGCGTCTGATAGCGATTGCGCAGGGCAAAGCCTTCGATCAGGGCGGGGAGCAGCACTTCGGCCATGGTAGAGGAGCCGCTGAGCGTCAACTCTGCGATATAGTCGGTCAAGCTGGGGCAGGCGGGGCCATCGCAAGTGACCCCGGACCCGTCCACGGTCAGCGCTCCGTATCGGGTTTCAACCCGATAGAACTCGCCATCGAAACCCAGAAGGGTTCCGGTGATCTCGACCTTGCCGTCATGCGAGGTGAGCGTGATGTCCTGCGCGGCACAAGGGCCGGCCGGTACAAAGGAAAGTGCGGCGAGAGCCGCCGCACGGAACAAATTCATGGGGAACCTGAAATTACCTGCGGATCATTTGGCGGCAATCTTCAGGTCTTCGATCAGATTATTCAACACCAGAAAATCACCGGCCGCAGAACAATCGGGGATGGACAACACCAGATCATGGGTTCCAAGCGTTCCGTCACCGCGCAACTCGATGGATTGCGCTGAAATGTCCCGGCCACAATTGGTCGCCGCGACCTCTGCTTCGAGCGACAAAGCGATGGTTCCGCTGACTGGGCTGTCAGCGGATGGGAAGCTGTAGATTTCCGCGAATTGCGGCGCCAGTGTGCCGGGTTCGCCAAGGCGCACCACCTGACCGTGCCCCTTGGCGGTGGTGTCGGCCCATACGTGACCGGTGTCTCCATAAGATGCCCCGAATTCGCGTGCATGCAACTGAAGTCCCGCCGCGCCCGACCACTGAACGGCTACGCGGGCAATCTGATTCAGGTCCTCGACCCGGGTTGTGGCCACGGCGCCGCGGCCGTTCTGCAAGGCTACAACAAAAACCGCATCCGCCGACAGGACCGGCACCGTCACAGCCAGGTTGCCCGCGTCGTCGGTCGTTTCGGTAAAGATCAGGCCGCTGTGATGCACGGTAACCCGCTGGTTGCCATAGCATGGGGCGCTGACCGAAAGCTTGGCGCTGGCCATGGGGGCGGGCTCGGCCACCGCCTGAATCGCGCAGCCCAATTGCGGTTCAGTGGGATCCAGCGGCGTTTCCGGCAGAACCTCGCCCTTGACCGGAAACGGGCTGACCTGTTCCAGCGCGGGCGCAGGCAGGCGGCCTGGCTGGCTCATTTCGACGGATGCGGCGGCCAGCGACAGGCCCACGGCCCGTGTCACCGCGTGGTCCTGGACATCGGTCACGGCTTCGGGCTGCTGAACCGCCTGCTGGATGACCGCCTTGCGCGGAGCAAGTTGTCGCGTCTCGCGGGCGGCGTTTTGTTGCATCAGAAACCCGATAAGTGCCGCACACAGCACTGTTCCGCCCGCTGTCAGGATCTTGCGATTCTTTCTCGCCATTTCCGCACTCCATCACCCGATATCCCGTCTGGAGTGTCGAAAACAAAGGCGGCCAAGATATGGCCGCCTGTGGGAGTCATTGTGTCAGTGGGGGTCGGCCTCAGGCTAGGCGACCATGGCAATGCTTGAACTTCTTGCCTGATCCGCAGGGGCAGGTATCGTTCCTCGCCGGGTTGCCCCAGGTATCAGGATTTGCCTCGTCAAAACCGGGGCGCGCATCGCCCGAGGCCTTGGCCTCGGCGATCTCTTCGGCGCGCTGGCCGGCTTGTTGCACCTGAGCCTGCTGGGCCAGCATCTGCGCCATCATCTGGCGCTGTTCCTCTTCGGTCAGCATCCGCACCCGCGACAATTGCTGCGTCACGGTTTCGCGCAGACTGTCCAGAAGTCCCTCGAACAGCTGGAAGCTTTCGTTCTTGTATTCGTTCAGCGGGTCGCGCTGCGCATAGCCGCGGAAGCCCACGACCGAGCGTAGGTGCTCCAGCTTCAGCAGGTGTTCGCGCCATTTGCTGTCGATAGTCTGCAACAGAACCTGCTTTTCGACATTGCGCATGTTCTCGGCGCCAAAGTCGGCAGCCTTCTTTTCCATGAACTCGTTGCCGGCCTTGATCAGACGATCGCGGATCTCGTCGTCGTCAACGCCCTCTTCGGCGGCCCATTCGATGACCGGGACGTCGATACCCAACTTCTCGATCACCGCGGCATAAAGCCCGTGCGTGTTCCATTGATCGGCATAGCTCTTGGGCGGCATGAATTCGTCGATCAGGTCGTCGATCACCTGTTCGCGCATGTCAGCCACGATCTCGGACAGATCCTCGGCCGCCATAATCTCGCGCCGCTGGCTAAAGATCACCTTGCGCTGGTCGTTCATCACGTCGTCGAACTTCAGCACGTTCTTGCGCATGTCAAAGTTGCGGCCTTCGACCTTGGCCTGGGCGCGCTCCAGCGACTTGTTCACCCAAGGGTGAATAATCGCCTCACCTTCCTTCATGCCCAGCGTGGTCAGCACCTTGTCCAGCCGTTCCGACCCAAAAATGCGCATCAGGTCGTCTTCGAGGCTAAGGTAGAACACCGTGCGGCCCGGGTCACCTTGGCGGCCGGAACGGCCGCGCAGCTGGTTGTCGATGCGGCGGCTTTCGTGCCGTTCCGATGCCATGACGAACAGGCCGCCGGCGTCCAGCACCTTTTGCTTTTCCTCGGCGTGACGGGCCTCTTCGGCGGCGCGCAGCTCGACCGGGTCTGCCTCGGGGTTCTCGGCCAGGGCTTCCAGCACCTTCATCTCGACGTTGCCGCCCAGTTGGATGTCGGTGCCGCGACCGGCCATGTTGGTGGCGATGGTCACTGCGCCGAACCGGCCTGCTTCGGCCACGATCTGCGCCTCGCGCTCGTGCTGACGGGCGTTCAGGACGTTGTGCGCGATGCCTTCCTTGGTCAGCATCTGGCTCAGCATCTCTGATTTCTCGATCGAGGTGGTGCCCAGCAGCACTGGCTGCCCCTTTTCATGCGCCTTCTTGGTCTCGGCGATCATGGCGGCGTATTTCTCGGCCGCTGTGCGATAGACCTGGTCGTCCTCGTCCTTACGCGCAATCGGCCTGTTGGTGGGCACTTCGACAACGCCCAGGCCATAGATCTCGGCAAATTCCTCGGCCTCGGTCAGGGCGGTGCCGGTCATCCCGGCCAGCTTGTCGTAGAGGCGGAAATAGTTCTGAAAGGTCACGCTGGCCAGCGTCACGTTCTCGGGCTGGATCTGGACGTTTTCCTTGGCTTCGATGGCCTGATGCAGCCCGTCCGACAACCGGCGGCCAGGCATCATGCGGCCGGTGAATTCGTCGATCAGCACAACCTCGCCATCGCGGACGATGTAATCCTTGTCGCGCTGGAACAGCTTGTGCGCCCGCAGCCCCTGGTTGACGTGATGCACAATGGTCGTGCTTTCAGGGTCATAAAGCGACTGCCCATCGGGCAGCAGGCCACGCGCGACCAGCTGCGCCTCCAGAAACTCGTTGCCCTCGTCGGTAAAGGTGACGTTGCGAGTCTTTTCGTCCAGTTCGTAGTGACCCTCGGACAGCGAGGGCAGCAGCGCGTCGATGGCGACGTAAAGTTCCGACCGGTCCTGCGCCGGGCCTGAGATAATCAGCGGCGTGCGGGCCTCGTCGATCAGGATCGAGTCGACCTCGTCCACGATCGCGAAATTGTGCTGCTTCTGATAGACCTCGCTCAACTCGCCCTTCATGTTGTCGCGCAGATAGTCGAAGCCAAGCTCGTTGTTGGTGGCATAGGTGATGTCGCTTTGATAGGCGGCCATCTTCTGGTCGTCGGGCTGGCCCGACCAGATCACGCCGGTGGTCATGCCAAGCGCGGCGAACACCTTGCCCATCCATTCCGAGTCGCGCTTGGCCAGGTATTCGTTCACCGTGACCACATGCACGCCCTTGCCGGTCAGCGCGTTCAGATAGGCGGGGAAGGTGGCGACCAGCGTCTTGCCTTCGCCCGTCTTCATTTCGCTGATATTGCCCTGATGCAGGAACATCCCGCCCATCAGCTGCACGTCAAAGGCCCGCAGACCCAGCGCGCGACGGGCCGCCTCGCGGCAGTTGGCGAATGCCTCGGGCAACAGATCGTCCAGGCTCTCGCCGTCCAGGGCGCGCTTGCGCAGCTCCTCGGTTTTCGCCTTCAGCCCGTCGTCGGACAGTTTGGCGAATTCCTCTTCCAACCCATTGATCCGGGCGATCACCGGGCGGGTTGCCTTGATCTTGCGGTCGTTCGGTGTTCCGAACACCTTTTTAGCAAGCGTTCCAAGTCCCAGCATATGCACTCCAGCGGATCTGTTCGGTCATGGTTACGACAGGCTTGCCCGCCATGTGCGCAACCCATAGATACGGGGGGTGAAGGCGGTCCTGTCAAAGGCTTCAAGCGATGTAAGCGGCAGGCTCCAGAGTGTCAACGCCGTGCCCCGTCGCGGCCCGTGAATAGGATGAATTCAATGCCCAAAGGTCTCACTTTCCTGCCATCGCTGGCGCTTGCGCTGGTCCTGGCCCTGCCGGTCTCGGCCGAGACCAAGGCCGAGGCCGACACAGTGGTTGCCCGCGTCAATGGCGAAGAGATCACGCTGGGCCACCTGATCGTCGCGCGGGCCACCCTGCCGCAGCAGTACCAGCAGCTGCCAGACGAGGTGCTGTTCGACGGTATTCTCGACCAGCTGATCCAGCAGACCCTGCTAAAACAGGTGCAGAGCGGCAACTTGCCCCGTCAGGTCGCGCTGTCTCTGGAGAACGAGGAACGCTCGCTGCTGGCAGGCGAAACCATCGAGCAGATCATGTCCTCGGTCACTACCGACGAGGCGCTTCAGGCCGCTTACGATGCCAAATATGCCGACGGGTTCGGCGAGGACGAATTCAATGCGTCTCATATCCTGGTGCCGTCCGAGGACGAGGCCAACGCTGTGAAGGACCTGATCGACAATGGTGCCGATTTCGCCGCCACCGCACGCGAGAAATCGACCGGCCCGTCCGGCCCCAACGGTGGCGAGCTGGGCTGGTTTGGCGCCGGTGCCATGGTGCCCGAGTTCGAGGCTGCGGTGATTGAGCTTGAGGTCGGCAAGGTTTCGGCCCCGGTGCAGACCCAGTTCGGCTGGCATGTCATCAAGCTCAACGACAAGCGCAAATCGACCGCGCCCGAACTGGACGAGGTGCGCGAAGAGCTTGCCGGTCAGATCCAACAGGATGCAATCGAAGCGCGTCTGGCCGACCTGACCCGTGACGGCAATATCGAAAAACCCGATCTCAGCGGCATCGGCCCGGATGTGCTGCGTCAATTCGAACTCGTGCAGGAGTGATCCTCTGAAATGGCCAAGATAACCAAGGTTTCTCCGCTGGCACCTGCCAGTTTCCCGTCTTTGCCGGAAATCGGTGGCCTGCGTCTGGCCACCATCGCCGCCGGTGTGCGCTATCAGGGTCGTACCGACGTGATGATGGCGGTGATGGATCCCGGCACCTCGGTCGCGGGTGTGTTCACCCGCTCGGCCACGCGCTCGGCCCCGGTGCTGGATTGCCAGGCCAAGATCGGCGGTGCCAGTGACGGACCGGCGGCTATCGTGGTCAACTCGGGCAATTCCAATGCTTTTACTGGCCACTACGGCCAGACCTCGGTGGCCGAGGTCACCCGTGCGGTGGCCGAAGTCACCGGCGTGCCGGTCGAACGGGTCTTTACCTCTTCGACCGGAGTCATTGGCGAGCCGATGAAGCACGAGCGCATTGTGGCCAAGCTGGGCGAGCTGAACGCGACGCTGCGCCCTGACGCGTTGGAAGAGGCGGCGCGCGCCATCATGACGACCGACACCTTCCCCAAGGGAGCCAGCAAGACGGTCGGGATCGACGGCAAGACCGTCAAGATCGCGGGGATTGCCAAGGGTTCGGGCATGATCGCGCCCGACATGGCGACGATGCTGGTCTATATCTTCACCGATGCCCGCGTCGAACAGGGCGCGCTTCAGTCCATGCTGTCGGCGATGACCGACCGGACTTTCAACTGCATCACCGTGGACAGTGATACCTCGACCTCGGACACGTTGTTGTTGGCCGCGACCGGTGCCTCGGGGGTTGATGCGACCGGCAATGCCGAGTTCGCCGCAGGGCTCGAAGACGTGATGCTGGACCTGGCCAAGCAGGTCGTGCGCGACGGCGAAGGTGCCACGAAATTCGTCGAGATCCGGGTGACCGGCGCGGCCTCTGATGCCGATGCAAAGGTGCACGGCATGGCTATCGCCAATTCGCCGCTGATCAAGACCGCGATTGCGGGCGAGGATCCCAATTGGGGCCGTGTCGTCATGGCCATCGGCAAATCCGGCGCCGCCGCCGACCGCGATCTGCTCAGCATTTCCTTTGGCGATATCCTGGTGGCGGAAAAAGGCTGGGTCAGCCCCAACTACCAAGAGGCCGAGGCCGCCGCCTATATGAAGGGGCAAGAGTTGGTGATCGGCGTCGATCTGGGGCTGGGCGAGGGGCAGACGACTGTATGGACCTGCGATCTGACCCACGGGTACATCGAGATCAACGCGGATTACCGGTCGTGAAAACTGTCCTTGTTTCCGCCGTCGCCCTGATCGACGTGGACGGCCGGGTGCTGCTGGCGCAGCGCCCGGAGGGCAAGTCGATGGCCGGTCTGTGGGAGTTTCCGGGCGGCAAGGTCGAGCCCGGCGAAACACCGGAACGCGCCTTGATTCGTGAACTGGATGAGGAACTGGGGATCAATACCTGGGCCTCGTGCCTGGCGCCGTTGACCTTTGCCAGCCATAGTTATGACGATTTTCACCTGCTGATGCCGCTATTTGCCTGCCGCAAATGGGAGGGCGTTCCGCAATCGCGCGAAGGTCAGGCGCTAAAATGGGTCCGGGCCCGGGACCTGCGGGACTATCCAATGCCCCCGGCCGATGTTCCCCTGATCCCGATTCTCAGGGATTGGCTATAAACCTGCCTCTTGATGCTTTTGCATGAATGTACGTGCATCTAATCATCCCATGTTGCAACTCCAGTAACATTGGAACCCGCATTTTGTCCTCTTGTAACCAAAAGAGAGTATTTACTACACAATTTTGAAATGATTTGTACGCTTCGCCTATGTTATACAAACGGTGTCAAATTCCGTGGGGAGGATGTGACATGCTGCGAACAATTGCTGTCGGCAGTTGTGTTTTGATACAGGGCCTTTTCGTCCGTGCCTATGCGAACGGCACGATATCGGTAAAGGTCGGCGACCAAATCTTTACCGGGCGCCCAGTTCAGGCCGAAGTCGCCTGACGACGAACCGACTTTCAAGACCACCACTCACTAAGGTCTTGCTGGCGAGAGGTAGCCGACGGCTGCACTCGCCTGACTTTTATTTTTTGGCGGGAGAAGAAAGAAAAAGGCGACCAAACTGGTCGCCTTTTTTGATCTGTTCTTCGCCGGATCACACCAATGTGCGGGTGACTTCCTCGCGCTCGAAGATTTCGATGACGTCGCCGGGGCGAATATCGTCGTAATTCTCGAATGCCATACCGCATTCCTGACCCGACTGGACCTCGGAAACTTCGTCCTTGAACCGCTTGAGGGTCTTCAGCGTTCCCTCGTGGACCACCACGTTGTCACGTAGCAGGCGCACGCCCGCCGAACGGCGCGCAATGCCTTCGGTCACCAGACAGCCGGCAACCTTGCCGACGCCGGACACCTTGAAGACTTCCTTGATTGTCGCGTAACCGATGAAGTTCTCGCGGATCTCGGCGCTCAGCAGGCCGCTTGCGGCCGCTTTGACGTCGTCAACCAGGTCATAGATCACAGAATAATACCGGATCTCGACGCCCTTTTGGTTGGCGGTATTACGTGCTGACGCATTGGCCCGGACGTTGAAGCCCATGATCGGCGCGCCAGATGCTTCGGCGAGGCCCACATCGGTTTCGGTGATCGCACCGACGCCCGAATGCAGCACGCGCACGCGCACCTCGTCGTTGCCGATCTTTTCCATCGCCTGAACAATGGCCTCGGCAGAACCCTGCACGTCGGCCTTCACCAGGATCGGCAACTCGGCGACATTCTCGTCGGCCTTGGCCTTGGCCATCAGCTGTTCCAGCGTGGTGGCAGCCCCGGCGGCGGCGCGCTTGTCCTTGGCGACCTGCTCGCGATAGGCCGCGATTTCGCGCGCCTGCGCTTCGGTCGAGGTCACGTTCAGAACGTCACCGGCCTCGGGCGTGCCGTTCAGGCCCAGCACCTCGACAGGCACCGAAGGCCCTGCTTCGGTGACGCGCTCGCCCTTGTCGTTGATCAGCGCGCGGACCTTGCCGTATTGCTCGCCCACGACAAAGATGTCGCCCTGGCGCAGCGTGCCCTTCTGGATCAGGACCGTCGCGACCGGGCCGCGGCCCACGTCAAGCTGCGCCTCGATCACCGCGCCCTGGGCGGGACGATCGGGGTTGGCCTTCAGTTCCAGGATCTCGGCTTGCAGCGCGATGGCCTCGAGCAATTCGTCCAGACCTTCGCCGGTCTTGGCCGAGACCTCGACATCCTGCACTTCGCCCGACATCGCTTCGACCACGACCTCGTGTTGCAGAAGATCGGTGCGCACCTTGGTCGGGTCGGCCTCGGGCTTGTCGATCTTGTTGATCGCCACGATCATCGGAACCCCGGCGGCCTTGGCGTGGTTGATCGCCTCGACCGTCTGCGGCATCACCGCGTCATCCGCGGCCACGACGAGAACGACGATATCCGTCACCTGCGCACCGCGCGACCGCATCGAGGTAAAGGCGGCGTGGCCCGGCGTATCCAGGAAGCTGAGCGTCACACCTCCGTCGGTCGTCACCTGATAGGCGCCGATGTGCTGGGTGATGCCACCGGCCTCGCCCGACACCACCTTGGTGTTGCGGATCGCGTCCAGCAAAGAGGTCTTGCCGTGGTCGACGTGACCCATGATCGTGATGACCGGCGGCCGCGGTTTCATGTCTTCCGGCTTGTCCGCGACATCGGTGATGACATCCTCGACATCGGAATCGGAAACCCGCACCACCTTGTGGCCGAATTCCTCGATGATCAGCTCGGCGGTGTCGGCATCGATGGTCTGGTTCTGCGTGACCATCATGCCCATTTTCATCAGCGCTTTGACCACGTCGGCCACGCGTTCGGCCATACGGTTGGCCAATTCCGAAACCACGATGGCCTCGGGCAGCTGCACGTCGCGAATCACCTTTTCCCGGTCAGCGCCGCCGCCCATTGCCTTCTGGCGGGCGCGTTCCTGCTTGCGTTTCATCGCGGCGAGCGATTTCTGGCGACCACCTTCGCCGTCGGTCACCTGGCTCAGCGTCAGCTTGCCCGACCGGCGGCCATCTTCGCGGGTCTTGCCCCCACGCGGCGCGCGCTGGTCGCGCTCGCGCTCGCGTTCGGCCTTGCGCGGGGCGTCGCCCGGTTCGCTGCGCGGCGCGGCGGGCGCACGTTCGGAGCGCTCGGCCTTCGGCGCTTCCTGCGCGGCTGCGGTGCGCGCGGCGGCGCGCTTGGCCTCTTCTTCGGCCTCCAGACGCTGGCGTTCTTCTTCTTCCGCCTTTTCGCGGGCGCGCTGTTCGGCCTCGCGCTGTTCGCGTTCCTTGGCCTCTTGCTCGGCCCGGCGGCGTTCACGCTCTTCGGCGCGCGCCTTTTCCTCGGCTTCGCGCTGAGCGGCTTCCTCGGATTCGCGGGCTTTGGCGGCCTTCAACGCGTTCAGTCGGCGCTCCATCTCGGTGTCCGAGATGCCTGCCGGCCGGCGCGACGGATCGCCCGCCTGTGCGGTGCCGCCGGACGTGGGCTTTCCTGCGCCCGGCTTGGGGACCACCACGCGCTTGCGTTTGGTTTCCACCACGACATTCTTGGTCCGTCCGTGGCTGAAACTCTGTTTCACGTTCCCGGGACGGGAACCTCCACGCAGACCCAATGTCTTCTTGCCGTCAGTATCGCTCATTAAGCTTCTTACCCTTCCGCGCGGCCCTTGCCGCCGTCATCCGTTTTGCGCATCCCTTTCAGGCGTTGCGCTTCCTCTACAACACGTTTGGCGAGTCCACCAGAGGCCAGCGCCGCATGTATCACTGTTTGGCGGCCAAAGGCCATGCCCAATTCATCTGCGGTCAGCCAGCCGATGTACTTGCCGAAATGCGGCGTACTCAGTTTCGACTTGCCCCGGCCCGACCCGTCGGCGGCCTGGATCAGCACATGGGCCTCTTCCTTGTCCAGCCAGGTCTTGACCTTTTCATACCCCGAAACCGCCGCGCCCGACTTGCGGGCCAGGCTGATCGTCTCGACCACCCGGCGGATCAGCTGCCGCTCGACCTCGTCCACCAGGTCCGCCGGTACCGTGACCGGCATTTTCAGTCCGCGGGCAAACAGTTTCTTGTCCACGGCCTTTTTCAACGCGGCCCGGTCGGCGGCAACATAGGTGCCCCGGCCCGGCAGCTTGCCCGCGATGTCGGGCACCACCTGGCCGTCGGGTCCGGCCACGAACCGGATCAGCCCGTGACGCGGCTGTGTCTCGCCCGTGGCGATGCACTTGCGTTCGGGGCCGTCCAGCCGGTCTTTTGTTGCGCCGCCACGGGTCATGTCCGTCTCCACGAGGCCTGGGATCAGGCCCCGGCCTCCTCTTCGTCTGCGGCGTCTTCGACGTCGCCCTCATCGGCTGTCAGGTCTTCGGGATCGACCCAGCCCAGCATCACGCGGGCGGTCATCACCATGTCCTGCGCCTCTTCCAGAGACACGTCAAAGGGCTCCAGGATGCCGTCATCCTTGACCCGCTGACCATCGACCGTGGTCCAGCCACCGGCCAGTTCCCAGTCGGCGCAGGTTGCGAAATCTTCCAGCGTCTTGACGCCGTCCTTGGCCAGCGCCTCGACCATCTGCGGTGTCAGCCCCTCGAAGTTGACCAGGCTGTCCTCGACACCCAGGGCGCGTGCGTTTTCCAGCGCCGCCTTGGCCTGTGCCTCCAGATAGTCGCGGGCGCGGGCCTGAAGCTCTTCGGCGGTGCCTTCGTCGACACCGTCGATCACCAACAGCTCGTCCTGTTCGACATAAGCGACTTCTTCAAGGTTGGTGAACCCTTCGGACACCAGCAGCTGGGCAAAGAATTCGTCCAGGTCCAGCGTTTCCATGAACAGCTTGGTGCGGCTTTCGAATTCCTTCTGACGGCGAGCCGATTCCTCGGCTTCGGTCATGATGTCGATGTCCAGGCCGGTCAGCTGCGACGCCAAGCGCACGTTCTGGCCGCGACGGCCGATGGCAAGGCTCAGCTGCTCTTCGGGGACCACAACCTCGATCTTGCCGGCTTCTTCATCCAGCACCACCTTCGACACTTCGGCCGGTTGCAGCGCGTTCACCAGGAAGGTCGGCTGATCCTCGTTCCACGGGATGATGTCGATCTTTTCACCCTGAAGCTCGTTCACCACCGCCTGCACGCGGCTGCCGCGCATACCGACGCAGGCACCCACGGGGTCGATCGAATTGTCATAAGAGATTACGGCGATCTTGGCGCGCGAACCGGGGTCGCGGGCAACAGCCTTGATCTCGATGATGCCATCATAGATTTCCGGCACTTCCATCTTGAACAGCTCGGCCATGAATTCCGGTGCGGTGCGCGACAGGAAGATCTGCGGCCCGCGCGGCTCGCGGCGCACGTCCTTGACATAGCAGCGGATGCGGTCGTTCGGACGATAGCTTTCGCGGCCGATCTTCTCGTTGCGGCGCAGGATCGCTTCGCCCGCGCCCACGTCGACGATGACGTTGCCGTATTCTTCACGCTTGACGAGACCGTTGATGATGGTGCCGGCACGGTCCTTGAATTCCTCGTACTGGCGATCGCGTTCCGCCTCGCGCACTTTTTGCAGGATCACCTGCTTGGCACTTTGTGCGGCGATCCGGCCCATCTCGACCGGCGGCACCTCTTCGACATAGACGTCACCGATTTCCGGGTTCGCCATGTACTGGCGCGCCTGATCGACGGTCATCTCGGCCTGATAGTTCTCCAGCTCGTCGTCGGCAACCACGGTGCGCACGCGGGTAAAGGTGGCGCGACCGGTCTTGCGGTCGATCTTCACCCGGATGTCCATCTCGCTGCCGTAGCGGCTCTTGGCGGCGCGGGCGAGGCTTTCTTCCATCGCCGCGACCACCAGACCGGGGTCGATCATCTTTTCGCGGGCCACGGCCTCGGCGGTTTGCAACAGCTCCAGCTGGTTTGCAGAGGTGATTGCCATCACTTCGTCTCCTCTTCGGACCCGTCCAGGGCCATGGTCTCGTCGCCCAACTCGGGCGCTTCCTCTACGATCTCGTCGAATTCTTCTTCGTTCAGCACACCGGCGGCCTTGCGCTGCCGCAGCATTTCCTTGATCAGGTCGTCGGTCAGCACCAGCTTGGCGTCACTCAGCCAGTCGAATTGCAGGCCGATGGTCACCGTCTCGCCGCCCTGCTCGATATTGATCAGAACCTCGTCGCCCTCGACACCGGCCAGCTCACCCCGGAACCGGCGGCGGCCGTCGATCATCTCGCTGGTCTCGATCTTGGCTTCATATCCTTCGAACATCTCGAAGTCCTTGAGCCGGGTCAGCGGCCGGTCGATGCCTGGGCTCGACACTTCCAGCGTATAGGCGTCCAGGATAGGGTCCTCGACATCCAGCGTCGCGCTTACCGCGTTGGAAATTTCGGCGCAACCATCGACCTCGATCCCGCCATCGGGCTTGTCGGCCATGATCTGAAGGGTTGTCGACTTGCCGCTCATCAGACGGATTCGCACCAGCTCGTAACCGAGGTCCTCGATCACGGGGCCGACAATCTCGGCCAGGCGCCGGTCGATGGCGGCCTTTGCTATCAGGTTGTTGGTCATCAGGGTCATCAGCCACTTTCGGGCACAAAAAACGGGCGCGCGGCCCGTCGAACTTTCCGGTGGAACCCCGGGGCCAGTGCCCGACGTGCCGCTGTTATCAAGCCATATACGCAGGCTGGGCCGAGTCTGCAAGAGGTGAACGGCATCAGGACGCCTGACCGGGGTTTTCCTCTCCCTCCGACATCCCTTATGCCGGGGGAGGGACGATTGGGTCCCGCGCAATCAGGCGCCACAACCATGAGCAAGACACAGGCGGAACTTCATTTCCTCTGCGGCAAGATCGCAGCCGGAAAATCGACGCTGTCCAGATCCCTTGCCGCCCGGCATCGCGCCGTGGTTCTGTCCGAGGACGACTGGCTGCACGTTCTCTATCCCGAAGAATTGCGGACTATTCCCGATTACCTTCGTCTTTCGTTGCGCCTGAAACAGGCAGTCGCTCCTCATCTGCTTAACCTGCTGGCAGCGGGTGTAACGGTGATTCTGGACTTTCCCGCCAACACGGTGGACCAACGGCGCTGGATGCGCGCGCTTGCCGACACCTCGGCCGCGCCGCACATGCTGCATTATCTCGATGCGCCGGACGAGGTCTGCAAGGCCCGACTGCACCGCCGCAACGCGGACGAGGATCACAATTTCAACGTCACCGAGGCGCAGTTTGAACAGATCACCCGGCATTTCGTTGCGCCCACGGCCGCCGAAGGGCTCACCACCGTCGTTCATTCCTAGGATGAGAAACGACTATAGGATGGGCAGCCTGCCCAACCCTTGCAGATCGCGCCAGGGCACCAAACAAATCCCGGCCCGGCCTATAGACACCCCCAAACAACCCTGCTAAACGCACCCAATCTTGCGCCCCGGGATTCGTTCCGGGGTGCTTGGTTTTTTCAGCCGGGGACCTGCGGGGCCCTATACCACTGGCACCTACGGGGGCCTCAAACATAGCGGCGGGATCACCCGCTGCACGCTAAACGGAAGACAGAAAGCATGGCACTCAAGTCGTATAAGCCGACGACGCCGGGCCAGCGCGGGCTGGTGCTGATCGACCGTTCGGAGCTGTACAAAGGACGTCCTGTCAAGTCCCTCACCGAGGGTCTGACGAAATCGGGCGGCCGGAACAACACCGGACGGATCACCTCGCGTCGCCGCGGTGGTGGGGCAAAACGCCTCTACCGGATCGTTGACTTCAAACGGAACAAATTCGATGTGGCGGCCACCGTCGAGCGGATCGAGTACGATCCGAACCGGACCGCCTTTATCGCGCTGGTCAAGTACGAGGATGGCGAACAGGCCTATATCCTTGCACCGCAGCGTCTGGCAGTTGGTGACCAGGTCATCGCGTCGGCCAAGGCCGACATCAAGCCGGGCAACGCAATGCCCTTCTCGGGCATGCCGATCGGTACCATCGTGCACAACATCGAGATGAAGCCTGGCAAGGGCGGTCAGATCGCACGCGCCGCCGGCACTTACGCTCAGTTCGTTGGCCGCGATGGCGGTTACGCTCAGATCCGTCTGAGCTCGGGCGAACTGCGCCTGGTCCGTCAGGAATGCATGGCCACCGTCGGTGCCGTGTCGAACCCCGACAACTCGAACCAGAACTACGGCAAAGCTGGCCGAATGCGCCACAAGGGCATTCGTCCGTCGGTTCGCGGTGTCGCAATGAACCCGATCGACCACCCCCATGGTGGTGGTGAGGGTCGCACCTCGGGTGGCCGTACGCCGGTGACTCCGTGGGGCAAGGATACCAAGGGTACCCGTACCCGGAACAAGAACAAAGCGTCGCAAAAGCTGATCATCCGCTCGCGTCACGCCAAGAAGAAAGGGCGTTAAGCAATGTCTCGCTCTGTTTGGAAGGGTCCTTTCGTCGATGCTTATGTCCTTAAAAAGGCAGCAGCAGCGCGCGAGTCGGGCCGCAACGAAGTCATCAAGATCTGGTCGCGTCGTTCCACCATTCTGCCCCAGTTCGTGGGTCTGACCTTTGGTGTGTACAACGGCCAGAAGCATATCCCCGTCAACGTCTCCGAGGACATGATCGGTCAGAAGTTCGGTGAATACTCGCCGACCCGGACCTATTATGGCCATGCGGCGGACAAGAAAGCGAAGCGGAAGTAAGTCATGGGCAAGGAAAAGAACCCCCGCCGCGTGGCAGACAACGAAGCAATGGCAAAACTGCGCATGCTCCGTACTTCCCCGCAGAAACTGAACCTGGTGGCTCAGATGATCCGTGGCAAGAAAGTCGAGAAGGCGCTGACCGATCTCACCTTCTCGAACAAACGGATCGCGCAGGACGTGAAGAAATGCCTTCAGTCTGCAATCGCGAACGCCGAGAACAACCACAACCTGGACGTCGATGAACTGATCGTCGCCGAGGCCTATGTGGGCAAGAACCTGATCATGAAGCGCGGTCGTCCGCGGGCACGTGGCCGGTTCGGCAAGATCATGAAGCCGTTCTCGGAACTCACGATCAAGGTGCGACAGGTAGAGGAGCAAGCCTAATGGGACATAAGGTCAATCCGATCGGCATGCGCCTTCAGGTCAACCGCACCTGGGACAGCCGTTGGTACGCAGATACCAAGGACTACGGCAATCTGCTGCTCGAGGATCTCAAGATCCGCGAGTTCATCAAGGAAGAGTGCAAACAGGCTGGCGTGGCCCGTGTGATCATCGAACGTCCGCACAAGAAGTGCCGCGTCACGATCCACACCGCGCGTCCGGGCGTGATCATCGGCAAGAAAGGCGCAGACATCGAAACCCTGCGCAAGAAGCTGGCGAACATTACCGACAGCGAACTGCACCTGAACATCGTCGAAGTCCGCAAGCCCGAGATGGATGCGCAGCTGGTCGCCGAGTCGATCGCGCAACAGCTCGAGCGCCGGGTGTCCTTCCGTCGCGCCATGAAGCGCGCCGTGCAGAACGCAATGCGGATGGGTGCCCTGGGTATCCGGGTGAACGTCGCCGGCCGTCTGGGCGGTGCCGAGATCGCCCGTACCGAATGGTACCGCGAAGGCCGCGTTCCGCTGCACACCCTGCGTGCCGACATCGACTACGCCCTGGCCGAAGCCTCGACCCCCTACGGGATCATCGGGATCAAGGTCTGGATCTTCAAGGGCGAGATCATGGAGCATGACCCGCAGGCGCGTGATCGCAAAGCACAGGAACTCCAGGACGGTCCGGCCCCGCGTGGCGCCGGTGGCCGCCGCTAAGGAGGATTAGAGATGCTGCAACCAAAGCGCACTAAATTCCGCAAGATGTTCAAAGGCCGTATCCATGGCGAAGCCAAGGGCGGTTCCGACCTGAACTTCGGCACCTTCGGCCTGAAGGCACTTGAACCCGAGCGTGTCACCGCGCGCCAGATCGAGGCCGCCCGCCGTGCCATGACGCGTCACATGAAGCGTCAGGGCCGCGTCTGGATCCGGATTTTCCCGGATACGCCGGTGACCTCGAAACCCACCGAGGTTCGGATGGGTAAAGGTAAGGGTTCGGTCGATTACTGGGCCTGCAAGGTGAAGCCGGGCCGGGTGATGTTTGAAATCGACGGTGTGGGCGAGGAAATCGCCCGCGAGGCCCTGCGCCTGGCCGCGATGAAACTGCCGATCAAGACCCGCGTGGTCGTTCGCGAAGACTGGTAATCCCGGCCTTGCGACAAGACATTGAAACCCCCGCCGGGACACCGGCGGGGGTTTTCCTTTTCCGGTATCCATCGTAGCCTTTTTGCATTCCGTGTCCGGAGGTGACCCATGGTGCAGCCCCGCAAGACCGTTTTTCAACGTGAAATCATTGCCGCGGATGCCTTCGGTGAACCTTGCCATCCCGTGACCCGGGTGGCTGTCATGGCCGCGTTTCGCAATCCCCTTGCGGGCCGGTTCTTTCGTGACCTCTCACCCCTGTTCGAGATCGGCCGTGAATTGGGCGAAGCTTTGGCTCGGCAGGCCATCGCCGAATTGGGTTGTCCCCCGATTTCATACGGCAAGGCCGCGATTGTCGGAGCAAATGGCGACATGGAGCAGGGCGGGGCGGTCGTGCACCCCAAACTGGGCGCTCCAATGCGCGCGGCAGCGGGCGGTGGGGCGGCGGTGATCCCTTCCAACGTGAAACTGGGCGGTCCGGGCACAACGATTGACTTGCCGTTGGGCCACAAGGACAACCCCTGGTCCTTCGATCATTTTGACACGATGACCCTGGTCATGGCGGATGCACCGGGTCCGTACGAGATTGTCATGTGCCTGGCCTATGCCGACGGCGGACGCCCGATCCCCCGCTGCGGCAAGGGTCCGGTCCAGACCTGAACAGGCAACGGATGGAAAGTGGTGCGCCAAACCATAAGGAGACCCGCCGATTCCCCAACGGGCGCTTTTTTTGTTCAGCTCCGCCAATGTTACCAGTTTCTGGACTGTCGGATCCGCGTCTGTTCGATCCGGTCAATGCTGCCGGTGTCGCGTGCAATTGACCTGAGATCGTCGCGTGTCAGACCGATGTCGCGCAATCCATGATCCGATAGCGGTGACAGCGCAGCCACCACCTGCCAACGGCTCAACAGACCTTGGCCAAGTAGATGGAGCCGGTTGATGGAAAGGGCGTTCTGAAAACGGGGCTGCTTAGTTGCGGCGCCTGTGAGCGAGATCATCTGTCGTAGTCCTTCTTCGGGGTTCATCTGACGACAGGGTGCCACCGTAATCTTAGCGCGGGGTAGTGTAGGAAGTGAACCAGAACCGGTACAGCTTCTGTACTGGAGCGATATCGCGGGCCCGGATAGACTGTCTCATACCCAATAGACCAAAAGAGGGAAGTACGAGATGACGACCAAACCGTTTGGTCTCTTTTGCCCGACTTCCAAGGCTTGCGAAGTCCTCAATCCTCGTTGGACCATTCAGATCCTCGGAGAACTCTCCACCGGTTCGACCCGCTTCAACGATATCAAGCGCGGTCTGCCGGGTATCTCGCCGACCCTGCTGGCCAAACGCCTGAAAGAGATGCAGCAGAATGGGCTTGTCGAATGGATAGATGATCCGGCCAGCGGGGTCATTGATTATATCCGTACCGCGAAGGCCGCCGAACTGGACCCGATCCTCGAAGGTCTAGCGCGTTGGGCGCAGCGCAATGTATCTGTCGATGTGGCGCTGGAAGACCGCGATGCGGATGTCCTGATGTGGACCCTTCGAAACCGGATCGTGGTCGATGCGCTACCGCCGGGCCGAACCGTGGTCCGTTTCAACTTTTCGGACGCGACTTCTCCGGCATCGACATACTGGCTGGTCGTGCGGCCGGGCGTCCCTGTTGAACTTTGTGCCGCGGATCCCGGCTTTGACGTGGATTTGTTCATCGAGACGGGCGTGTCCGTGATGACCGGCATCTATCTTGGGCGGTTGTCCTATGGCCGTGAGATCGAAGGCGGGAGGTTCTTCATGTCAGGAGACAAACGATTGGAAAGGACGATCGGGCGCTGGCTCAGACTCAGCATGTATGCCGGGATAGAGGGTTTGGCACGAGCGGTTTGAAACCTGAGTTGTTCTACACAACAGCCCCTCGCGCCGGTTGGTCGGTTACGCTATGACACGGCCATGTCCCAGATCGAATCCCTCTTTGTCACCCGCCTGTATCGCGCCCGCCTGTCCGAGCATGGCCCTGCCATCGACCCGGACGAGATGGAGGCATCCTGCTATTCCATCGCCGAGGATGACGAGGCCGGACAGGAATGGTGCGAGGAGAATGGCTATCCCGGCTATACGTCTTATGCCTCCCTCACCGATCTGCCCTGGCGCTTTCCGATCTTTGCCGATCTGGTGAAATCGCTTGATGCGCATGTGGCGGCCTTTGCCGCCGATCTGGAATTCGACCTCGACGGCCGCGCCCTGGTGCTGGAGGATCTCTGGATCAACATCCTGCCGCAGGGCGGCATGCATTCCAGCCATCTGCATCCACATTCGGTGATTTCAGGCACCACCTATGTCGCCATGCCCGACGGCGCCAGCGCGCTGAAGCTCGAAGACCCCCGATCCGGCCGGATGATGGCCGCGCCGACGCGGACCAAGACCGCCCGGCGCGAATTGCAGCCCTTCATCTATATGAAGCCAGACGTGGGCGACGTGCTGCTCTGGGAAAGCTGGCTGCGCCACGAAGTGCCGATGAACATGGCCGAAGAAGAACGCATCTCGGTCAGCTTCAACTATCGCTGGGAGTGAGCCCCGGTCCGCGTAGCGGCAATCGCTCCGGTGGAGCGATAGAGGGGCGAACGGGCGGAGCCCTGCAATCCCTTGATCCCGGTCAAGGCGCGGAACTGCAAAAACTGCGATAAGGCAGCAGTCCGTTTCACGCGGACAGCGATCCAGACTCTCTGGACCGGAAAACGCAACTTGCGGTGATTTCCATGCATGGCCTGACAGCCGCACTTTCCGCACTCGCGATCCTGATCGCCCCGGTGGCATTGGCATCCGAGGCCGACCCTCATCAGCTCTACGAGAACAAATGTGCCGCCTGCCATTCCCCGCATGCGGGCGATTTTGTCTGGCTGGAACTGGACACAGGCCAAGAGCCGCTCGAGGGGCGGAACTCGGGCCGGTCCGTCGCCGCCATGCTCGAACGCGGTCACGGCCGCCTGACACCGGCCGAGGCCACCATTCTCTTGGCGCATTTCCAGGCCATCCGCACCTCGGGGCAGCTGTTCCGGACAAAATGCCGGATGTGCCATGACACAGCGTCGGGGCTGGTGCGCCGCGCGCTGATTCTGCGCGACAGCAGACTGACCGGGCGGTACACCGGGCGGGACATTGCCGAGTTCCTGATGGTCCATGGGAGGCTGACACCGCCCGAGGCCCAGCAGATGCTGGGCGTGCTCGAACGTATTGCCGCCAGTTCCGCCCGAACCGACTAACACCAGGCCGTTCCCTGTGCCTAGCTTTGATAGTCAACGGTGACAGCCAACTTGCTTGCGTAGGAATGGCAGGCTATCGCTGATCCATGTCGGCCCAGTGCCGGACAAGCGGGCGAGACGTAGGGGAATGGATCTAAGCTTCATAACCGAAGGCTGGGCGGGCCATCTGTCCTATCTTCTGCTCGTCCTGTCCATGCTTATGCGTCGCATGCTTTGGCTGCGGCTCTTCGTGATCGCCTCGGCGCTTGCAGGCATCGCTTTTGACTTTTTCTGGCTCAACAATCCGGTCGGCGTTTTCTGGCAGACTCTGCTTGTCCTGGTTAACCTGGCCGAACTCTTCATCCTGTGGCGCAATGATCGCCGGGCTAGCTTCTCGGCCGAGGAAAAAAGGTTTCGCGACACCCTGCTGCCTGGCTTGTCGCCGGGTCGCACCCGTCGGTTCCTAGACCTCGGCCGTTGGGAAACTCTGACACCCGGTACCGTGTTGACATGTGAAGAGCATCCACCCGATTTCCTGACCTATCTTGATGATGGTGAAGTGAGGATCGAGGCGCATGGGCGATTGGTCCGCGTGGTGACAGGCGGCCATTTCATCGGCGAGATGTCGATGATGGGAGATGGCCGGGCAGTGGCAACCGCCACGGTCCAGACCCGCGTTCGGGCTTGGAGAATCGAACGGGTCAAACTTGCGCGTCTGCGCGAAACCGCTCCAACCACGATGAGCGTTCTTGAATTGGGTATCGCCCGGGACATGCGGGCAAAACTGGTGTTCCAGAATGCAAGTGGTCAGGTTGGCGGCCCCTGAGAGGCGATCAGATAAGCCAGTCGCGCAATTTGCGCAGCAGTATGGACACTCCGATGATGCTCAGGACATAGCCGACGGAAACGACGGGCAACAACGCGGGCCCGGACAGCGGCAGATCTGAAATCGCATTCGGCAGCATGGCGGCAAAAGTCATCTAAGAAAACCGATCAGTCTATAGTACCGGAAAAGCTCCGGCGCACCCCTTACGTCTTTTTACGGTGTACGGCAATACATAGCTGTCGGATATTAAGGTCAACTTCCGCTTGCCCTCCCCCTGCAACTCTCCTATAGAGCGGCATCTTGCGGCTCCCCCGTCTTTGCGGGGGATTCGCTTGTTGTCATTCATCCACCAGGTCAAGGGTGACCCGGCTACGGGGCCTTCTGGTGTTTTGAGCAAAGGAAAAAGGCGATGAACGCCCAGGAACTGCGTAACAAGACCCCGGATCAACTCCGGGAAGAACTGGTCAACCTCAAGAAAGAAGCGTTCAATCTGCGCTTTCAGCAGGCAACCGGCCAACTCGAAAACAACGCCCGTATCCGCACTGTGCGCCGCGACGTCGCGCGCGTCATCACAGTGCTGAACGAAAAAGCCGCCGAAGCTGCGAACTGAGGAGCCTGAGAGATGCCCAAACGTATTCTGCAAGGCACCGTGACCAGCGACGCCAACGCCCAGACCGTAACCGTTCTGGTCGAGCGCCGCTTCAAGCATCCGCTGCTGCAAAAGACCGTCCGCAAGTCCAAGAAGTACCGGGCTCACGACGAAAACAACACCTTCAAGGTGGGTGACACGGTCCGCATCATCGAATGCGCGCCCAAGTCGAAAACCAAACGCTGGGAGGTTCTGGAGGCGTAAGCCTCTGGCACCTGCCAATTGTCGAAACCCTGGGGGATCTAAAAAGACCAGCCCCCACAGGTCGGGAGAAACCACATGATCCAGATGCAGACCAATCTGGATGTCGCTGACAACTCCGGCGCTCGCCGGGTGCAGTGCATCAAGGTCCTGGGTGGTTCCAAGCGTAAATACGCCTCCGTCGGCGACATCATTGTCGTCTCGGTGAAGGAAGCCATCCCGCGCGGCCGCGTGAAGAAAGGTGACGTCCGCAAGGCCGTCGTCGTACGCACCGCCAAGGAAGTCCGTCGCGAAGACGGCACCGCGATCCGTTTCGATCGCAACGCCGCCGTGATCCTGAACAACAACAACGAGCCTGTCGGCACCCGTATCTTCGGGCCGGTTGTTCGCGAACTGCGCGCGAAGAACTTCATGAAGATCATCTCGCTGGCTCCGGAGGTGCTGTAACCATGGCCGCAAAACTCCGCAAAGGCGACAAGGTCGTCGTGCTGGCCGGCAAGGACAAGGGCAAAGAGGGGACCATCACCTCTGTTGACCCGAAAGCCGGCAAAGCTGTTGTCGACGGCGTGAACATCGCCATCCGCCACACCCGCCAGACCCAGACCTCGCAAGGTGGCCGCCTGCCCAAGGCGCTACCGATCGACCTGTCGAACCTGGCGCTGCTGGACAAGAACGGCAAGGCAACCCGCGTCGGCTTCCGCATGGAAGGCGACAAGAAAGTCCGCTTTGCCAAGACCACGGGGGACGTGATCGATGCTTGACGCTGCAACCTACACCCCGCGCCTCAAGGCCGACTACAAGGACCGCATTCGCGCCGCTCTGAAAGAAGAGTTCGGCTACAAGAACGACATGATGATCCCCAAGCTGGACAAGATCGTTCTGAACATCGGCTGCGGTGCCGAAGCCGTCCGCGACAGCAAGAAGGCCAAGTCGGCTCAGGAAGACCTGAGCAAGATCGCCGGCCAGAAAGCCGTCACCACCAAGGCCAAGAAGTCGATCGCCGGCTTCCGCGTGCGCGAAGAGATGCCGCTGGGCGCCAAGGTGACCCTGCGCGGTGACCGCATGTATGAATTCCTTGACCGTCTGACCACCATCGCGATGCCCCGCATCCGCGACTTCCGTGGTGTGAAGCCGTCCTTCGACGGCCGTGGCAACTTTGCCATGGGCATCAAGGAACACATCGTGTTCCCGGAAATCGATTTCGACAAGGTCGACGAGGTCTGGGGCATGGATATCATCATCGCCACCACCGCGAAAACCGACGCCGAAGCCAAGAGCCTGTTGAAGCACTTCAACGTGCCGTTCAACGCATAAGCGCGCGAGGATTAGACATGGCTAAGAAAAGCATGATCGAACGCGAGAAGAAGCGCGAGCGCCTGGTGGCACAATATGCCGCAAAGCGCGCCGAGCTGAAAGAAATCGCAAACGACGAAAGCCGCCCGATGGAAGAGCGCTTCAAAGCGCGCCTGAAACTGGCGAAACTGCCGCGCAACAGCTCGGCGACCCGTCTTCACAACCGCTGCCAGCTCACCGGCCGTCCGCACGCTTACTACCGTAAGCTCAAGGTCAGCCGGATCATGCTGCGCGACCTGGGTTCTGCTGGTCAGATCCCCGGTCTGGTGAAATCGAGCTGGTAAGGAGAGAGCGATATGAACGATCCTATCGGCGATATGCTCACCCGCATCCGTAACGCACAGCTGCGCCACAAAAGCACGGTTCTGACCCCCGGTTCGAAACTGCGCGCCTGGGTTCTGGATGTGCTGGCCGACGAAGGCTACATCCGCGGTTACGAGACCAAGACTGACGACAATGGCCACTCGCTCATTGAAATCAGCCTGAAGTACTACGAAGGCGAACCTGTCATTCGCGAGCTCAAGCGGGTCTCCAAGCCCGGCCGCCGCGTGTACATGAGCGTCAAGGACATCCCCTCGGTCCGTCAGGGCCTGGGCGTGTCGATTGTCAGCACTCCGAAAGGTGTGATGTCGGACGCGAACGCACGCACCAACAATGTTGGCGGCGAAGTGCTCTGCACCGTCTTCTAAGGAGGTCTGCAAATGTCTCGTATTGGTAAGAAACCGGTCGAGCTGCCCAGCGGCGTTTCCGCCTCTGTGTCCGGCCAGACCATCGAAGTGAAGGGCCCCAAGGGCACCCGCAGCTTCACCGCCACCGACGACGTCACCCTTGGCATCGACGGCAATGTCGTGACCGTCACCCCCCGTGGTTCGTCCAAGCGGGCGCGCCAGCAGTGGGGCATGTCCCGCACCATGGTCGCCAACCTGGTGACCGGCGTGACCACCGGCTTCAAGAAAGAGCTGGAGATCACCGGTGTGGGTTACCGTGCCAACGCGCAGGGTAACGTGCTCAAGCTGAACCTCGGTTACAGCCACGATGTCGATTTCGCTGTTCCGGCCGGTGTCACCGTGACCACGCCGAAACAGACCGAAATCACCGTCGAGGGCATCGACCAGCAGGAAGTTGGTGAAGTGGCCGCGAAGATCCGCGAGTGGCGCTCGCCCGAGCCGTACAAAGGCAAGGGTATCCGCTACAAGGGCGAGTTCATCTTCCGCAAAGACGGCAAGAAGAAGTAAGGACGCAAATCATGGCAAACAGCAAACGTACCCTGTTTCTGAAGCGCCGCATGCGCGTTCGGAACAAGCTCCGCAAGGTCAACGCAGGGCGTCTTCGCCTCAGCGTGCACCGCTCGAACAAGAACATCAGCTGCCAGCTGATCGACGACGTTCGCGGCGTGACCCTTGCCGCCGCATCGACCATGGAGAAAGACCTGGGCGTGGTTGGCAAGAACAACGTCGAAGCGGCCAAGAAAGTGGGCGCGGCAATCGCCGAGCGCGCAGCCAAGGCCGGTGTGACCGAAGCTTACTTCGATCGTGGCGGCTTCCTGTTCCACGGCAAGGTGAAGGCCCTGGCCGACGCCGCGCGTGAAGGCGGGCTGAAGATCTAAGACTTGCGGGGGGCGCACGCCGCCCCCCCGATGATCCGGGGCCGCGCCCGCGCGGCCACCATGGATCGGAGACAACGGCGCCCAGGCGCCAACAGAGAAAGAGGAATGCCGCATGGCAGAACGTGAAAACCGCCGGGGCAACCGCCGCGACCGCGAGGAAGCAGCCCCCGAATTCGCCGACCGTCTGGTCGCGATCAACCGCGTGTCGAAAACCGTCAAGGGCGGTAAGCGCTTCGGCTTCGCCGCTCTGGTGGTCGTGGGCGATCAGAAAGGCCGCGTCGGCTTTGGCAAGGGCAAGGCAAAAGAAGTGCCCGAGGCCATCCGCAAGGCCACCGAACAGGCTAAGCGTCAGATGATCCGCGTGCAGCTGCGCGAAGGCCGCACCCTGCATCACGACATCGAAGGCCGTCACGGCGCCGGTAAGGTCGTCATGCGGGCCGCGCCCGAAGGTACCGGTATCATCGCCGGTGGTCCGATGCGCGCCGTGTTCGAAATGCTGGGCGTCAAGGACGTGGTGTCCAAGTCGCTGGGCAGCGCGAACCCCTACAACATGATCCGCGCCACCATCGACGGCCTGAAGAAAGAGCAGAGCCCGCGCTCTGTCGCACAGCGCCGCGGCAAAAAGGTCGCCGACATCCTGCCCAAGCGGGACGAAGCACCGGCTGCTGAAGCCGTCGAAGCGTAAGGAGTCGTCACCATGGCAAAAACCATCGTCGTCAAGCAGATCGGCTCGCCGATCCGCCGTCCCGCCGAACAGCGCGCTACCCTGATCGGCCTGGGCCTGAACAAGATGCACAAAACCCGCGAGCTGGAGGATACTCCCTCGGTCCGCGGCATGATCCGCAAGATCCCGCATCTGGTCGAGATCGTCGAAGAGCGCGGCTGATACCTGCACCGGGCGTCTTGCCCCTGCGGTGTATATCCGACACAGACAGCGCCCCTGGCATCTGCCGGGGGCGTTTGCTTTTGCGGCGACGCTTTCGCGGGGCATTGCCAAAAACCGGACTTCTGTTAGCCTGATTAGGCCCGGACATTCGCACCGCCTGTCCCAACCGGACCTATACGCGGCCTGTACCGGGCCCATGTCCGGCGGGCCGCCGGATGGCCCTTCCGAGGCCGAAAATGAACCATATTCCTTCTACCTCACCGGATGACAGCGGTTCCGCCATCTATCGCGATTTTCTGCAAACACCGCTGGCGCGGTCCGAGCGGCGCGCCGCCGGCAAGGCATTGCGGGAACGCACCCCGCGCGCGCATCACGGCATCTACGTGCCCCGGCCTGACCGGCCTGACCCCATTGCCACGATCCTCGCCCAGAACCAAGGCCGGGTCGAAAGCCTGGTTCCGGTCCGGATGGGCAGGATGCTGGCCTCGCCCTTTGCCTTTCTGCGCGGCTCGGCTGCGGTCATGGCGGCCGACCTGGCCCCGTCTCCGCGTACCGGCATCCCGGTGATGGCCTGCGGCGACATGCATGTGTCCAATTTCGGGCTGTTTGCGTCCGCCGAACGAAACCTCGTGTTTGCGATCAATGACTTTGACGAGACGCATCCCGGTCCCTGGGAATGGGACGTCAAGCGCCTGGCCGCCAGCGCGGCGGTCGCCGCCCGCTTTCTTGGCGGCGACCGTCATGCCGCGGAAGAGGCGGCGCATGCCGCTGTTTCGGGTTATGTCCGGTGGATCGACCGCTACAGCAAGCTCGGCCTGCTCGAAGTCTGGTATTGCCAGATCGACGAGCAGGATATTCTTGATGTCTGTCCAAAGGATCTGCGCAAGACGACCCGAAAGCTGTTGGACAAGGCCCGCGCCCGCGGCCACTTTACCGCGCTCGACCGGCTGACCCATACCGTCGATGGCGACCAGCGCCTGATCGAGGATCGCCCGATCATCGTCCGTGAAACTCACATGCCTGACGGGCGCAGCGTCGAACAGGCGCTGGACCGCATGCTCCAGTCCTATGTCGCATCGCTGTCCTACGACCGCCGCAGGCTGTTGATGCGCTACACGCTGATCGACGCGGTGCGCAAGGTCGTCGGCGTCGGCAGCGTCGGTTTGGAATGCTGGGTGCTGTTCCTGCGCGGCGAGGGCAAGGACGATCCGCTGTTCCTCCAGGTCAAGGAGGCCAGGCCCTCGGTGCTGGCACCCTATGCCGAATCCCAACTGCCGATGGAAAACCAGGGTCACCGGGTCGTCGCGGGCCAACGGCTGATCCAGGGGTCGCCCGACATCTTTCTGGGCTGGGGGCCGAACGACGGGGTGCCGGGCAAACAGTACTATGTCCGCCAACTGGCCGACATGAAGGGTGGGGTGAAGTTCGCCGAAGGTGACAAGGCGGCAGTCAAGGGGCTTGCCAGTTACGCCAGGCTCTGTGGCCGGGCCCTGGCATTGGCGCATGCCAAATCGGGCGATGCGGCAATGATCTCGGGCTATTGCGGGTGCAGCGACGCCTTGCCAGATGCGCTGGCGCGCTTTGCCCTCGCCTATGCCGAACAGACCGAAGCCGACCATGCGGCGCTGGACAAGGCCGCCCGCGCTGGGCGGTTCGCCTATGTGGTTGGTAAATGACCGCTGCCGCTAAGCCACGGCATGATCCGCAAGATCCCGCATTTGGTCGAAAAAGAAGAAGTGCACGGCTGACGCGGGCGGTGGGCAAAATGCCCACCCTACGGGACAGCCCGGAACAAGGTTCCCGATTGCAACCGGGGGTTTATCCGTTGGAGCCCCGACCGTGTGATCAACTTCGCGTGTGCTGGCATGACGTGGGATGCAGAGCGGCCGCATCCCGCCTAACCTGCCGCCATGGCCCGCATCGACTATTTCTATTCCGCCCATTCCGCCTATGCCTATCTCGGCGCGCAAGAGCTTTACCGCATCTGCGCCGCGCATCCCGGCACGGAAATGGTGCATCGCCCGATGCTGCTGAGCCCGGTGGTCGAGGCGGCGGGCGGTCTCTCGTTCGCCGCGCGCAGCCAGGCGCATGTGGACTACTTCTTTGGCCGCGAGATCGAACGCTGGGCGGAGTGGCGCGGCGCGCCGGTGATCGATCACCGCCCGACCTATCATGACAATCCGCTCGACCTGCCCAACGGGGTGATCATCGCGGCGCAACGGGCCGGGCTGGATGTGAACACGCTGTCTTTTGCAATTCTTCAGGCCCATTGGCGCGACGATGCCGATATCGCCGATCCTGGCCTGCTGCACCGCCTGATCGCGGCCCTGGGCTTGGACCCCAACGCGCTGTTGGCCGCCGCGCGATCGGAGCCCGTCCTGGCCGAACAGGCCGCCAACACGCAAGAGGCGATAGACCGGGCCCTGTTCGGATCGCCCAGCTATGTGGTCGATGGCGACCCGTTCTTTGGACAGGACCGGCTGGATCTGGTCGCCCGAGCCCTGATCCAACCGTTTCGGCCCGATTCCTGGCGCAACCCGCCGGTGGGCTGACCCCACGCCCTCCGAGCAATCGCCAAACCGCCCCCAGACGCCGGAAGAGACCTCAGAAGAAGTCCCAGATGATCGGGGCCAGGCCCGGGTTCAACTCGCTGGGCAAGGCCAGTTCCACGGCATCGACGCCAGACAGAAGGGTAACGGTTGCGATCAAACGCAGATCGGGCTCGCCTTCCGCTCGATGCAGGATATCGAGCGACGATGAGGTGCGATTGCCATCGGCGTCATAAATCTCTCCGTCGCCGCCCGCCCGCGCAAAGAAGGAATTCCGTGCATAGAGATCGCCATCGACGATCAACCGATCCCCCTCTCCAGGGTTGAAATCGACAATCGTCAACTGACCCATGGGGTTCAGCAGGAAGGTATCTGCCCCCGCCCCGCCGTCGGCCATATTGATGCCAAAGTCGCCATACAGGAAATCGTCGCCATCGCCACCATAAAGGCTGTCGTTGCCATCGCCGCCGGCCATTGTGTCGTTTCCGGCACCGCCATGCATCTCATCCCGATCGCTCCCGCCCCGCAACTCGTCATTGCCGTCGCCGCCGTCGATCGTGTCGTTGCCATAGGCGCCCTGCACGGTGTCGTTGCCTTCGCCGCCTTCGATCAGGTCATAGGAGTTCCAGTAGTCGGTGATCTCCCAGGACTCGGCCAGCAGGTCATCGCCGACACCGCCATAGATCGTGTCGCCGCCTTCGCCGCCGTCTATCGTGTCATTGCCGTCCTGACCGCTGATCTGGTCGTTGCCGCCACCGCCGGTGATCGTATCGTCACCCGCGCCGCCCGCGATGGTGTCTTGTGACAGGCCGCCGTCGATCTCGTCATTGCCGTTGCCGCCATCCAGCACGTCGGCGCCGTCATTGCCCTGAATCGTGTCGTCGCCACCCAGACCGTTCAGCACGTCAGCCCTTGCGGTACCTACCATCAGGTCCGGGCCATCCGTACCGTCCACGTTCAAACCGGGTTCAAGAACCCCGTCCACGATGCGGAATTGCCAGACTCCAGCGACGCCTGTGTTTCCGGGCGTATCATCCAAGGCATAGGAGGGAATGCCAGTGTACGATTCGCTGGATAAGAGCGTTGACCCCCGTTCCGCCGTCAGCCCAGCCCGGTACCACGACAACTGGGACACACCCATGTCGGCATATCGAAAGATGACTTCCGCATCACCTTCACCAAGGTCCAACAGCTCCATTTGGAACGTATAGCTAGGTTCGTAGTTCTGATAGGATCTCCCGATCATGTTCCAGGTTACAACGACGGAGTCACGCTCGGTGTTCAGGTCCACGAACACGCCGCTTGCCGGGTCAGGTGGATTGCTGCTGTCCAAATGGTTGTTGAATGGAGCGATCGTGAATGTCTGATCGGGTCTCGGCCACCAGTCAGCACCATTAAAAGTCACACCGCCATTGGTTGAGACCCAGAAGCTGTCGAAGGTCTCGCCACCAAACAGAAACCCGTCCTCAAAAATTTCACCAAGAAACAGTTCCGAGGACACGCTGCCATCCCCGCGCGGGACCTGCGCGCCGCCAAAGGCAAGCAATGAATTGTCGGTTACAGGGGTGTAGTCGGTCATTGGAACCTCGCTTCTGAAAAATGATCGCCTCACCTGGGGTGATGCGTCGGTGGAAACACTCTTGGATTATGGAATATGAGCGCCGGGAAACCGAGCCGTAATTCTCCGGTCACCCGCCTCGGTTCACCTCAACCACAGCCATGCCGCCGCTGCATGGCGGCTAGACCAAAGCGTCCCTTGCTGATGCTGCAATGCAGCACTATCTGCCTCTCATCAACGAAACGATCAAAAATCAGGCAGTTGGGAAAGGCCCTGCTGCATCCGTAAGAGGTAAGAAAATGGCATACGCAACCGTCACCACCGACCACGCACCGTCGATCGCCGCCCGCATCCTGTCCGCCGTGAAATCCACGCGCGACGCATGGGCAAAGAACGCGTCCTACAAGCGCACGTTCAACGAGCTCGATCGTCTGTCGAACCGCGAACTGGCCGATATCGGTATCCGTCGCTGCGACATCAACGATATTGCCCGGTTCCACGTCTACGGCCGCTGATACGGCCCTACAGACCGGACGCTGCACCGCCCTCGGACACCCGGGGGCGTTCTGCTTTTCGGGGTGCTTGCATGAGTGGCGCACAGCGTCTATACGCCCCCGGTGGCCCTCCGTGGCCGCAGAATCAACAATCAAGAAACGCCGTGGTTGGCCTGTCACGCTTCGTGGGTCACATCCGGCAAGGAGAAGCGACATGAAACTGCATGAACTGAGCGACAATCCAGGCGCCGCCAAGAAACGGATGCGCATCGGCCGCGGCCCGGGCTCGGGCAAGGGTAAAACCGGTGGCCGGGGTATCAAGGGTCAGAAATCCCGTTCGGGTGTGGCCATCAACGGCTACGAAGGCGGCCAGATGCCGCTGTACCAGCGCCTGCCCAAGCGCGGCTTCAACAAGCCCAACCAAAAGAAATTCGCCGTCGTCAACCTGGGCCTGATCCAGAAGTTCGTCGAAGCCGGCAAGATCGACGCATCGGCTGCCGTGACCGAGGACGCCCTGGTCGCCTCGGGCCTCGTCCGCCGCAAGCTGGACGGTATCCGGGTTCTGGCCAAGGGTGACTTCAGCGCCAAGCTGAACATCGAAGTCACCGGCGCATCGAAAGCGGCTGTCGAGGCCGTCGAGAAAGCGGGCGGCTCGCTGAAGGTCACAATCGCTGCTGCGGCAGAGTAACGGGTTGTGAGCGGGCAAAGACCCGCTTACATAGACACCCAAGTTTTCCCGAAACGCCGCCCGAGCCGGAAAACGGTTCCGGGCGGCGTTTTTATCCAGAGAGACCGAGAATGGTATCAGCAGCAGAACAAATGGCGGCCAACACAAGCTGGGCTGCCCTGGGCAAGGCCACCGATCTGCGCAACCGCATCCTGTTTACCCTGGGGCTTCTGATCGTCTATCGCCTTGGCACCTTCATTCCGGTGCCGGGAATCGACGGCGTGGCCCTGCGTGAGTTCATGCAGCAGGCGGGGCAGGGCATCGGCGGCATGGTGTCGATGTTCACCGGCGGTGCGCTGGGGCGGATGGGCATCTTTGCCCTCGGCATCATGCCTTACATCTCGGCCTCGATCATCGTTCAGCTGCTGACGGCCATGGTGCCCTCGCTTGAGCAACTCAAGAAAGAGGGCGAACAAGGCCGCAAGAAAATCAACCAGTACACCCGTTTCGGTACAGTGGCGCTGGCCACAGTGCAGGCCTATGGCCTGGCCGTCTCGCTGGAATCGGGCGACCTGGCCACCGATCCGGGCATGTATTTCCGCTTTGCCACCATGATCACCCTGGTGGGCGGCACCATGTTCCTGATGTGGCTGGGCGAACAGATCACCGCCCGCGGCATCGGCAACGGCGTCTCGCTGATCATCTTCGTCGGCATCATCGCCGAGGTCCCCGCCGCCCTGGCCCAGTTCTTTGCCTCTGGCCGTTCGGGCGCCATCAGCCCCGCCGTGATCATCGCCATCATCCTGATGGTGATCGCGGTCATCACCTTTGTCGTGTTCATGGAACGTGCCCTGCGCAAGATCCACATCCAATATCCCCGCCGCCAGGTGGGCATGAAGGTCTATGACGGCGGCTCCAGCCACCTGCCGGTCAAGGTCAACCCGGCGGGTGTGATCCCGGCGATCTTCGCCAGTTCCCTCCTGCTGCTGCCGGTCACCATCTCGACCTTCAGCCAGGGTTCGGCGAGCGGCCCGGTCATGTCGTGGCTCCTGGCCAACTTCGGCCCCGGACAGCCGCTCTATCTGCTGTTCTTCGTGTCGATGATCGTGTTCTTTGCCTATTTCTACACCTTCAACGTCTCGTTCAAACCCGATGACGTGGCGCAGAACCTGAAGAACCAGAACGGCTTTGTTCCAGGCATCCGTCCGGGCAAGAAGACCGCCGAATATCTGGAATACGTGGTCAACCGCGTGCTGGTGCTGGGCTCGGCCTATCTGGCCGCCGTCTGCCTGCTGCCCGAGATCATGCGCGGCCAGTTCAACGTGCCGTTCTATTTCGGCGGCACTTCGGTGCTGATCATCGTCTCGGTGACGATGGACACGATCCAACAGGTCCAGAGCCATCTGCTGGCACACCAGTACGAAGGTCTGATCGAAAAATCGCAGCTTCGCGGCAAGAATCGCAAGCGCACGAACAGGAAGGGACCCGCGCGTCGATGAACATTATTCTGTTGGGACCCCCGGGTGCGGGCAAAGGCACCCAGGCGCGGCATCTGGTCGAAACCCGTGGCATGATCCAACTCTCGACCGGTGACATGCTGCGCGAGGCGCGCACCTCGGGCACCGAAATGGGCCAGAAGGTCGCCGCCATCATGGATGCAGGCAAGCTGGTCACCGACGAGATCGTCATCGGCCTGATCGAGGAACAGCTGACCACCAAGAAAGGTGCCGGTTTCATCTTCGACGGGTTCCCCCGTACCCTGGCCCAGGCCGACGCGCTGGCTGCGCTGCTGGCCAAGCATGGTCAATCGTTGCATACCGTGATCGAGATGCGCGTCGATGACGAGGCGCTGGTCAGCCGGATCACCGCCCGCTCGACCTGCGGCGGCTGCGGCGAGGTCTATAACGACATCACCAAACCGATTCCGGCCGACGGCAAGTGCAGCAATTGCGGCAGCACCGAGTTCAAGCGCCGCGCCGACGACAACGAAGACAGCCTGCGCACCAGGCTGATGGAATACTACAAAAAGACCTCGCCACTGATTGGTTATTACTATGCCAAAGGCGACCTGCGCCCGGTCAACGGATTGGCGGATATCAAGGAAGTCACCGCCTCGATCGAGGCGATCCTCGGCTGACATCGGTTAGGGGCTTGACGGCCCCGCCAAAAGCCCATATCGACCCCCATCCCCTATGGGAATCAACCGCGCGGGCGGGATTCGTTTCGTTTGTGCAAGACCACCTCAAAATGCTGGGCCCACTGGCTACACTGCCACGGTCAAGCGTTGTGAAAAAAGGTTCTGGAGCTACGGAACCGCAACGAAAAGGAAAGTGACACGTGGCACGTATTGCCGGCGTAAACATCCCGACTGCCAAACGGGTACCTATCGCCCTCACCTATATCACCGGAATCGGCAACACCTCGGCGAAAGCCATCTGTGAAGCCGTTGGCATCGACGCAGCCCGTCGTGTGAACCAGCTCAGCGATGCTGAAGTGCTGGCAATCCGCGAATACATCGACGCAAACTTCACCGTCGAAGGCGACCTGCGTCGCGAAGTTCAGATGAACATCAAGCGTCTGATGGACCTCGGCTGCTATCGCGGTCTGCGTCACCGCCGCAACCTGCCGGTTCGCGGTCAGCGCACCCACACCAACGCCCGTACCCGCAAGGGCCCGGCCAAGCCGATCGCCGGCAAGAAGAAGTAAGGGGGGCTGATCAATGGCACGCGACAAGACACGCACCACCAAGAAAAAAGAGCGTAAGAATATCGCATCGGGCGTGGCCCATGTGAACTCGACGTTCAACAACACCAAAGTCCTGATCTCGGACGTGCAAGGCAACGCCATCGCATGGTCGTCGGCTGGCACCATGGGCTTCAAGGGATCGCGGAAATCGACCCCTTACGCCGCTCAGCTGGCCGCCGAAGATGCCGGCCGCAAGGCGCAGGATCATGGCGTAAAGACGCTGGAAGTCGAAGTTCAAGGCCCCGGTTCGGGCCGTGAATCGGCTCTGCGCGCTCTGGCTGCCGTGGGCTTCAACATCACGTCGATCCGTGACGTGACCCCGATCGCCCACAATGGCTGCCGCCCGCCGAAGCGCCGCCGCGTCTAAGCGACCCAGAAATTACGCTGGGGCTGTGTCTGTGACACGGCCCCAGTCCGCCGTTTGAAACCTCGGGCGTTTGCACCTTCCTGGACATGGGGTGCGAACAGGAATGGAGGGATTACATGATCCACAAGAACTGGGCAGAACTGATCAAGCCGACCCAGCTTGAGGTCAAGCCGGGTAATGACCCGGCGCGCCAGGCCACCGTGATTGCCGAACCGCTGGAGCGTGGTTTTGGTCTGACCTTGGGTAACGCACTGCGCCGCATCCTGATGAGCTCGCTGCAAGGCGCAGCCATCTCCAGTGTGCAGATCGACAATGTCCTGCACGAGTTTTCGAGCGTGGCCGGTGTGCGCGAAGACGTCACCGACATCATTCTGAACCTCAAGCAGGTCTCGCTGCGCATGGACGTCGAAGGGCCCAAGCGCCTGTCGATCAATGCGAAGGGCCCGGCTGTTGTCACCGCCGGCGACATCAGCGAAAGCGCCGGTATCGAGGTTCTGAACCGCGACCACGTGATCTGTCACCTGGACGATGGTGCCGACCTGTTCATGGAACTGACCGTGAACAACGGCAAGGGCTATGTCTCGGCCGACAAGAACCGCCCCGAAGACGCACCCATCGGCCTGATCCCGATCGACGCGATCTATTCGCCGGTCAAAAAGGTCGCCTATGACGTGCAGCCCACCCGCGAGGGCCAGGTGCTGGATTACGACAAGCTGACCATGAAGATTGAAACCGACGGTTCGATCACTCCGGACGATGCCGTGGCCTTTGCCGCGCGGATCCTTCAGGATCAGCTGTCGATCTTCGTCAACTTCGACGAACCGGAATCGGCTGGCCGCCAGGACGAGGACGACGGACTGGAATTCAACCCGCTGCTGCTCAAGAAGGTGGACGAGCTGGAATTGTCGGTGCGTTCGGCTAACTGCCTCAAGAACGACAACATCGTCTATATCGGCGACCTGATCCAGAAGACCGAAGCCGAGATGCTCCGCACTCCGAACTTCGGCCGCAAGTCGCTCAACGAGATCAAGGAAGTGCTCTCGGGCATGGGCCTGCACCTCGGCATGGATGTCGAAGACTGGCCGCCCGACAACATCGAGGATCTCGCCAAGAAATTCGAAGACGCGTTCTAAGCGGTCTTCGGGCGTGGCGGCGGGCTGATTTCGCCGCCACGGGTTTTGTACAAAACGGTCAATCGGGGTTCCGGGGCCAGTACGAAACGGTCAATACGATGGGCAATTCCGCCCCAAGGAGAGTGGCCCACACGTAGGGTCGCCGGACAAAGCAAAACACGACACAAGGATTGAAATCATGCGTCACGCACGTGGCTACCGCCGCCTGAACCGCACCCACGAACACCGCAAGGCCCTGTTTTCCAACATGGCCGGCTCGCTGATCGAGCACGAACAGATCAAGACCACCCTGCCCAAGGCCAAGGAACTGCGTCCGATCGTTGAAAAGCTGATCACGCTGGGCAAGCGCGGTGACCTGCACGCCCGTCGTCAGGCCGCAGCTCAGCTGAAGGAAGACAAGGACGTCGCGAAACTTTTCGACGTACTTGCAGAACGTTACAAGGACCGTCAGGGCGGCTATGTCCGTATCCTGAAGGCCGGCTTCCGTTATGGTGACATGGCGCCGATGGCGATCATCGAACTGGTCGACCGCGACGTCGACGCCAAGGGTGCCGCCGACAAGGCCCGCGCAGAAGAAGAAGAATTGGCTGCCGAAGAGTAAGCATTCTGGGACCCGTCCCGATGCAACCCCGTCCGAACTTTCGGGCGGGGTTTTTCTTTGTTTTGCAAGGCATTGGATGTTGCCTTGCGGGCTGTCCGCCGGTTAGGTTTCGCTCATGTCGAAGCCGATCACCGCTGGATACTCAGGCAAACCGCTCTGGCAAAAACTGGGGTTCAAACCCGGCTGGATCGTGTGCCCCGTCAATCCGCCAGCCCAATACAAGGACCTGATGACCGGGGCCGATGGCGTACAGTTCGACACTGCGGCCACTGTCGCAAATGCGGTGCACCTGTTCCTCCACAGCCGCGAAGCGGTGGCAACCAAAGCGGCGCAACAGATATCCCGGCTGGCCCCCGGTGGCATGCTCTGGCTGTCCTGGGCCAAGAAAACCTCTCCGCTCCATACGGGCGTGACCGAAGACCTGCTGCGCGCCGAAGTTCTGCCGCTGGGCTGGGTCGACGTAAAGGTTTGCGCTGTCGACAGCGACTGGTCCGGGCTCAAGTTTCTGCGCCGGAGGAACTGACCGCGCGACTTGCATTTGTCGGATCGACCCCGCATATCCGTTTGGCAGCCGAAATCGGAGTTCCCATGATCCGCGCAACCCTGATCGCCCTGTCTACCTTGCTTTCCTTTCCCGCGGTCGCCGAAATCCGCGTGCCGTCCTCACAGTCGGAAATCGGTCTCGGCTTTGCCCCGGTGGTGAAAAAGGCGGCACCAGCAGTAGTCAACATATATGCCAAGATCATCACGGCGGGGCACAGCAGCCCAATGTTCAATGATCCGTTTTTTCAGGATTTTTTCCGGGGATTCGGATCGCCGCAGCCCCGGGTGCAGAACTCGCTCGGCTCGGGCGTGATCCTGTCGGATGATGGCTATGTCGTGTCAAACTACCATGTGGTCGGCATGGCATCGGAAATTCGGGTCGTCACCACGGATCGGCGTGAGTTTACCGCGCAGGTCGTTCTGGGCGATGAGGAAAGCGATATCGCCATCCTGCGGCTGGACAATGCGCGCGACCTGCCAAACCTGGCCTTGCGCGACAGCGACCGTATCGAGGTTGGAGAGTTGGTTCTGGCCATCGGCAACCCGTTCGGCGTGGGTCAGACGGTGAGCAGCGGCATCGTTTCGGGCCTTGCCCGGTCCGGGACCGCCACGGGAAATGCGCGGGGGTACTTCATCCAGACCGATGCGCCGATCAACCCCGGCAACTCTGGCGGTGCACTGATCGACGTCAACGGCGACCTGATTGGTATCAATACCTCGATCCTCAGCCGTTCCGGTGGGTCGAACGGGATCGGCTTTGCCATCCCCGCCAATCTGGTGGCCGAATTCCTGCGTCAGGCCCGGCACGGCAACACCAGTTTCAACCGCCCCTGGGCCGGTATGGCGGGCCAGCCGATGACCGCCGATATCGCCGAGTCGCTGGGCCTAACGATACCCGAGGGCGTGGTCATTTCCGACCTGCACCCGGAAAGCCCACTGGCAAAGGCCGGGTTCGCAGTTGGGGACGTGGTCACCGAGGTGGACGGGCAGCTTGTCAACTCACCCTCGGAGATGAAGTTCCGCATGTCCGTCGCGGGTATCGGCGGTACGGCCAAGATGACGCGATTTCGGCAGGGCGAGCGGAGCGAGTTACAGGTCGTCCTGACCGAGGCGCCGGATGATCCCCCGGCGCAGGAAACCGTTTTGGGCGAGCGCACCATCCTGCCCGGTCTGACCGTGGCCCGTTTGAACCCGGCGGTGATCGCGCGGCTTGGCCTGCCCCTGTCGGCAAGCGGTGTCGTGGTTCTGGATCCCGGCCCCTATGGCGCGCGGGCGGGCGTACAGCCAGGTGATGTTCTGGGAGCGATCAACGGCGAAGAGATCGAGAGCACCGCCGATGTCGAGCGGGCGCTGACCGAGACCGGGCGCTGGGTACGGATCGACTTGCAGCGCCGGGGTCAGTGGGTGTCGCTGCGGTTCCGGCTCTGACCCATGGCCGACCTGTTCGATACCGGGGCCGCCAGGCCGGAACGAGAGCCGCCGCGCCCGCTGGCGGACAGGTTGAGGCCGCAGAGCTTGGCCGAGGTGATCGGGCAACAACAGGTGCTGGGCCCTGAGGCGCCATTGGGCGTGATGCTGGCCTCGGGTTCTCTGTCGAGCCTTGTATTCTGGGGGCCGCCCGGGGTGGGCAAGACCACCATCGCCCGCCTGCTGGCGCAAGAGACTGACCTACATTTCGTGCAGATCAGCGCCATTTTTACCGGGGTGCCGGACCTGAAGAAAGTGTTCGAGGCGGCACGTATCCGGCGGGGCAACGGGCAGGGCACATTGCTGTTCGTCGACGAGATACACCGCTTCAACAAGGCGCAGCAGGACGGGTTCCTGCCGCATATGGAGGATGGCACCATCCTGCTGGTGGGGGCCACGACCGAGAACCCGTCGTTCGAGTTGAACGCCGCGCTCTTGAGCCGGGCGCAGGTGCTGGTGCTGGAGAGGCTGAGCGCCCAGGATCTGGAGCATCTGACCGCACGGGCCGAGCGCGAGTTGGGCCGCGAATTGCCACTGACACCCGAGGCGCGGCTGGCGCTTCAGGAAATGGCCGATGGCGACGGGCGCGCGCTGCTCAATCTGATCGAACAGGTGGCGGCGTGGAAAGTGGCGGCGCCGCTCGACCGCGAAGCTTTGGCGGCCCGGCTGATGCGGCGGGCCACCAAATACGACAAGAGCGGGGATGAGCATTACAACCTGATCTCGGCGTTGCACAAATCGGTGCGCGGCTCGGACCCGGACGCGGCGCTCTATTGGCTGGCGCGGATGCTGACGGGGGGCGAGGACCCGCGTTACCTGGCCCGCCGGATCACCCGGATGGCGGTCGAGGATATCGGGCTGGCCGATCCACAGGCCCAGTCGGTCTGCCTGCATGCCTGGGAAATCTACGAGCGGCTGGGCAGCCCCGAGGGCGAGCTGGCGCTGGCGCAGGCGATTGTCTATCTGGCATTGGCCCCGAAATCGAACGGGGCTTATGTGGGTTACAAGGCGGCGATGCGGCTGGCCAAGCAATCGGGCTCGGCGCCGCCGCCCAAACATATCCTGAACGCGCCCACCGGGCTGATGAAGGATCAGGGGTATGGCGCGGGCTATGCCTATGACCATGACGCCGAGGATGGGTTTTCCGGACAGAACTACTTTCCCGACGGGATGGAGCGGCCAGCGCTCTATCAGCCAGTCGAGCGGGGGTTCGAGCGGGAGTTGAAGAAGCGGTTGGACTATTTTGCCCGGCTGCGGGAGCAACGGAACGGATAGGCGGGCAGCCTGCGGGCGCCCCACCCGCCCTCCCGCGCCCGCAGGCTGCCCTTGGTCCCTTGACTCTCGATGGTGTGCGGGCGACAGACGGCGATGTTTTCTTTCGATCAAAATGTAAGCGTAGTCCGGTGTACCGGCCGGGATGCGCGGAGGATGCTTGCATGAGCGGCGTACAGATCATCACCGTCGAGGCGGGCGAGGGCGACCAGCGGTTGGACCGCTGGTTGCGCCGCCGTTTTCCGCATGTCGGGCAGGGCCGCATCGAGAAGATGTGCCGCAAGGGCGAGTTGCGGGTCGAAGGCGCGCGGGCAAAACCGGCGACCCGCCTGGAAGAGGGTCAGCAGGTGCGGGTGCCGCCGCTGCCGGCTGAAGGGGAAAAGCCGCCGGCGCACAAGCCACGGGTCTCGGACGCGGATGCGCGGATGATCCAGGCCTGTGTCATTCATCGCGACGACCATGTGATCGTGCTGAACAAGCCCGCCGGTCTGGCGGTGCAGGGCGGCAGCGGCCAGAGCCGCCATGTCGACGGGTTGAGCGAGGCGTTGCGCTTTGGCAATGACGAGAACCCGCGTCTGGTGCACAGGTTGGACAAGGACACCTCGGGTGTGCTGGTGCTGGCCCGCACGCGCGAGGCCGCGACGCGGCTGACCGCTGCGTTTCGCCACCGCAACACGCGCAAGATTTATTGGGCGCTGGTCGCCGGTGTGCCGACGCCCTATCTGGGCGAGATCAAGACCGGCCTTGTCAAGGCGCCCGGCCACGGCGCGCGGGGCGAGGGCGAGAAGATGAATGTCGTTCATCTGAACGACGTTGACAGCACCCCCGGGGCGAAACGGGCGCATACTTATTATGCCACTCTGTACCGCGTCGCCGGGCGCGCGTCCTGGGTGGCGATGGAGCCGGTGACTGGCCGCACCCACCAATTGCGGGCGCATATGGCCGGCATCGGTCATCCGATCATCGGGGATGGCAAATACGGTGGATCGGGGCAGGAAAACATGGGCGATGGGTGGGGCGCACAACTGGGCGGCATCATCAGCAAGAAACTGCATCTGCATGCCCGCAGCCTGTCGTTCGAACATCCGGGCACGCGCAAGGTTGTCACCTATACCGCGCCGCTGCCGGAGCATATGCAACAAAGCTGGGAAACCTTCGGCTGGACCGAGGACCTGGCCGCGGACGATCCCTTTGCGGAGTTGATGTGAGCGACCAACTGCGTCTGATCCTGTTCGACGTGGATGGTACTCTGGTCGATAGCCAGGCTGCCATCGTCAGTTCGATGACGTCCGCCTTTGACGCGCTGGGCCTGCCGGCGCCCGCGCGCCCGGCGATCCTGTCGATCGTCGGGCTTTCGCTGCCTCAGGCGATGGCCTGTCTGGCGCCGGAACAGGAGTCCGGCACTCAAAACAGGTTGGTCGAAGCTTACAAGCATTCCTATCACCAGACCCGGTTGGCGCTGGGGGCCGCGCACTCGCCGCTATTTCCCGGTGCTCGCGAGTTGCTGGATGCCTTGCACGCAGTGCCGCATTTCCTACTGGGTGTGGCGACGGGTAAATCCAAGCGAGGCCTTGACGGGTTGATCGAAGCGCATGGGTTGGAGAAGTACTTTGTCACCCGGCAGGTGGCGGACCATCACCCGTCAAAGCCGCACCCGTCGATGATCGACGCCGCGCGGGCGGAAACAGGCGTGCGCGCATGCGACACGGTGATGATCGGCGATACGAGTTTCGACATGGATATGGCCGCGGCGGCCGGTGTTCCGGGCATCGGGGTAAGCTGGGGGTATCACCCACCGCAATCGCTGACGCGCGCGCAACATGTCATCGCGGCCTTTGACGACCTGCCGAAATTGCTGAACGAAATCTGGACATGAACCGATGAGCGACTGGAAACCGAAACGCTTCTGGAAACTGGCGACCGTGGCAGAGCGCGACGGAAGCTTTGCTGTCGAACTCGATGGGCGGCCGGTAAGAACCCCGGCCAAGACCCTGCTGACCCTGCCAACGCGCCCGATGGCCGAGGCGGTCGCCGCAGAGTGGGATGCGCAGGAGAAAGAGGTCGACCCGCGCACGATGCCATTTACCCGGTCGGCCAATGCCGCGATCGACAAGGTTCGCGTTCAGCATGCCGAGGTAGCAGACCTGTTGGCGGCCTATGGCGATTCGGATTTGCTGTGCTATCGCGCGGTCCATCCAGCCGAATTGGTCGCCCGGCAATCACAAATCTGGGATCCGGCGCTGGACTGGGCCTGTGTTACATTTGGTGTCCGGCTGATTACGGTGAGTGGTTTGATGCATCAGCCGCAGCCGGAATCCGTACAAACTCAACTGTCGGCGCAGGTGCATTGCCTGTCCGATTTTCAGCTTGCCGCGTTTCATGACCTCGTCAGTTTGAGCGGCTCGCTTGTCCTCGGTTTCGCGGCTGCGCTGGATTGGCGCGATCCGGATGAAATCTGGCGCATTTCTCGTCTCGACGAGCTTTGGCAAGAGGAACAATGGGGGCCCGACGAAGAAGCACAGGCACTTGCCGAATTAAAGCGACAAGCCTTTTTGCACGCAAAACGGTTTTTTGATCTCTCATCATGAGACCAATTTCGTCAAACTGACGAAAACGGCATTGATCGGGCAGTCAAAACCTGAACCAAAGCCTTGACCTTTGTTCACGATTGCGCCCAAACTTGCGCCCATTAGAGGGGTAATACCCTTTGATATCCGCCCCGCCGCCGAAGAGTGGCGGTCGAACCGCCCCGCAAAAGGGGGGGAAAATCAGGAAGAGGTAAAAATGAAGAAATCCGTACTTTTGGGCGCTCTCACTGTCGCCGGATTGGCCGCAGGTGCTGCGGCAGCGGGCACAATTGATGACGTCAAGGCTCGCGGCAAGCTGAACTGTGGTGTGACCACCGGTCTGGTCGGCTTTGCTGCGCCGGATTCGAATGGGGAATGGAAAGGTTTTGACGTGGCCCTGTGCCGTGCCGTTGCAGCGGCAGTTCTGGGCGACGGTAATGCGGTCGAATTCGTTCCGACCACGGGCAAGACCCGGTTCACTGCCCTGGCATCCGGCGAAGTCGACATGCTGGCGCGTAACACCACCTGGACCTTCAGCCGCGACGTGGATCTGAAGTTTGAGTTCGTGGGCGTGAACTACTACGACGGCCAGGGCTTCATGGTTCCGAAAGCGTTGGGCGTTAGCTCGGCCAAGGAACTGGACGGTGCAACCGTCTGCATCCAGACCGGTACCACCACCGAGCTGAACCTCGCGGACTTCTTCCGCGCCAACAACATCAGCTACGAGCCGGTTCCGATCGAAACCAACGCCGAAGCGCAGCAGCAGTATCTGGCGGGCGCATGTGACGTGTACACCACCGACGCATCGGGCCTGGCCGCAACCCGCGCCACGTTCGAAGCCCCCGGCGACCACGTCCTGCTGCCTGAAATCATATCGAAAGAGCCGCTAGGCCCGCTGGTCCGTCACGGCGACAACGAGTGGGCGGACGTTGTCCGCTGGACCCTGAACGCGCTGATCTCGGCCGAAGAGTATGGCATCACGTCGGCAAACATCGACGAGATGTCGGCCGGTACCAACAACCCGGAAATCAACCGTATCCTGGGCACCGAAGGCACCCTGGGCGAGATGCTGGGCCTGGACAACCAGTGGGCCATGCGCGCCATCAAGGTTGGCGGCAACTATGGTGAGGTCTTTGCCCAGAACATCGGTGAAAGCACCCCGATCGGTCTGGCACGTGGCCTGAACGCCCAGTGGACCGAAGGTGGTCTGCTGTACTCGCCGCCGTTCCGGTAAGAAAACCCGCAGGAGGGCGTGGGGAAACCCGCGCCCTTTTTGCATCCATAACTAAGTACCTGGCCGGTAAGAGTGGGGCAAACCCTGCCGGAGAGAGATTGGCCAGGATGTCACGGGGATAAAAATAGGTCATGACGACTCTCACTGACCCGCCAAAGGAGCAGTTCCGGCTGTCCATGCTCCTCTACGATACGCGGTATCGGTCGGCCACCATCCAAGTCATCGCGATGATAGGTTTCATGTTGCTGGCCGCCTGGCTGATCAGCAACACGGCCCAAAACCTTGCGGCTTTGGGCAAACCAATCGATTTCGGGTTCTTCTCGGAACCGGCGAGCTACGATATCAACCAGCGGCTGCTGGATTACAGTTCTCGGGATACACATTTGAGGGCCGCACTGATCGGCCTGCTCAATACGCTTGTCGTTGCGGTGCTTGGGTGTATCACGGCGACCGTTCTGGGCGTCATCATTGGGGTCCTGCGCCTGTCCAACAACTGGATCGTCGCCCGCCTGATGACCATCTACGTCGAAGGGTTCCGCAACGTTCCGGTGCTGCTGTGGATCGTGTTCATCATGGCGATCCTCATCGAAACGCTGCCGGCGCCCAAGGCGTTCCGGGGCGACAACGCAACCGCCAGCATGATGCTGGGCGACAGCGTGGCCGTGACCAACCGTGGTGTCTACATTCCCGAACCGCTGTTCTCGAACAGTCTTGGAAACATTCACGTGTTCGGCGAAAGCGGCCTGCGCTTTGACATCAGCCTTGATCTATTGGCCATCCTCGTGGTTCTTGGGGCCGGTCTGTGGGTGTCGAACTTCCTGCGCAAGCGCGCCGATCGTATTCAGGAACAGACCGGCGACCGGCCTGTAACCTGGTGGCAGCGTCTGGCGGTGGTCGTGCTTCCGACCGGGCTGGTGCTGGTTCTGCTGGGCTTCCATCTTGGCTATCCCGAGCTCAAGGGCTTCAACTTCCAGGGTGGTACCCATCTGCGGAACTCGCTGATCGCGCTCTGGCTGGCGCTTTCGCTTTATACCGCCGCCTTCATCGCTGAAATCGTTCGCGCGGGTATCATGGCTATCTCCAAGGGCCAGACCGAGGCGGCATCCGCGCTGGGCCTGCGCTCGAACAAGATCATGTCGCTGGTGATCCTGCCGCAAGCGCTGCGGGTGATCATTCCGCCGCTGATCTCGAACTATCTCAACCTCACCAAGAACTCGTCTCTGGCGATCGCCGTGGGTTACATGGATATCACCGGCACGCTGGGCGGTATCACCATGAACCAGACCGGGCGCGAGCTGGAGACGATCCTGCTCTTGATGCTGGTGTACCTGACCATCTCGCTGTCCATTTCGGCGGTGATGAACTGGTACAATGAATCCGTCAAACTGAAGGAGCGTTGAGATGTCTGACATCGGATTTGTCCGTACCGAAATGCTCCCCGAACGCGAACCGCCGGCCTCGACCGTCGGCGCGCTGGGCTGGGCACGCGCCAACCTGTTCTCGAACTGGTTCAACAGCATTCTGACGCTGGCCTCTCTTTATGCGATCTACGCGATCCTTGCGGCCGTTTTACCTTGGGTGTTCTCGCCCACATGGAACGGGGCCTCGCTGAACAACTGCCGCGAGATCCTGACCGCCGCCGGCTCGGTGGGTGAACACGGCACATCGGGTGCCTGTTGGGGCGTTATTCGCGAGCGCTGGATCCAGCTCTTGTTCGGGTTCTACCCGTCCGAGCTGTACTGGCGGCCCATTCTGGCCTTTGTCCTGCTGGCCGTGGCCCTGGCCCCGGTTCTGTTTTCCGACAGCGTACCATCGAAGATGCTGATCTTTTCGGGTCTCTATCCGTTCATCTTCCCCTGGCTTCTGTGGGGCGGCACCATCTGGAGCCCGATCGCGGCGCTGGCGGGCTTTGTGCTGGGCTGGGTGGTTTACTCGGCTGTCAGCAAGACGATGAGCAGCCTGATCGGCATCGTTCTGGGCGCAGTGGCGGCGCTGGCCTGGTGGTTCGTTCTGTCCGGCTATTTTGTCGGCGCGCTGGATTCGATCCTGCCGATCGGCATCGAAGCGGTCGAAAGCCGCAAGTTCGGTGGCTTCATGCTGTCGATCACCATCGGGGTCGTCGCCATCGCCTGTTCGCTGCCGCTGGGCATCGTGCTGGCGCTGGGGCGTCAGTCGGACCTGATGATCGTCAAATACATCTGCGTGGGCTTTATCGAGTTCATCCGGGGCGTGCCGTTGATCACACTGCTGTTCGTGGCCTCAACCCTGCTGAACATCTTCATGCCGCCCGGCACGAATTTCGACATCATCCTGCGGGTGCTGATCATGGTAACGCTGTTTGCCGCGGCCTATATGGCCGAGGTGATCCGCGGAGGCCTCGCTGCGCTGCCGCGTGGCCAGTACGAGGGGGCGGATTCGCTCGGCCTCAACTACTGGCAGGCGCAGCGTCTGGTTATCATGCCACAAGCGCTCAAGATTTCGATCCCGGGTATCGTTTCGACCTTTATCGGGGTGTTCAAGGACACCACGCTGGTCTCGATCATCGGGCTTCTCGATCCGCTGGGCCTGTCGAACGCCATTCGTGCGGACGCCAACTGGAATGGCGTCGTCTGGGAACTCTACGGCTTCATCGCCTTGATGTTCTTTGTCTTCTGCTTCGGCATGTCCCGCTATTCCATGTATCTGGAGCGCAAGCTCCACACTGGCCATCGTTAAGGAGGGCCCAATGTCTGAACTCGCTATCGATCGTGAAATCGACCGTTCCAAAATGCAGGTGAGCGACGAGATCGCCATCGAAATCACCAATATGAACAAGTGGTACGGGGCCTTCCACGTGCTGCGCGATATCAACCTGACGGTCAATCAAGGCGAAAGGATCGTCATTGCCGGGCCTTCGGGCTCGGGAAAATCCACCCTGATCCGCTGTCTGAACGCGCTGGAGGAACACCAGCAGGGCAAGATCGTGGTGGACGGGACCGAGTTGTCGAACGACCTCAAGAACATCGACAAGATCCGGTCCGAGGTCGGGATGGTGTTCCAGCACTTCAACCTGTTCCCGCATCTGACCATTCTGGAGAACTGCACGCTGGCGCCGATCTGGGTGCGCAAGACGCCCCGGAAAGAGGCCGAGGAAACCGCGATGCATTTCCTGGAGAAGGTCAAGATCCCGGAACAGGCCCTGAAGTATCCGGGTCAGCTTTCGGGTGGTCAGCAGCAGCGTGTGGCGATTGCCCGCTCGCTGTGCATGCGGCCGCGGATCATGCTGTTTGATGAACCGACCTCGGCGCTTGACCCCGAGATGATCAAGGAAGTGCTCGACACCATGATCGAGCTGGCCGAGGAAGGCATGACCATGCTCTGCGTCACGCACGAGATGGGCTTTGCCCGCCAGGTTGCCAACCGCGTCATCTTTATGGACGCGGGGCAGATCGTGGAACAGAACGAGCCGGAAGAGTTCTTCAACAACCCGCAAAGCGAGCGGACCAAGCTGTTCCTCAGCCAGATCCTGGGTCACTGAGACATCCATGGAAACGGGCAAGGGCGGGGATTTCCCCGCCCTTTTCTATTCGGTCAGTTCGCGTGGAACCACGAAGGCCAGAACTTCGCCGCTGTGCCATCGGATATCCCGCCACGCGTCAACCGGGAACTCGATCACGGTCGTGGCACCAGTCGGATAGTCGAAGAATCGCGCATGCGCAGGCGCTTCTTCCACAATGTTGCCTGCAAACTCGGCGATCCCGGGGTTATGCCCCAACAGCAGAACGGTGCGCCCGGTGGCGCTTTTCAAGGTATCCAGTATCTTGGCTGGGCCAGCATGGTAGAGCGCATCGGTGTATGTCGGTTCGGGCTCCTCGAACCCCATACAGGCCCAGGTTTCCCGCGTGCGAAGGGCCGACGAGGATAGCACCTGATCCGGACTCAGCGCTTTGGTACGCAACCATTCACCAAGGGCAACGGCGGATCTTCGGCCACGTTTGTTGAGCGGGCGGACATGATCGGACAGTGTATCGCTGTCCCACGAAGACTTGGCATGCCGGGTGAGGATCAGAGTAAGGGTCATCTGCGAAAAAACGCCTTCATATGCAATGCGGACTGTGCAGGATCCCGATGTGCACCGGCGCTGAGCGGGCAGGCGAGTCGGGCGGCACAGCCCTGGTCCATACAATCAGACCCAGCGGCGGTGTCCAGATATCCATGACAGGCAGATACGTCATATGGGCGTTCGACTGTCAATGCCCCGACAGGACAGGCGCGGGTACAAGGCGCGTCGCACTCCGGGCAGGGGTTGGGAAAGTCGACCGGTGGCAGAGTCAGGCGTTCGGGCAGGACAAGCGCGCCTCGCAATGAGATCAGCAAGCCGACGGTGTCATGCACCATCATGCCGACCGGGCTGGTGTGGAAACGGCCAGATGCCAGCGCCCAGGCGATGAACGGCGGGTAAGGCGGCCCATCCGACGGATACTGCGCCGTTGCGCCGACAGACGCGGCCATTGCCCCGATGACCCGTTTTGACCATCTGTCCAGCGGATCGGCTGCGCCATCGCGGTACTCTGGCGAAGTTGTGAAAATCGACCAGAACCCCGGTCCAGTGCCCAGCAAGATGATGGTGGCGTTTGCATCAGCCGGATGCAACGCGCCCATCACGAGGAGCGCGGAATCGGCGGCCTCGATGGCGATGCGTTCGATCATCTGCGGCGGAACGGCAGAAGCAAGCTCCACCCCAGGCGAGACGGCCGGTCGTCCTGCCAACCCAGCCCGATTGTCATGTCATCGTGCCCGACCACGGGCTGTGCCACATATGTTCTCATCAAACGGTCCCAGATCGACAAGGCAAAACCATAGTTGCTGTCATGCTCCTCGCGTAGCACCGAATGATGCACCCGGTGCATGTCGGGCGTGACCAAAACCTTGCGCAGCAGAGCGTCCAGCGCAAGAGGCAGCTTTAGGTTCGAATGATTGAACAGGGCGGTTCCATTCAACAAGATCTCGAAAAGGACGATGGCAAAGGCCGAGGGTCCAAGCCCATAGACAAGCCCGATCTTGAGAAGCATGGACAAAGCGATCTCGACCGGGTGGAAGCGTATCGCGGTGCTGACGTCGATGTCGGTGTCGGCGTGATGGACCCGGTGCAGGCGCCACAGCACCGGCACCTTGTGCGTGATCAGATGCTGCGCCCAGATGGCGAAGTCGAAAACCAGCACCGCAAGCACCACTTCGACCCAGGCTGGCCAATCCAGGCGGTTGAACAGACCCCAGTCCTTTGCCGACGCATCAAGCGCGGCCCCGACCGCCAGCAACGGCATCCCAAAGGCGAGGGCCCGCAGTGTTATGGTGTTCAGCACCGATATGGAGAGGTTCGTCACCCATCGCCGGGAACGGCGCGGATGCGATCTGCGACGCGGAGCGAGCCGTTCGAAGATCGCGAACAGGACAAAGAGGCCGATAAATACGGCCAATCGGATCAGGCTTTCGTTTTCCATTAATTCACATTTGTGCATGTGAAGGGGGAAGACAAGCCTGCCCGTGTCACAACCCGGTTATTCCGCCCGGATCAACGAGCCAGCGCCGTGTTCGGTATAGAGCTCCAAAAGCACCGCATTGGCGACTCGACCGTCCAGAATGACAACTGCACGAACGCCCTTGTCCAGCGCATCAAGCGCTGTTTCCGTCTTGGGGATCATGCCGCCCGCGATCGTTCCATCGGCGACCATCTGGCGGATCTGGGCGGCCTTGAGTTCGGTCAGCACCTCGCCTGCTGCATTCTTCACGCCCGAAACGTCGGTCAGCAGCAATAGCCGGTCGGCCTTCAGAGCACCGGCAATGGCGCCTGCGGCTGTATCGCCGTTGATGTTGAAGGTTTCGCCATTGCGCCCGGCGCCAAGCGGCGCGATGACCGGAATGATGTCATGGGCAAAGAGGTTGCGCAGCAACTCGGGATTCATCTCTGCCGGCGTTCCGACATAGCCAAGGCTGGCGTCGGTTTGGTCGCAAACCATCAGGTCGGCATCCTTTCCGGACAGACCGACAGCCTTTCCGCCCTGTCGGTTGATCGCCTGAACGATACGCTTGTTGACTACGCCCGACAAAACCATCTCGACGACCTCGACCGTGGCGGCGTCGGTCACCCGTTTGCCGTTGACGAATTCCGACTTGATATCGAGCTTGTCCAGCATTGCGTTGATCATCGGGCCGCCGCCATGCACCACGACCGGGTTGACGCCCACCTGGCGCAAGAGCACCACGTCGCGGGCAAAGCTTTCCATACCCTCGTCGCTGCCCATGGCGTGACCACCCAGTTTGATAACGACGATCGCGTTATCGTAGCGTTGCAGATAGGGCAGGGCGGCGTTCAGCGTGGCGGCTGTGGCAATCCAATCGCGATTCATGTCTCGTTTCTTCATGGCAAGGTTCCCTCTGGCGCTCCGTGTTAGGGCTTTTGATGGCATCTGCCAAGGGCATTGCCACCGATCGGCGCTATGCTACTCTCCGCCCGAACCAGCATCCGAGGGCCGAAAATGGCGCAAAAAACACTTGTCCTGACCGGGGCCAGCCGGGGAATCGGTCACGCGACCGTAAGACGTTTCGTGGCCGAAGGGTGGCGGGTGATCACCTGCTCGCGCGAGCCGGTTCCGCCGGGCTGCCCCTGGAGCAATGGCGAGCAAAACCATGTCGAGATCGACCTGAGCGACCCGCAAGCCACCATCGCCGCCGCAGAAACCATTCGGCAGAAGCTGAACGGACGGTTGGACGCGCTGGTGAACAACGCTGGCATTTCACCCAAAGGGCCAAATGGAGAGCGGCTGAGCACGCTCAGCACCGATCTGGCGGATTGGGGCCACGTGTTCCACGTCAACTTCTTTGCCCCCGTGGTGCTGGCCCGTTCGTTGAAGGATGAACTGGCTGCGGCCAAAGGCTCGGTGGTTAATGTGACCTCTATTGCCGGATCGCGGGTACACCCTTTTGCCGGGGCCGCCTATGCCACTTCCAAGGCGGCGCTGGCGGCACTGACGCGCGAGATGGCCCATGATTTCGGGCCGCTCGGCGTGCGGGTGAACGCGATCGCTCCCGGTGAGGTCGAAACCTCGATCCTCAGCCCCGGCACGGACAAGATCGTCGAAAAACTGCCGATGCAACGGCTGGGCCAGCCCAGCGAGGTGGCCGCCGCGATCTATTTCCTGTGTTCCCCGGAAAGTTCCTATATCTCGGGTACCGAGATAGAGGTGAACGGTGCCCAGCACGTATAGTTGGGTGCAAGCCGTCTATTCGAGATGGGCGATGATCGAGCGCAATGCCGCTATGCCATCGCCCTTTTCTGACGAGGTCAGAACGATTTCGGGATAGGCAGCAGGGTGTTTGGACAGGGCCGCTCGCACTTGCGACAGAACCTTGTCGCGTTCGGCTGCCTTGACCTTGTCGGCCTTGGTCAGCACGCATTGAAAGGTCACGGCGCTGGTGTCGAGCAGCTTCATGATCTCGTCATCGACGGCCTTGACGCCATGCCGCGCGTCGATCAGCACAAAGGCACGACGCAGGGTCTGGCGGCCGCTGAGGTATTGCTTCAACAGTTTTTGCCATTTCTCGACGATCTTGAGCGGCGCATTGGCATAGCCATAACCGGGCAGGTCGACGAGATAGAGATCCGGGCCTTGGGTGAAGTAGTTGATTTCCTGTGTCCGGCCGGGCGTGTTCGAGGCGCGAGCCAGCCCTTTGGTGCCAGTCAGCGCGTTGATCAGGCTGGATTTACCCACGTTGGAACGGCCGGCAAAGCAAACCTCGATCCGGTCGGCCGGCGGCAGGCCGGACATGGCGACCACGCCTTTGACAAATTCCGATTGCCCGGCAAACAGTTTGCGCCCGGTCTCGGCCGAAAATTCGTCTGGTTCAGGCACAACGGGGAAGGGGAGTGTCGTCATAGGGCGCGTACCTCGTCCCCGATGCGGATATCTCCACCCTGGATCACCTCGGCCCGGACGCTGAAGTCGCGATGACCCCAGATGTCGAGCGTGCCCAGTGTTTCGGCATCGCGAAGCCCGGTTTCCGGGTTGGTGTTGACAGACATGCAGCGTTCCGTTCGTTCGCGCACGGCAAAAACGACCTCGCCCACTTGCACTTCGCGTCCGATCCAGTCGAACTCCTCCCAGAGCGGCAGGCCGTCGAACCAGATATTGCTGCGCCAGCGCAGAGGTGACAGGTCGCGGCCCATCTTTTGTTCCACGGCCCGGTGCGAGGCCATGTTGCAGAGTGTGACCGACGGGAAATCGCTGTCGGTCATTCCGCGACCGGGGACACGGACGATGCGGGCCGACTGCGCACGGTTTTCCGGCATCAGCGGCTTTACCCAGTCCAGGAACAATGCCTCTTCCCGATCCGGGGCAAAGGTCAGATCGGGCCGGTCCGGGTGGCTCAATGTCACGTCCTCGCCCCGCAGGCGCGCGCTCATCGCCATCAGCGCAGGAACCTTGGAGACAAGCGTAAAGTTTTGACAGGGGGCCCAGGCCGAGTTATCGGCGCGCGACTTTTCATGGGCGACCGCCCAAACGCGATCCCCGGGCATTGTCTGCCCGGGGCTGAGGGTGACGCTTTCCAGCGCTTCGCGTCCATGGCTCTTGATCGGATGCCGCCAGAGCCCGGTGACCTTTACGGTCATTTCTTGCTCGCCTTCTTGCCGCGAGAGAAACCCGACCGGATGTTGCCGAACACGTCCGGTTTGTAGCCGTGGCTGCGCATGATGATGTACTGCTGGGTAAAGGTGATCGTGTTGTTCGCGATCCAGTACACCACAAGGCCGCTTGCGAAACTGCCCAGCATGAACATGAACACCCAGGGCATCCAGGCAAAGATCATGGCCTGTGTCGGGTCGGTGGGCGCCGGGTTCAGTTTCTGTTGCAGCCACATCGAGATACCCAGAAGCAGCGGCAGGATGCCGATCAGGATGGTCGCAGCCAGTGAACCCACCTCGGGGCCGGACCAGGGCAACAAGCCAAAGAGGTTCATGATCGAGGTGGGATCGGGCATGCTGAGGTCCTGGAACGGTCCGAACCAGGGCGCCTGACGCAATTCGATCGTGACAAAGATCACCTTGTAGAGCGAGAAGAATATCGGGATCTGCAAGAGGATCGGCAGACAGCCCGCAGCGGGGTTCACCTTTTCCTTCTTGTAAAGCTCCATCATGCCCTGCTGGAGCTTTTGCCGGTCATCACCGGCCGCCTCTTTCAGGGCCTCCATCTGCGGTTGCAGCTCCTTCATCTTTGCCATCGAGACATAGGATTTCAGCGCCAGCGGGAAGACGATCGCCTTGATGATCAGGGTCAGGCCGATGATCGACCAGCCCATGTTGCCGATCAGCCCGTTGAGCTGGTGCAACAGCCAGAAGATCGGCTTGGTCAGGAAGAAGAACCAACCCCAGTCGATGCTGTCGAGGAATTTCTGGACGCCATCCTTTTGATAGGCGCGGATGGTCTCCCATTCCTTGGCCCCGGCAAACAGGCGTGTGGTGACCTGCGCGGTTTCACCCGGAGCGACTGTCATCGTGGGCAGGACGGTTTCGGCCTGATAGATCTTGCGCCGGTCGTCATATTTCGCCGCCGCCTTAAAGGCGCTGCCCGAGCCGGGGATTAGGGTGGCCATCCAATAGTGATCGGTGAACCCGATCCAGCCGTCGGACTTGTTCTGGAATACTTCGGCCTGCGCACCTTCGTTCGGGTCGATGTCAAACTTGCGCACATCTTTGTACTTGATCTCAGACAGGGTGCCGTCGTTCATCGCGACAACGCCCTCGTGCAGGATAAAGAAGTTCTTCAACCCCGGCAGATCCGCATCCTCGCCGATGCCGTGACGGGCCAGAATGCCATAGGGCGCGGCACCGATCGGGGCACCGGAGCTGTTCTCGACCGACTGGGTGACGGTGAACATGTAATCCTCGTCCACCGCCAGGGTGCGGCGGAAGGTGACGCCGCTGCCATTGGACCAGCGCAGCGTGACCGGGCTGCCTGCGCTCAACGTCTCCCCGGATTCCAGCGACCATTCGGTCAGCGGCCCGGGCACGTCGGCGGCGTTTAGGCCGGTGCCGGGGGCCCAGCCATAAAGCGCGTAATAGGCCGAGGCCGATCCGGCCGGGGTCAGCATCTCGACGATCTCGGCATCAGCGTCGAGAGAGACGCGGTAGTCCTTCAGCGACAGTTCGTCGATGCGGCCGCCCAGCAGGGACACGCTGCCCTTTAAGCGCGGGGTGTCGATTGCAACTCGAGGCGCCTCTACTGCCGTCGGGGCATTGGTGTCGAGGACCGGAACCTCTCCCGAGCCGGACGTGGGCGCGGCTGCGGCAGGGGTCTGCACGGCGGTGCCGTCGGTGGCCGTGATCTCTGTCGCGGGCGCTTCGGTCTGTTCCGGAGGCGGGAACAGGATGAACCAGACCAGGATCACCAGAAAGCTGAGCGCTGTTGCGAGGATGAGATTCTTGTTCTGATCGTCCATCGGGGACAGCCACCTTGTGCAGTGAAAGACCACGCAGGGTTCAACAGAGTGATGGCACAAAGGTCAAGCGGAATCGCCCGTTTCGACAGAGTCAAATCGACGGGTGCGGCAACATTCCTGCCCGTTCAGCCGGTTTGCCGCCCAATCTGCGGTGCGTCCTGCAATTTTGCCTCGTGCTGGGCAATCCAATCGAGCGTCTGGTCGAACGGCATCGGCTTGCCAATTCCAAACCCCTGCACATGGTCACAGCCCAGTTGCGCCAGGACCGCATGCTCGCCCACGGTTTCCACACCTTCTGCCAGGGTTTCCAGCTCAAGACGCTCGGCCATTGTCAGAATTGCCGCGACCATCCTCTGTTGTTCGGGGTCCCGATCTGCCCTTCTGACAAAGGACCGGTCGATCTTGATACGTGTGATATCAAAACGTCGGATCGATGCGATCGAGGCGTGACCGGTTCCAAAATCGTCCAGGTCAATCCGGCATCCCAGCTTGCCCAGACCGGCGATGTTTCGGGTAATCACATCGTCCGGGGTGTTGGAAAAGACGGTTTCAAGGATTTCAATGGCTAACCGGTCCGGTGTCAGATCGAACCGGTCGAGCTCCCAACGAATGCGCTCGACAAGACCGGGATTGCGCAGTTCATCCGAGGCAAAGTTCACACCCACTCGCGGTACATCGACCCCGGCACTGTCCCATGCCTTGAGTGCCGTCAGCGCATTGAAAAGCATGACCTGGCCAAGACGCTCCATGTATCCGGACTGTTCTATGACGGGCAGAAAGACACTTGGGGTCAGCACCCCCCTCACCGGATGAATCCAGCGCGCCAACGCCTCGAAACCGGTGATCTTTCCGGTATCCGTTGAAATCTGTGGTTGATACCAGGGTTGGATATGGCCTTTTTCAAGCGCCATCTCGACTTCGTTTCTCAGATCCGCCTGATTGTCGGCAGGTTGGACCATTTCGGGAGAGTAGGCACGAATTCCCGACGGGCTGGCCTGCTTCGCAGTGAAGAGTGCCGCCTGTGTGGCGCCCAGCCAGGCATTTGCGCTTTGAGTGGGCACGCGGTTGTTCTGGCAAAACCCGATCGAACAGGAAACATAAACCGTCGACGCACCCAGAGATATCGGGTCTTCCACCGCGGTTTGCATGCGCCCGGCAAGCTGTATGCACAATTCCAGATCCAGTTGAGGAACTGCCGCAAGACAGACAGCGAAACGGTTCCTGTCAAGTTGCGACACAACGTCGTTGTCGCGGACCGAAGAGAGGATTCGCTCACCAACCTGCCGTATGACCAGGTCACTATCGGCGTGCCCGTGTTGCTGGAGAAATTCCTGAAAGTCGTCCAGTTCCAAAACGAAACAAGCTGATTTTCGTCCCGAACCGCTCGCCGACACAAAGATCTTGTGCATCGCCGCCTCAAATTCACCGGGCTCTATGATGCCTGAAGCGATATTGCGGTCAGGTCGGCCTGTACCGGGCCATTTCCCCAATGCGCCAGCGAGGGCAAAGAGAAGCGATAAGCCCAGTGAGGTCAGCAAAAGGGCAATTTCACCACCCAGCCAAAAGGCGCCGAGGGTTATGGCCGGCAGAAAGGCCAGGATCGGCGGCCCAGTCAGGATCGGAATGATCTCGTCTCGGATACGTGTCAGGAGCGACTTTGTCTGCATGTGATGACTTGGCCTTTCGCAAGACGCAACGTGCGCCTTGTGAAACCCTAGGCAACCAGTCTGAGTCAGACGTTAACGCAACCGCGGAACTTCGCCAAAATTTTCTTGATTCTGCCCGGGGTTCAATTGCAGGCCCTGAAAGTCGAAAAGTTTCGGGTCCAGCAGATGCGAAGGCCGCGCGTTCATCAGGGCCCGGAACATCACCTGTCTGCGGCCAGGCCGGTTTCTTTCCCATCCGTCGAGGATCTGTTTGACCTGCTGGCGCTGCAATCCGTCCTGGCTTCCGCATAGGTCGCAGGGAATGATCGGATAGTTCATCGAGGTTGCGAATTTCTCGCAATCGGCTTCGGCCACATGCGCCAGGGGGCGATAGACGAACAGATCGCCTTCTTCGTTTACCAGCTTTGGCGGCATGGTCGCTAGGCGACCGCCATGGAACAGGTTCATGAAGAAGGTTTCCAGAATGTCGTCGCGGTGATGTCCGAGAACGACGGCTGAGCATCCCTCTTCTCGGGCAATGCGATACAGGTTGCCACGCCTCAGGCGCGAGCAGAGCGCGCAATAGGTCCGGCCCTGGGGCACCTTGTCGATCACGACGGAATATGTGTCTTGGTACTCGATCCGATGCGGGACACCCATGCGCTCCAGAAACTCGGGCAGAACCGTGGCGGGAAACCCCGGTTGACCCTGATCGAGATTGCACGCCAGCAAGTCGACAGGCAGCAGACCACGCCATTTCAGCTCGTAAAGCACCGCCAGCAGGGTATAGCTGTCCTTTCCCCCCGACAGGCAGACCAGCCACCGGGCGCCCCGATCGACCATACCGTATTGCTCGATCGCTTCGCGCGCCTGACGCACGATGCGTTTGCGGAGCTTCTTGAACTCCGTTGTCGAAGGCGCACCTGCGAACAGGGGGTGAATGTCGTCATTCTCGTCCAGCATGTGCGGGCCTTACAGGCTTTGGCAAAACCACTCAAGAGGAGTCACTGTTTCGATGCCATGTCAGGTTGCGGACTGTTTCAGAACCTTCTCGGCCGCGATCACACCATTCACGTAGTCGCTCCACTTCGAGACGAACTCCTGCGTGATCAGGGATTGAGGGTGATACTTGGGCGTCACGATGGAATAGCCGAATGGCACGGAGGGTTCGAAGCGGGCAAAGCTGACCCGCATTTTGCCCTGGTTCATGCGGCGATAGGTTTCCGCGCTCAGGGGATCGAGGACCGTGCAAATCTGTCCTGCTTCGACGAAATGCAGAAGCGGGACAAAATATTGCGCCTCGACACTCAGATCGAACTGCACGCCTTCCTGTTCGAATGCCTTTTTTGTAGAGCGATGCGTGGAATGGCTGGCGGCCAATGCGCCCATCTTCTCGCCGTCAAGATCGCGGGCATGAACCACGGGGCGTCCGGCCAGCGGATGATCCAGCGGCAGCGCGCACAGGCAGTTGCACATTATGATTTCGGATTGGAAAAGGCCGACTTGGGGGTTGTCTTCGGTTGTATCGAGGAACCCGATGTCGCAAAAACCGACATCGAAGCTTTGGGCGGCAACCAGATTGATGATCTGCGGCGAACTGCGGGTGGACAGCGTTATGTTGAGATCCCCGGCATCTGCTTTGAAACGGCTGACGAAATCCGGAAGCAGGAAAACCGACGGGCCGGGCATGGCGACGATACGCAGCGAGCCTCTGGCACGATTCCGCATACCTGCCAAATTGGCTTCGGCCGTATGCAGCCTGTCAATTATTTCAATGGCTTCTGACAAAAGGTAATGTGCTTCGGGGACGGGAAGCAAGCGCCGCCCTTCGCGGCGGAACAACTCCATTCCAACGTTCTCTTCCAGCGTTTTCAGGGATGCACTGATCGCCGGCTGCGTACGGTTCAGGTTTCTGGCCGCAGCGCTGACCGAGCCTGTTTCCATGACTTCCCGAAAGACGATCAGTTGCTGAAGGTTCATAGCTGCATATCAAAGTTTCTTATCTAAACCATAGAATTACAAATTTGCTTTTATCATGCAACTGCCACACAGAATTTAGGTGAGCGTAGAAGTGCCCGACCCGGCATTTCCCGTCTGGAACAGCTCAAACAGGGAGTATGAACATGGGACTTTTTAAACATCTCACAGGCGCAGCACTGGCGACGCTGGTCACCGCGGGTGCGGTGGCGGCACAGAACCCGACCTTTTTCCGCATTGGTACGGGCAGCGCCGGGGGCACTTATTTTCCGATTGGCGGCACGATCGCCAACGGTATTTCGGCCCCTCCGGGCTCTCGCCCTTGTGAGGAGGGCGGTCAATGTGGCGTGCCGGGGCTGATCGCAATCGCCCAATCCACCACGGCATCGGTCTATAACAACACCGCAGTGCAGAATGGCGAACTCGAAGCCGGGCTGGCTGCTGCCGACGTGACCCGGGACATGTACCTGGGCGAGGGTAAGTTCGAGGGCAAGAAGCACGAGAAACTGCGCGTCATCGCCAACCTCTTCCCCGAAGATCTGCACCTTGTTCTTCCCAAGGGGCAAAAGATCGGAAACTTGGGCGACCTCGCGAACAAGCGTGTCGGTATCGCACAGGCGGGTTCGGGTACCCAGGTCGCGGTTTTGCAGATGCTCGACGTCTGGGGAGTAAACCGCGACAACATGGACGAAGCAGAGTTGAACAACAGCCAGTCGGCGGAGCGCCTGGCCGACGGGCAGCTTGACGCTTACTTCTATGCGGCTGGCTGGCCGGTGGCGGCAATGGTGCAGCTTGCTTCGACCAAGGGGATGGAGCTGCATTCCTTCACCGACGAGGACATGGCAAAGATCAACGAGATCATCCCGGCATACATTCCGTCCAAGATTCCGGCGGGCGTGTATGAGGGGATCGACTATGATGTGCACACTCCGGCTGTAAGCGCGTTGCTTGTCGTATCGTCGGACCTCGACGAGGAACTGGTCTATGGCATCACCAAGGCGTTGTGGAACGACAACACCCGGACGCTGCTGGACAACGGGCACGCCAAGGGCAAGCTGATCACACTGGACAGTGCTCTGGATGGCATGGATTCGCTTGGGGTTCCGCTGCACGCAGGTGCCGAGAAATTCTATCGGGAAATCGGCGCCCTGAAGTAACCTTCGGTTGCTGGTTTTCCGACCCTGGGGGCAACCCGAGTCGGTTGTCCCCGACACTACCTTCAAAAAATTCGCACTGAACAGCCGGGAGACCCGATATGAACCTTGTCAAAGGCGGGATAAACATTTGTGGCGTTTCGATCGGCGTGTTGTCGCTTGAATCCTACTTTCCGAAACCGCCAGGTCATATCAAGAACCCCTCGAGTCTGCCGTTCACGCTGACCTATGAAATCATCCAGGGGCTGACGGTTTCGAAACTGTTGAATTCCCCGACACCCGACATGCTGGACCCCTTGCTTGACGCGGCGCGGCGTCTTGAGCGCAGCGGGGTCAAGGCGATCACCGGGTCCTGCGGGTTTCTGGCCCTGTTCCAGGCCGAGATTGCACAAGCCGTATCAGTTCCGGTATTCGTCTCGTCCTTGGTGCAGTTGCCGCTGATCCATACCATGACGCAACGCCCGGTGGGTGTGCTGACGGCCTCCGCTCCGGCCTTGACCGAGAAGCATCTTGCCGGAGCCGGGGCGGCTGGCGTTCCGGTCGTGGTGCAGGGCATGGAAGACAGCGCAGAATTCGCCGACGTTATCCTGCGGGGCGTGCGCGATGACATGGATCTGGACAAGGTCGAGAGCGAACTTCTGGTGGCAGGTCGCCAATTGGTGGCCAGAGACCCGGAAATCGGGGCGGTCCTTCTGGAATGCACCGATCTGCCCCCTTATGCCCATGCGCTGCAACGTGAACTGCAACGCCCCGTTTTCGATATCATCACACTGGCCAGCATGGTCCACTCCGCGGTTCTGCGCGGTTCCTATGCCGGCTTCATTCGTTGACCGCGCAACCGGTTCGAGGTGACAGACAATGAGCGTGCAAAAGACAGACGATGCCCAAGACCGGACGTTGACCGCCGAGGAGCTGGCGGCCATCGAGGAGAAATACGACGAAAGCGCGCCGACACGGCCCGTGTCGCCGGGTTTCGCCCTGTTTCTCAAGGGGGTCGCCCTGACCTTTGCCGTCTATCACTATTTGACGGCGGGATTCGGATTGCCGACCGACTACTGGCACATGGGCTGGCACCTGTCGGGGTTGTTCATTCTGACCTATGCGCTGTTTCCGATAATTCGCACCCGCAACTCATATGATATGAAGACCGGCCTGATGCACTATGGCGGGGTACCGTATCTGGACCTGCTCCTGATGGTGCTGGGGGTTGCATCGGCCCTCTACCTCGGATTGGCCTGGCATGGTGTGCCCTGGCTTGGCATCGAGGAGCAGACGTTCCGGATGGGCAACCCGAACGGGTATGACATGGTGTTCGGCTGCATCCTGGTCGTGCTGGTTCTGGACATTGCGCGACGCACGCTTGGCTGGGTCCTGCCAGCCATCATCTGTGTCTTTATGGCCTATGCGCTATTCGGACCCATCTTTCCCGGCATCCTGCAACATCCCGGTGTCAAGTTCCGGACCTTTGTTTCGTCGATGTATTTCCCGCAAGAGGGCATTTTCGGCGTCACGCTTTGGGTGGTCTCGACCATTGTCTTTCACTTCGTCCTGTTTGGCGTCATCGCGCAACGCACCGGACTTGGGCAGCTCTTTATCGACAATGCGACCATCCTCGCCGGTCGCTACACTGGCGGACCTGCCAAGGTATCTGTCGTGTCCTCGGCCTTCTTTGGCACCATCTCGGGATCGTCGGTGGCCAATACCGTTTCGACCGGGTCGCTGACCATTCCAAACATGAAACGTCTTGGCTATCCCGGTCATTTCGCGGGCGGGGTCGAGGCCGCAGCCTCGGCCGGGGGGCAGATCACCCCGCCGATCATGGGGGCGGCGGCCTTTATCATGGCCGAGTTTCTGGAGGTTCCGTACACGACCATTGTCATTGCCGCCATCTTTCCGGCGCTGCTGCACTATGTCGGCGTGTTCAGTGTCGTTCACCTGATGGCACGGCGCCTGAACTTGCAGGGCATGACAAAAGACGCGCTTCCGAAATTCGCGGCCGTCTGGCGCGACGGCTGGGCCAATCTGGTGCCGTTGGTGGGGCTTCTTGTTGTGCTGTTCTCTGGCTACACGCCTTACATGTCAGCCTTCTGCGGCATTTCGCTGGCACTGGTTACCGGCATGTCGCGGGTCAAGGCACCGGTCACCCTGATTTATCCGGCGGCGTTCATCGCATTTGTGATCTGGAAATACTCCGACCAGGGCTTCGACCTTTCGATGTCGGCGGTGCTGATCGCTTGTGCGGTTCTGGGCGCGTTCAATCCACAAGAGCGAATTCGCCTGCCGCAGATGGCCGAGACCTTTGAAACCGGTGTGAAATACGCGCTGGCGGTTGGCGCGGCGTCGGCGGCCGTGGGTCTGGTTGTCGGCGTGATCAACACCACCGGGGTCGGCTTCCGGATCGGTTTCATGGTTACGCAGGGCGCCGGGGCGCTGGGCGCGGATCTGGCCGGGTTGTTCAGCTTTGGAGGGTATGAGCTGTTCTCGGTCGATCAGATCACGCTGTTCCTCAGCCTGATCTTCATCGCGCTCGCTTGTATCCTGATGGGCGCGGGCATTCCGACAACGGCGCTCTACATTATGCTGGTTTCGGTGGCACAGCCGGCGTTGGCGCAATTGGGGGTGCCGCCCATCGCCAGCCACATGTTCGTGCTGTACTATGGGGTCGTGGCTGAAATCACGCCCCCGGTCTGTACCTCGGCCTATGCGGCGGCGGCGATTGCGAATTCCAATCCTTTCCGGACCGGGATTTCCGCCTTTACGCTTGGCCTGGGCAAGGTCGTGGCGCCAATGGCCTTTGTCTATGCGCCGGTCCTGCTGTTTGTATCACAGACCGGGTTTGACCTCTGGACCTTCAGCTATGCCGCGACCAGCTGCATTCTGGGGGTGATCTGCCTGTCCTCTGCTGTTGTTGGCTACTTGTTGGTGCCGATGGGGGTTCTGTTCCGGGTGTTGATGGCCATCGCCGGAATTGTTTTCATCGCCCCCTCTCTCCAGGCGGATCTGATCGCCGCCCTGATCGCCGCCCCTGCGGTGCTGAGCCAGATCGTGCAGCGCAAGGGGGCGACCCATGTCGCCTGATGTCGAGGAAGTCACCGTCCTCGGCGCCGGGATCGTCGGGATCTGCACTGCGCTGGCGCTGACCGAACGGGGGATCAAGGTCACCCTGATCGACCGGGACGAGCCGGGGCAAGCGACATCCTTTGGCAATGCGGGCATCATCTCGCCCTGGTCGGTGGTGCCGCAGTCCATGCCGGGGATCTGGAAAAAGGTTCCGGGCTGGCTGCTGGACCCGCTGGGTCCCGTAACCGTTAGGCCCTCTTATCTGCCGCGCCTTGCGCCCTGGGGGTTGCGCTTTCTGTGGCAAGGGCGCGAGCAGAAAGTAAGACAGATCTCGCCCGCGATGGATTTGCTGAACCGGGATTGCATCGCCTTGTTTCGCCGTCATCTGGCCGGCACAGGGCACGAGGACCTGATCCGCGACAGCTACTACGTGCATGCCTATCGTGACCCGGATGCCGCCCGGCTTGATACACTGGATGCCGAGTTGCGCCAGGCAATCGGTGCGGATCTGCAACGTATCAGCGCCGACGACTTGCTTGCGCTCGAACCGGCCCTGTCGCCCGAGTTTCGCGCGGCGATCCTGATCAAGGGTCAGGCGCGGGCGCTGTCGCCGGGGCGCGTGGGCAAGGTCCTTGCCGAGAAACTCCAGCGTATGGGGGGCGAGATTCGGCGTGCCACCGTGCAAGCCATTCTGCCATTGGAAGGTGGGGGTTGGTCGGTTGGCACGGATCAGGGTGAAATGACCGTTCCCAGACTGGTGCTGGCCATGGGGGTCTGGTCGGCCGAATTGCTCAGGCCTTTGGGCATTCGCATCCCGCTGGAAGCCGAGCGTGGGTATCATGTCTGCTTTACCCGCCCGGGTATCACGCTGAATCACTCGGTGATGGATGCCGACATGAAGTTCGTGGCCTCCACGATGGAGGACGGGCTGCGGGTGGCGGGAACCGCAGAGTTCGCCGGTCTGGATGCGCCGGTCAATGAAAAGAGGCTCAAAGGGTTGGTTGAACTTGCCAAGCGCTTGTCACCCGATCTGAACAGCACGGATTACACTACCTGGTCAGGTCAACGGCCCAGCCTGCCCGACAGTCTGCCTTGTATTGGAGAGATTGAGGGCTTTCCCGGCCTGATCGCCGCATTCGGGCACAGCCATTATGGGCTGATGATGGCGCCCAAGACCGGCGAGCTGGTGGCCGATATCGCAACAGGACGCAAGGCGAACACGGACCTTTCGCCGTTTCGTGTCCTGCGCTTTGGCTAGGTCCCGCCCAGTCTGGCCAGAACGCCGCCCACCTCACCGGCGGCGATAGCGCCGGGAATGCGTCCGCTGTCACCAGCCAACCGGGTCGCGGTGTACATGTCGGCAACGGCGGCCGGGCCTTTACGGATCAGCAGCGACGCGGTCAGCATGTGTGCCGTCCGCTCGGCGTACCAGCGCGCTTCTGCCTCGGGCGGAAGCGCGGGCCATCGTGCGGCATGCTCGGTCAGGGCGGCGTCATAGCGCGCATCCGCGCCACGTGCGGCCACCAATTCTGCCTTCAGTTTTTCGGCTGCCAGCGGATCGCGCGCGAGGCTGCGCAGGATATCGAGGCAGATCACGTTGCCCGACCCTTCCCAGATCCCGTTCAGCGGCGCCTCACGATAGAGGAGCGGCAGGCCGGTCTCTTCGACATAGCCCATGCCGCCCAAAACCTCCATCGCTTCGACCACAACCACCGGGCAGCGTTTGTTGGCGAGGAACTTTGCCAGCGCCACGCCGATGCGGGCAAAGGCGCGGTCGGCCGGGTCGTTGCTGTCAAAGGCCTGCGCCACCCGCAGGCCCAGTGTCAGGGATCCTTCCCAGTCGAGCACCAGATCGGCCAGCACCGCCCGCATAAGCGGCTGGTCGATCAGGCGACGCTGAAAGGTGCTACGATGCTGGACCCAGTGATGCGCCTCGGCCAGCGCCGCGCGCATCAGCCCGGCGGGGGCCATCGCGGTATCCAGTCGCGTATGATGGACCATCTCGATGATGGTACGCACCCCGTCGCCCTCGCCGCCCAACTGATAGGCCAGCGCATCGTGGAACTCGACCTCGGAGGAGGCATTTGCCTTGTTGCCCAGCTTGTCCTTCAGGCGCATCAGGTGGATCGCGTTTCGCTCGCCCTCCAGCCAGCGCGGCAGCAGGAAACAGGTCAGCCCGCCCGGCGCCTGCGCCAGCGTCAGAAACCCGTCCGACATCGGCGCCGAGCAGAACCATTTGTGCCCCTTGAGCCGCCAATGGTCGCGGTCGCGCCGGGCAATGGTGGAATTTGCCCGCACGTCTGAGCCACTTTGTTTCTCGGTCATCGCCATGCCCAGCGTCGCGGCGCGCTTTTCGCCGATCGGGGTCACTGTCGGATCATAACAGCGTGCCATCAGCTTGGGTCGCCAATCGGCCGCGATAGCACTGTCGGCGGACAGAGCCGGGATCGCGGCATAAGTCATCGTCATCGGGCAGCAATGACCGGGCTCTACCTGGCTGGCGAGGTAGACCATTGCAGCATGCGTGGCGTGACCGCCCGGCTGGCCCTCCCACGCGATGGCGGCATAGCCGGCGGACTGGCTGGCCTCCATCAGCCGGTGATAGTCAGGATGGAAGCGGACCTCGTCCAACCGGCGGCCGCCCCGGTCAAACAGCTCCAGCCGAGGTGGATTGGCGTTGGCCTCGCGCCCGGCCTCGCGCATCTCGGACCTGCCCATGGTGCAGCCATAGTCGGCAAGCGTCTGTGTTTGCGCCCCGGCAAGGGCGGCGGTTTCTCGCAATACCGGATCGCTGGTCCAGAGGTCGATGTCGCCGCGCACCTCCGGCTGGTTAGAGACTTCGTGGGTGGCAAGATGGGACAAGGGGGCGGAACGCATGGCGACCTCGGGCAGATCAGTTGCTGCGATGCTCTGCCCGGGTATGCAGTCGGTCAAGCCTGACGGGCCGTCACTTGTCCTGTGGTTCGTCCGGAACCGGGTCGTACCCATCGCCGCCCAACGGGTGGCAGCGCCCGATCCTGCGCATGGCCAGCCACGTGCCGCGCAACGCACCGTGTTTTTCCAGCGCTTCCAGCGCATAGGCCGAACAGGTCGGTTGATACCGGCAGTTGAAGCCGACCCAGGGGCTGAAAACCAGCCGATAGGCGCGGACCGGCAGCGCAAGGAAATGGGCGAGAGGCGTCATGATCTGCAACTTATGGCGCGCGTGCCGAGGCGCCAACAGGCATTGCGACGCATGGTGTCAGCCTTTGGGGGAATGCAGTTTGACCAGCGCCTTGCGCAGATCGTTTTCCAGCATGGCAAAGGGTCGCGCAGCGGTGTCGCCGGGCTTGCCAATCAGGACATAGTCCCAGCCAGCGTGTCCAATCTCAGGCAGCACCCTGCGCGCAATCTCCCGCAAACGCCGCTTGGCACGATTGCGGGCGACGGCGTTTCCGACTTTCTTGGAGCAGGTGAAGCCGACGCGAATGCCCTCCGCCTCGCCCGGCGCGCGGCGCCGGGCCTGCACCAGCATCGACGGTGCTGGTTGCCTTTTGGCGCGGGCGGCTTTCAGGAAATCGCTGCGCTTGCTCAGGACTGTCATTCGGGCAAGTGCACAAACGGACACCGCCGGAGGCAATTCCCCCGGTTTGGCAGAGCCATCCATGGGGGCCTCCGGCGGTGTCATGTCCGTCAGAACGGGCTGTATGCGCTTACGCGCTCAGCTCCTTGCGGCCACGGGCGCGGCGTGCGTTCAGGATCTTGCGGCCGCCCTTGGTTGCCATGCGGGCGCGGAAACCGTGGCGGCGTTTGCGAACCAGGTTCGAAGGCTGATAGGTGCGTTTCATCGCTCCGTACTCCAATCTTGCGGTCGGGTGCGGCGCGGATTCGCCTCCCGGGTCTATTCGAAGCCCGTCCTCTAAAGCGAGTTCCGGGGCAAGTCAAACCCTCTGCGTCGGGTTTTGCGGGCTTTTGCAACAATTTCCCGTGCGACGCCAGTCCAAAGGTTTCAGAATCCGCCCGAGCGGGCAAAAATCTCACGTTTTGCACGTTGTTGGATCAACCGGGCGTGATGGGGCTGTTTGCGGGCCCTCTGCAACTGCATGTTAGATGGACAATGCCACTGAAAAACGACTCGGATCCGGATCGCCCTGCAATGAGTGATACAGCAAACGCATCTGCCATCCGGCGCTTGCGGCAGATGCCGCTGATTGTCATTCTATTTGTCGCTCTGCTCGGCGGGTTCCTTCTGCGTGACTATCTGACCTTCGACACTCTGGCTGCGAATCGCGAGGCATTGGTTGCCTATCGGGATGCCCATTTTGCCGCGCTGGCGGCGATCTTCGTCTGCGTCTACGTGATGATCGTGGCTTTCTCACTCCCTGGTGCTGCGTTGACCTCGATGACAGGCGGGTTCTTGTTCGGCCTGGTGGCTGGCACCGCCCTGAACGTTGTCTCGGCCACTATCGGAGCAGTGCTGATCTTTCTGGCCGCGCGCGCAGGCCTTGGTGCGGCGCTGTCCGCCCGTCTCGACGCTTCCGAAGGGACGGTCAAGCGGCTCAAGGACGGGCTGCGCGAGAACGAGATACCCGTTCTTTTCCTGTTGCGACTGGTGCCGGCGGTGCCCTTCTTTGCTGCCAACCTGATTCCTGCCTTGGTCGGGGTCAAGTTGCGGAACTACGTGCTGACCACGGCCTTGGGCATTATTCCTGGCGCTATCGTTTTCACCTGGATCGGGGTCGGGCTGGGTGAAGTGTTCGACCGGGGCGAAACACCCGATCTATCGCTTTTGAGAGAACCGTTTGTAATCGGCCCGATCCTGGGTCTTTGTTTGCTCGCTGCTTTGCCGATCGTCCTGAAGGCATGGCGCGGCCGCAAGGGAACCTGAGCCATGCAACGGATCAAAACCGACATCCTGGTAATCGGCGCCGGTTCCGGTGGATTGTCGGTGGCGGCCGGGGCCAGCCAGATGGGCGCCGACGTGGTTCTGCTGGAAGGCCACGAAATGGGCGGCGATTGTCTGAACTTTGGCTGTGTGCCATCCAAGGCGCTGATCGCCAGTGCCAAGGCAGCGCATGGTCAGGCGCATGCGGCGGTCTTTGGCGTGGCAAACCAGTCGCCTCAGGTGGACTATGCCGCGGCCATGAGGCATGTGCGCGAAGTTATCGACCGGATCGCACCTGTGGACAGTCAGGAACGGTTCGAGGGCTTAGGCGTCAGGGTGATCCGCGACTATGGCCGATTCATCTCGAAAACCCAGGTTCAGGCAGGTGACCATGTGATTACCGCGCGTCGCATCGTGCTTGCCACCGGATCCTCTCCGCTGGTGCCGCCGATCCCCGGGTTGGACAAGGTCCCGTACCTGACCAACGAAACCCTGTTCGACTTGCGTGAAAAGCCCGGTCACCTGTTAATCATCGGCGCAGGGCCGATCGGCCTGGAAATGGCCCAGGCGCATGTGCGGCTGGGGTGCCCGGTGACCGTGATCGAGGCCGACCGGGCGCTGGCCCGTGAAGACCCCGAAGCGGCAGCGCTGATTCTGGACCAACTGCGGGGCGAAGGCGTCGAGATTGTCGAACAAACCATGGCGGCGCAGGTTCGCGACAATGGCGGGGCCATCGAGGTCGTCAGTACCGAGGGCCGGATTTTCGCCGGCACCCATCTGCTGATTGCCGCCGGGCGCAAGGCCAACACTGATCGCCTGAACCTCGAGGCCGCGGGCGTCGAGACCACCGGTTCCGGTATCCGAACCGATACAGGGCTGCGCACCACCAACAGACGGGTCTATGCCATTGGCGATGTCGCTGGCGGGATGCAGTTTACCCATGTGGCGGGTTATCACGCCGGTATCGTCATACGGTCGGCGCTGTTCGGGTTGCCGTCGAAATCCACCTTGGTTCACATTCCGCGATCCATCTATACCGATCCGGAATTGGCGCAGGTCGGCCTGACCGAGGCCGAGGCCCGTGACCGGCACGGTGACCGTGTCGAAATCGCGCGCTTTGATTACCACCACAACGATCGCGCAATTGCCGAGCGAAGGGCCGAAGGTTTCATCAAGGTCATGGTAGCCAGGGGACGCCCCATCGGTGCCACCATCGTCGGCCATCAGGCGGGCGAGCACGTCGGTTTGTGGTCGCTTGCCTTGGCCAATAACCTCAAGATGAGCCAGATTGCTGCGATGGTTTCACCTTACCCCACATATGGGGAGGTTAACAAACGTGCCGCCGGAGCCTATTTCTCTCCACGGCTGTTCGAAAACCAGACGGTTAAACGAGTGGTTAGGTTGGTCCAGCGCTGGCTGCCCTGACCGGAAAAGGAGATCATGCTGAACTCGCTTTCAGGTCGGTTCTTGATCCTGACCGTGGTCTTTGTGATGCTGGCCGAAGTGCTTATCTTCGTGCCGTCCATTGCCCGTTTTCGCCAGGACTTCCTACAGAACAGGCTGGAACGGGCGCAGATCGCGTCACTCGCCTTGCTGGCGGACGATATGTTGGCAACCGAACTTGAGGCCGAGTTGTTGGCCAATGCAGGGGTGTACAACGTCGTGCTGCGTCGGGACGAGGTTCGGCAACTGATGCTCAGCTCTCCGATCCCCACGCAGATCGGGCATACCTACGACTTGCGGCAAGCAGCACCATTTCCGTTGATGCGGGATGCGCTCAAACGGTTCTTTTCTCCCGGAAACGAGGTGATCCGGGTCATTGGCGAACCGGTCAAGGGGGCCGGGTCACTGATCGAAGTGACCATGGACAGTGCCCCGTTGCGCATGGCGATGATCGACTATGGCATACGCATCCTGATCCTGTCATTGGTGATCTCTGTCATCACCGCCTTCTTCCTGTTTCTGGCTGTGCGGGCAACGCTGGTCCGGCCGATCACAGGAGTTGTCGATTACATGCAGCGGTACGCGCGTGCCCCCGAAGACATTCGCGGGATCATCACGCCGAGCGCGGGCGTGACAGAACTGCGCGAGGCCGAAGAAGCCCTGAAGATGCTGCAGTTGCAGCTGACACAGGCCCTGAAACAACGCGAGCGCCTGGCACAACTCGGCGGCGCCGTCGCCAAGGTCAGCCATGACCTGCGCAACATCCTGACCTCTGCCCAGTTGTTCACCGACCGGATCGAGGCGAGCGAAGATCCATTGGTTCGGCGTATGGCACCCAAACTGGTGAACTCGATCTCCCGCGCAGTGTCACTCTGCGAAAGTACGCTGGCTTTTGGGCGGGCCGAAGAGCCGGCGCCGATACTTACCATGGTCCGGGTTCGCGCGATTACCGAGGATGTTTCTGCCAGTGAACGCCTGGCGTTAGCCGAGGGCAGGATCGAGATCGCAAACGATGTGCCGGAAGGAATGACGGTGCGCGCCGACCCAGAACAGCTTTTCAGGGTGGTGATGAACCTGGTGCGGAACGCGCGCCAGGCGCTGGAGGTTCTGGACCGGCCCGGGAAGGTTACCATCGGCGGACATGAAACAGACCAGGACTGGATAATCGAGATTTCCGATACCGGCCCCGGTCTTCCCCCCAAGGCACGTGAAAACTTGTTCACGCCGTTCCAGGGCGGAGTGCGCAAAGGTGGCTCGGGTCTTGGTTTGGCAATCTCAGCTGAATTGGTGCGTGGTCACGGCGGAGAATTGGTGTTGACGGACAGTGCTCCAGAGGGAACCACCTTTGAAATAAGGCTCCCAAAGGCGAAGAAACTTTTTACCTGAATTCGGCAGAATCGGGTTGCGTGCCTCCAGTGTAACGTCTAGATAGCGCTTCACCACGCGGACCGATAGCTCAGTTGGATAGAGTACTTGACTACGAATCAAGGGGTCGGGGGTTCGAATCCTCCTCGGTCCGCCAGAGATTTCAAGGGCTTAGCGATGAACCGCTAAGCCCTTTTCTTTCCGCACCAGTGCATTCTGTCGCCAACACAAAGTCCGCACTGTCGAAATAGTTGAAGCTTGCGGCAGCCATGAAATCTTGTTCTGAATTGCAGAGACCTTCACACGCCGGGTTGGCTGTGTGACGCGAGGATCTTGAGCACAGGGGAACAATATGAAGGTATTCATTGCCGGTCTTGCGACAGAGACCAACAGCTTTTCTCCGATACCGACGGGAACCCTTGCCTTTCAGGACAGTTTCGTCAGCCATAAGGCCACTTCGGAACCGGCCAATCTGTTCTCGGCGCCGCTGCATGAGTGGCGCCAGATGGCAGAGGCCCGGGGGTGGGAGGTGATCGAAAGCCTTGCCGCCTTTGCCCAGCCTGCCGGGCCGACCATACGCGGGACATATGAATATTTTCGGGACGAAATCCTTGATGACCTCCGCAAGGCGGCGCCAGACATCGCGCTGTTTTCGATGCATGGTGCGATGATCGCCGAAGGTTATGACGATTGCGAGGGCGATCTGTTGACCCATTCACGCGGGATTCTGGGTGACAGGGTCGTGATCGGGCTGGAAATCGACCCTCACAATCACCTGACCCAGGACATGCTCGATGCGGCCGATCTGATCATCTGCTACAAGGAGTATCCGCATACCGACAGCCCCGACCGGGCGCGTGAGCTGTTCGCGCTGGCGGCTGATACGGCCGAAGGCAAGATCAAACCGGTGATGCGGGACTACGATTGCCGGATGATCACGATGTTTCACACCACGCGCGCGCCGATGCGCGGCTTTGTCGACGAGATGCAGGCGAACGAAGGCAAGGATGGTGTCTTGTCTCTGTCGCTGTCGCACGGGTTCCCTTGGGGCGATTGTGAAAGAGTGGGCGCACGGATGCTGGCGATAACCGATGGCGACGCGGGCAAGGCCCAAGCAATTGCGCGTGCTTTCGGCGAAAAACTCTGGTCCTTGCGTGAAGGTGTACGGGTGAACTGGCCGTCGATTGGCGGCGCGCTGGACAAGGCGCAGGCGGCAGCGGAAACTCCGGTTGTGGTGGCGGACTTTGCCGACAATGCCGGCGGAGGCGCTCCGGCGGATTCCACCTTTGTTCTGCAAGAGGTCCTGGCGCGTGGACTGACGGATGTGGCAATCGGCATCTTCTGGGATCCGGTGGTTGTTCGGATGTGCATGGATTCCGGTGTCGGTGCGACGATGCAGGTCAGGTTGGGGGGAAAGGTCGGGCCGATGTCCGGCGATCCGGTCGACCTGACGGTGACCGTGCGCGGCATCAAGGAAAACATGCATCAGATGATGGGTCAGACCAGAATGCCGATGGGCAATGGTGTCTGGCTTGAAGCGAATGGCGTACACATGGTGCTGAGCGACAAGCGCACCCAGGCCTTTCATCCGATCGGCTTCACCGATCTTGGTCTCGACCTGTCAAAGATGAAGATCGTGGTGGTGAAATCCTCGCAGCATTTCCATGCGGGTTTTGCGCCGATTGCGTCTGAGGTGATCTATATCTCCGGGCCGGGCGCGATTACGCCTGACTATGCCAACATCCCGTATACCAAGCGTCATGGGGGATACTGGCCCAAGGTCGAAGACCCCTTTCGCTGATTCCTTTCCAACCGGCTCTGTCCCAATCGGATTACTGGGTTCTCAGGAGGTTTGCCTTTGAAAAGGTGGACTTTTATTGCGTATCGGTTTGCTATTTGAACCGACGGTGGCCTTTTTTTCGAAATCCTTTGACTCGTACAAGCGGCGCCTCAATGATCGAGTCAGCGCATCAAAATTGCGTGTGAAAACGATAGGGAGCAAACAATGTTCAAAACCGCACGACGCGGCCTGATCAAGGGTGCCGTGGCCGCGATGGTGATGGGCCTGGGGTTGAGCGCCACAGGAACATTCGCCCAGGCCGAGACCACCCTGAAAGTCGTTCCGCATTCGGACCTAAAGATTCTCGACCCGATCTGGACCACTGCCTACATCTCGCGCAACCATGGCTATATGGTCTATGACACGCTGTTCGCGCTGGATGCATCCGGCAACGTCCAGCCGCAAATGGTGGATACAGTCACGACATCCGACGATGGGCTAACCATCACCATGACCCTGCGCGACGGTCTGTCGTGGCATGACGGTGCGCCGGTGACGGCGGCGGACTGTGTCGCCTCGATCAAGCGCTGGGGCTCCAAGGACGCCATGGGCCAGAAGATGATGAGTTTCGTCGACTCGCTGGAAGCGACGGATGACAAGACCATTACCTTCAGGCTCAACTCGCAGACCGGTCTTGTGACGCTGGCGTTGGCCAAGCCCAGCTCGAACGTGCCGTTCATGATGCCCGAGCGCATCGCCAATACACCGTCGTCCGAGCAGATCTCGGAGTTCATCGGGTCAGGCCCATTTGTGTTCAATCAGGAAGCCTGGGAGCCCGGCACCAAGATCGTCTATGACAAGTTCGCGGCCTATGTTCCACGCTCGGAACCGGCCTCGGGTCTGGCGGGCGGCAAGATCGCCAAGGTTGACCGGGTCGAGTGGCTGCCGATCCGTGACCAGCAACAGGCGGTCAACGCGCTGAAGGCAGGCGAACTCGACTATATCGAAGGGCTGCCACACGATCTGCTGCCTCTGGTCGAGGGTGACGAGAACATCAAGCTTGTCGACTTCAACCCGGCCGGCAACCAGTTCACCTTCCGGTTCAATGTTTTGCACCCTCCGTTCGACAATCCGAAGATGCGGCAGGCTCTGCTCTATGCGCTGAACCAGGAGGATTTCCTGCAAGCCCAGATCGGCAATGCCGACTACTACAAGGCGTGCAAGGCAATGTTCGGGTGCGGCATGCCGTTCGAGACGATGGCCCATATGGATGGCCTATTGGAATCGAACTTTGACAAGGCGCGCGAACTGATCGCGGAATCGGGCTATAATGGCGAACCGATCCTGCTGATGCATTCGACCGACCTTGCGGTTCTCACCAACCTTGCGCCGGTGGCCAAGGATCTGATGGAAGCCGTCGGTCTGAATGTCGACATGCAGTCGATGGACTGGCAGACACTGGTGGCACGCCGCTCCAAGAAGGATCTGCCTGCCGATGGCGGCTGGAACGCCTTCATCACGTCGTGGACTGCGGGCGACCTGTTCAACCCGGTGGCTATGGCCTTCCTCAACTCGTCATGTGACACGGCCCTCTTCGGCTGGCCCTGCGACGAAAAGATCGAGGGGCTGCGCGATTCCTTTGCACGTGCGACCACCAAAGAAGAGCAGTTGAAGATCGTCGAGGAGGTCCAGGGAGCCTGGCTCGAGTATCCGACCCATATTCACCTGGGTCAGTGGAACCAGGCGACGGCGACGCGGTCGAACATCGACGGTGTTCTGCCCACCGGCGCGGCGGTGTTCTGGAACATCTCCAAGAACTGACAAAAGTGAACTGCGCGGCGGCCTATGCTGCCGCGCAGACCATTTCGTCGCGTAACAGAGTCAGAGATCCATGCTCAGCTATCTTCTTCGCCGATTGATCGCGACCATTCCGGTCATGTTGCTGGTTGCGGTCTTTGTTTTCATGCTGTTGCGCCTGACGCCCGGCGATCCCGCTGCGATCATCGCGGGCGATTACGCAAACGATGCACAAATCGCCGAGATCAGGGCAAAGCTAGGACTGGACAAACCACTGCCGGTTCAATTCATGGTCTGGCTTGGCAACATGTTCCAAGGCGATTTTGGCGAAAGCTTCTTTTACAAGAAACAGGTCGGAGAACTGATTGCGGCGCGGCTGGAGCCAACCTTGTCCTTGTCTCTTCTGACCATCATTCTGACCGTCTGCATCGCTGTCCCGTTGGGCACGTTGGCAGCCTATCGCCAAGGCAGCTGGCTTGACCGGGGCATCATGGGTTTTTCGGTTCTGGGTTTTTCGCTGCCGGTCTTTGTTATCGGCTACATGCTGATCTACCTGTTTTCGATCAAGCTCGGGTGGCTGCCGGTACAGGGATATCAACGCATCGCCGACGGAGTTGGAGGATGGTTGCTCCGACTGATCCTGCCTTCGATCGCGCTTTCAGTAATCTTCGTGGCGTTCATTGCCCGGATGACACGGACCAGTGTGCTCGAAGTTCTCGGCGAGGACTATATTCGCACGGCGCGTGCCAAGGGGCAGACAGAAACCAGGGTGCTCATGCGCCACGCGGTGCGCAATGCAGCGGTGCCTATCGTCACCGTGATCGGCCTTTCCTTTGCCATTTTGATTGGCGGAGTGGTTGTGACCGAGTCCGTCTTTAACCTGCCCGGTCTTGGTCTGTTGACGGTCGAAGCTGTGCTTGCCCGGGACTTTCCGACCATCCAGGCCGTTATCCTCCTGTTCTCCTTCATCTATGTGCTGATCAATCTTCTGATTGACGTCAGCTATACCGTTCTAGACCCGAGGATCCGTTACTGATGTCGACTGCCGCGATTTCCCCCGGTCGCCAGACCCTGCGCCGAATGCTGGCCAACCCTTCGGTGATCATTGGTGGCGTGCTGGTCCTTGCCGTTGTTTTGTTGGGGCTGTTGGCGCCTGTACTGGGCACCCGTGACCCGGCCGATATTTCTCCCAAGGACCGAAACCAGCCGCCGGGGTACGAGACCACGGTGCGTGACCATTCGGGCAAGAAGGTGCCGGTTGTCTATCGGCTGGGATCCGACACGCTGGGTCGCGATGTTTACAGCCGCATAATCTATGGGGCGCGGATTTCGCTGGTCGTGGGTGTCTCGGTTGCTGCGATTTCGATCGTGGTCGGCATGGCGATCGGTGTGCTGGCCGGTTATGTCCGATGGCTTGACGGGATAATCATGCGAGTAATGGACGGGTTGATGGCCATCCCCGCGATCCTTCTTGCCATTGCGGTCGTTTCCCTGTTCAGCGCCGGTCTGACCAGCGTGATCATTGCCATCGTTGTGCCAGAGGTGCCGCGGGTGGTGCGCCTTGTCCGCTCGATCGTGCTGTCCATCCGCGAAGAACCCTATGTCGAAGCAGCGATCACCGCGGGCACTCGCACCCCGGTTCTGCTGGTGCGCCACATACTGCCCAACACCATCGCGCCGCTGATCGTCCAGGGTACGTTCATTGTCGCGTCCGCGATCATCGTCGAGGCGATCCTGTCTTTCCTTGGCATCGGCATCCCGCCCGAGATTCCGACCTGGGGCAACATTATGGCCGAGGGCCGGGCGGTGTTTCAGCTTTTCCCGCACAATATCTTCTATCCCGGTCTGGTGCTGGCTCTGACCGTTCTTGCGGTCAACATGTTGGGCGACGGTCTGCGCGACACGCTCGACCCGCGCTTTGCAAAACGGTTGTGAGAAGGGCGCAGGAAATGGAACAGCAAAACGTCCTCGAGGTTTGCAACCTGACCGTCAGCCTGCCCAAAAATGCAGACCGTCCCAATGCGGTGGAGAACATCAGCTTTACCGTCGCCCCGGGCGAGATTGTCTGTGTCGTGGGTGAAAGCGGTTCGGGCAAATCGGTTACCGCCTCGGCCGTCATGGGGTTGCTGCCAGCGGCCCTTAAACCGTCAACGGGCGAGACTCTCCTGCAAGGCGAGGATACACTCCAGGCGAGCGCGAACCGGCTTCGCGACCTGCGCGGCACCCGCATGGCGATGATCTTTCAAGAGCCGATGACCGCGCTCAATCCCGTGACCCGGGTGGGCGAACAGATATCTGAGGTGCTTGAGATTCATACGGATCTTTCTGCCTCGGATCGGCGCAAGCGCGCAATCGAGATCATGGAGGCGGTACACCTTCCCGACCCAGAAAAGATGGTCGACAGCTTCCCGCACCAGCTCTCGGGAGGGCAGCGGCAGCGGATCATGATCGCGATGGCGCTGGTGCTTGACCCGGCGCTGTTGATTGCGGACGAACCCACGACGGCGCTGGATGTGACGACGCAGGCGCAGATCCTCAAACTGATCAAAGAGATGCAGGAGCGGCGCGGAACCGGCGTTCTGTTCATCACCCATGACTTCGGAGTGGTGGCGGAAATCGCCGACCGCATTGTCGTCATGCAAAACGGCCGGGTGGTGGAATATGGCGACCGCGATGACGTTCTGCGCCGACCCAAGGAACCCTATACCCAGATGCTGATGGCCTCGGTCCCGTCCATGACGCCTCCGGACCGGATGCCTCGGACCGGGAAAAACGCGATCGAGGTAAGCAACCTCAACAAGATCTATGGCCGTACCGGCTGGCTGTCCAAGGACCGGATCGTACATGCGGCCTCTGATGTCGACCTGCATGTCCGCAGGGGCGAGACCCTGGGTATCGTCGGTGAATCCGGGTCGGGCAAATCAACCGTCGCGCGCTGCATCGCCCGATTGATCGACCCGACATCGGGTACCATCAGCCTGCATGGCACCGATATCGGCACCCTGCCTCAGGCCAAATTGCGCCCGCATCGCCGCAAGGTGCAGATCGTGTTCCAGGATCCTTACCGGTCGCTCAATCCGCGCCGCACCATCGGGCAGTCGCTGGTCGAAGCGCCGGTGAATTTCGGCGTGCCGATTGATCAGGCGCTGAAAACCGCGCGCGACCTTATGGAATTGGTCGGGCTTTCGGGCGACGCGCTCGAACGTTACCCTCACCAGTTCTCGGGTGGTCAGCGACAGCGGATCTGCATCGCCCGGGCGCTGGCCGTGGAACCCGATGTGCTGATCGCGGACGAGGCGGTTTCAGCGCTTGATGTCTCGGTTCAGGCTCAAGTGCTTGAATTGCTCGATGACATCCGCGAGCGTTATGACCTTGCCATGCTCTTCATCACTCACGATTTACGCGTCGCTGCTCAGATCTGCGACCGCCTGATCGTGATGAAAAAGGGCGTTGTTGTGGAACAGGGCCCGACGAAAGAGGTCTATTCCGACCCGCAACACGACTATACCCGGCTGTTGCTCGACGCAGCGCCAGGGCGCGACGTCACCTTTGGTTCTGATACCGCTGCCTGAGATCAGGCAGGGTTACGAAAAGGAAAACCACATGGGCATTCTTCCCGTCATCGAACAAAGCAAGGGTGAGTTGGAGGCGATCTTCAAGGATCTGCACGCCCACCCTGAGATTGGGTTCACAGAAACCCGCACCGCTGGTGTGGTGGCCGAAAAGCTCCGTGCATATGGGGTGGACGAGGTGCACGAGGGCATTGGCAAGACGGGTGTTGTCGCGCTTATCAAGGGCAAGGGCGGCGGTAACCGCCGCGTCGGCCTGCGGGCGGACATGGATGCGCTGCCGATCCACGAGGAATCCGGGCTCGACTACGCATCTCAGAACCCCGGGGTCATGCACGCCTGCGGTCATGACGCCCATACCACCATGCTGTTGGGCGCGGCCAAGCACCTTGCCGAAACACGTGATTTCGACGGTACTGCAGTCCTGATCTTTCAGCCTGCCGAAGAGGGGCTGGGCGGCGCGCGCGGCATGCTGGCCGATGGGTTGTTCGATAAGTTTCCCTGCGACGAGGTTTACGGCCTGCATAACTGGCCCAGTGGCCAGCCACGCAATTTCGGTATCGTCAAGGGTGCCGCGATGGCCGGATCGAGCTTTTTCGACATCAAGATCAAGGGCAAGGGCAGTCACGGCGCCATGCCGCATGAATCGCGGGATCCGCTCATTATCGCGTCGTCGCTGGTGGGCGACATCCAGACCATCGTGTCGCGCAATGTGCGCGCGCTCGACGCCTGCGTCGTCTCGGTCACGCAGATCCATGCCGGATCGGCCTATAACGTGGTGCCGGACACCGCAACGCTGGCCGGTACCATCCGGTATTTCAAGGACGAGGTCTGCGAACTGGCGGAGCGCCGGATGAAAGAGCTCTGCGATGGTTTTGCGCTGGCCTATGGGGTCGAGATCGACCTGCACCTGCGCAATGTCTTCAACGTGCTGCAAAACGATTCTGACCTGTCGGATGCTTATATGGAAGCAGCAGGGGATATCGTCGGCGCCGAGAATGTCGTTGAACGTGACGAGCCGGTGACCGGGTCCGAGGATTTCGCCGACATGCTGCGCGTGGTGCCCGGAGCCTATTGCACGCTGGGTCATGCAGGTACGGTTGCGGTTCATAACCCGAAATTCGTGATCGACACCGGCATCCTGCCGGTTGGGGCGTCTATCATGGCGCGCGTGCTGGAACGCCGCCTGCCGTTGGCTGGATAAACATATGTCCTTTCTGGATCTGCCTTTTGACACCGACACGATGGTGGCGGGCCTGCGCCCCTGGATCGAATGCGAAAGCCCCACGTTTGATGCCAGCGCAGTAAACCGCATGATGGATCTGGCCGCCTATAACCTGGCCGGTCTCGGTACGGTCGAGCGCATTCCAGGCCGGTTGGGATTCGGCGGCAGTCTGCGGGTACGCCTGCCGCATCCGGATGCGGGCAAGCCGGGCATCCTGATCTCGGGTCACATGGATACGGTCCACCCGGTCGGGACGTTGAACAAACTGCCGTTCCGGCGCGAGGGAAACCTGTGCTATGGCCCAGGTATTCAGGACATGAAGGGCGGCAATTTCTGCGCGGTCGAGGCACTGCGCCAGCTGGCCCGTGCGGGCATGCAGACCCCGCTGCCGGTTACGGTTCTTTTTACCCCGGACGAAGAGGTCGGCACCCCGTCGACCCGAGAACTGATCGAGGCCGAGGCCGCACGCAATCGGTATGTTCTGGTGCCCGAGCCTGCCCGCGACGATGGCGGCGCAGTGGTCGGTCGTTACGCCATCGCGCGCTTCAATCTGGAAACAGCGGGCCGTCCCAGCCATGCCGGCGCAAGACTGGCCGAGGGCCGGTCTGCAATTGCCACGATGGCGCGCAAGATCCTTGAGATCGAGGCGATGACAGGCCCCGATTGCACGTTCAGCGTTGGCGTGATCCATGCTGGGCAATGGGTCAACTGCGTATCCTCGGCCTGTCATGCCGAAGCGCTCAGCATGGCCAAACGGCAAGAGGATCTGGACAACGGCGTCGCACGGATGCTGGCCCTCTCTGGCGAGGAGAATGGGGTTGAGTTCCGCGTCACCCGTGGTGTCACCCGCCCCGTCTGGGAGCCCGATCAGCCCGGCACGATGCCGATGTTCGAAATCGCGCGCGAGATTGCGCAGGAGCTGGGATTTGATCTGACAGCGGCCAGCGCAGGCGGCGGATCGGACGGGAATTTCACCGGTGCGATGGGTATTCCCACGCTCGATTCCATCGGCGTGCGCGGCAAGGGGCTGCATACGCTGAACGAACATATCGAGGTCGACAGCCTGCCCGAGCGTGCCCGGCTGATCGCTGGGCTTCTAATGCGTCTGACTTGATTGGTATGAAAAAACCCGGGCCATTGGCCCGGGCAAGATCTCACGTCAGGTGAGGAAGGAAGCTTAGGATTTCGAGAACTCGGGATAGGCTTCCATGCCCAGTTCGGCCATGTCGAGCCCGTTGATCTCGTCCTCGGAGGAGACGCGAATTCCCATCACGGTTTTGAGCACGAACCAAAGCACGCCCGTAACGACGAAGGTGAAGGCGCCGACAACAACGATGGAGTAGAGTTGCGTTCCAAGGCTCGCGTCGCCATTGGTCAGAACCACGGCGATTGTGCCCCAGATGCCCGCCATCAGGTGAACCGGGATCGCGCCGACAACGTCGTCGATCTTGACACGGTCGAGGAAGGGCACGGCGAAGACCACGATCACCCCACCTACGGCACCGATAAGGGTGGCAGCACCCAGGCCGGGAGTCAGCGGTTCGGCAGTGATCGACACCAGGCCCGCCAGCGCGCCGTTCAGCACCATGGTCAGGTCGACCTTTTTGTACATCAGCTGGGTCAGGATCAGGGCCGCGATGGCGCCACCTGCTGCTGCGGTGTTGGTGTTTGCGAAAATCCGGCTGATGTCAGCGACGTTGCCTGCTGTGTCCATATAGAGCTGCGAACCGCCGTTGAAACCGAACCAGCCCATCCACAGAATGAACGTACCCAGCGTGGCGAGCGGCAGGTTCGAACCCATGATCGGGATAACACGACCGTCCTTGTACTTGCCGATGCGGGGGCCAAGGATCAGCGCGCCAGCAAGTGCCGCCCAACCACCGACCGAGTGAACTACGGTCGAACCGGCGAAATCGAGGAACCCGGCTGCATCCAGGAATCCTCCGCCCCATTTCCACGACGCCTGGATCGGGTAGATCAGGCCGGTCAAAACGACCACGAAGATTAGGAAGGGCCACAGCTTGATCCGTTCGGCCAGGGTACCCGACACGATCGAAGCTGTCGTGGCGCAGAACATCAGCTGAAAGAAGAAATCCGAACCAACGCTGGCATAGGTCAGGTCGGTTTCGGTATCGGCCAGCCCGACCGGCTCCATAGCCGCTATCGAGAAGGCGCCCAGCACGCCGTCGATGCTCCAGCCGTCGCCGGGATACATCAGGTTGTAGCCGATCGCGTAATACATGAGCGCCGCGATCGAGAAGAGCGCGATGTTCTTGGTCAGCTGCATGGTCACGTTCTTTTGCCGTACTAGCCCGGCCTCGAGCATGGTGAAACCGGCTGCCATCCACATCACCAGGAACCCGGTGACCAGGAACATGAAAGTGGTAAAGATATAGCCGATTTCTTCGTTCGGCGGCGTTACATCGGCCTCTTGGGCCAGTCCCAGCGTCGGCAACGCAATCAGCGCGGTGGCCGGAAGAAGAGTCTTGATAAGCGTCATAGCCTTGGTTTCCTTGAACATGTCTGAGGCGCCGATCACAGCGCGTCCTCGTCGGTTTCACCGGTGCGCACGCGCTGGGCCTGTGCCACGTCGACAACGAAAATCTTGCCGTCGCCGATCTTGCCGGTCCGTGCCGTGGTCGAGATCGTTTCGACGATCTGGTCGGCAACCTGATCGGAGACGACCAGTTCCAGCTTGATCTTGGGTACGAAATTCACGGTGTATTCGGCGCCGCGATAGATTTCGGTGTGACCGGACTGGGCGCCGAACCCCTTGATCTCGGTCACCATCATGCCGCGCACCCCGGCCTCGGTCAGGGCCTGCCTGACCTCCTCGAGCTTGAACGGCTTGATCGTTGCTATGATCAGTTTCACGTCTTTCCCCTTCGTTCAGCCGGGCGATCCGGCATTTCGCACATGCAGAAAGACCGGTTTTGGCGCCGCAACGAAGGATTCTGCGCAATTCCTACCCTCCAAACTGAAGGTGAGCGCACAAATTTTGCACAAATTTTCAGAAGCGGCTAAAATTTGAGCGATAACCAAAAGGAGAACATTCCCAAATTCACACCTCTACACGGCAAGCCCGAGGCGCTATTGTGCGACCCAAGAAAAATCGGGCAGAGTTGGCATGACGGATTCCAAACGGCGCAAATCGGGTTTAGTCGCCGACAAACGATATGGTTCAAAGAGCAAGCCCCCAGCCCCGGCAAAACCGCGCGGTGCCGGGGGGAAGCCAGCCGCGAAACGAAAGTCGAAACCGCCCCGGCGTTCGGGCGGTAACGTCATTACCCGTTTCTTCGGCAGGATCTTCGGATTGGTCTGGGGCCTGATCTGGCGTACCGGTATGATCGTGGTGCTCCTGATCGGATTGGCCGTCGCCCTGATTTATTCCACCCTACCGGATGTGAGTGCATTGCTCGACGGACGCGCGCGGGGATCGGTCACCTTGATGGATCGGGACGGCAAAGTATTTGCTTGGCGCGGCGACCAGTTCGGCGGGGTCATCACCACCGATACCGTTTCTCCACACCTCAAGAATGCGGTTCTCGCGACCGAGGACAAGCGTTTCTACTATCATTTCGGGGTCAGCCCGCGCGGCGTTGCAAGTGCGGTGCGCATCAACCTGCGCGAGGGGCGGGGCCCGTTGTCTGGTCACGGTGGCTCGACCATAACCCAGCAGACGGCCAAGCTATTGTGTCTAGGCGTGCCTTATGACCCTGATGTCTGGAAATCCGAGGCGGCCTATGAGTCCGACTGCCGGCAAGGATCCTTGTGGCGCAAGATCAAGGAAGCCGTCTTTGCCATGGCGATGGAGGTCAAGTACAGCAAGGACGAAATCCTCAATATTTATCTGAACCGGGCTTTCCTAGGGGCGGGTGCACGTGGGTTCGAAGCAGCCAGTCAGCGCTACTTTGCCAAGTCTGCGGCGCAAGTAAACCCGTCTGAGGCCGCGATGCTGGCTGGCCTTCTAGTGGCGCCGACGCGCTATGCGCCGACCAACAGCCTGAAACGCTCGCAAGAGCGGGCACAGGTCGTGCTTGGGTTGATGGAAGAACAGGGTTATCTGACCGCTGATCAGGCGCAGGCAGCACGCGCCAATCCGGCGCACCTGTCCGAAGCCGCAGCGGCGCAGGCCGGCGGATATTTCGCCGACTGGGTGATGAGCGAGCTGCCGGACTATTTTGGCGGCAATACCACCGAGGACGTGATCATCAAGACCACGCTCGACCAGCGTATCCAGACCTCGGCCGAAGAGGCGATGCGATTCATCTTCCAGGAAAAGGTTCGCGACGGGTCCAAGGCACAGGCCGCAATCGTCGTGATGTCTGCCGATGGCGCCGTGCGCGCGATGGTGGGCGGTCGCGACACCCGTGTCACCGGTGCGTTCAACCGGGCGACCCAGGCCTCGCGACAGACCGGCTCTTCGTTCAAGCCGTTTGTCTATGCCACCGCGCTGGAGATGGGGCATTCGCCGCTCGATACGGTGGTGGACGAACCCTATTGCATCAACATCCCGGGATCGGGACAGTGGTGCCCAAAGAACTACACCAACAAGTACTACGGCCGGGTTACCCTGGCGCAAGCGCTGAAAGACTCGCTGAACGTTCCGGCTGTCAAGGTGGCCGAGGCGATGGGTCTGGACAATGTGCGCAAGGTGGCCAGCGAGTTCGGCATCGAAAGTGATCTTGCCGCTGGACCGGCACTGGCGCTGGGCGCATCGGAAAGCTCTCTGCTGGAAATGACGGGCGCCTATGCGGGCATCCTGAACGGCGGGTCCTCGGTCGAGCCCTACGGTCTGACCGAGTTGCGCCTGCAAGGCGAAAGCGAAGTGCTGATGGGAACGGGAACCGGCATGGGTGAGCGTGTGATAAACGCCGAGGCTGCGGGGCAACTGATCTGGATGATGGAGAAGGTGATCTCCGAAGGATCAGGCCGCCGTGCCGCGCTGCCCGGCTGGCAGGCGGCGGGCAAGACAGGCACGACCCAGGCCGCGCGCGATGCATGGTTCATCGGCTTTACCGCGGATTACGTGGCGGGGGTCTGGATGGGATATGATGACAACACGCCGTTGAGCGGTGTCACCGGCGGAGGTCTGCCTGCCGAGATCTGGCACGAAACCATGGTCCGGATACACGAAGGCATGACGCCAAAACCATTGCCGATGCAGGCGCCGCGGCAGCCCAAGGTCGTTGCACAGCCTAAACCTGCCAAGCCGCAGGGCGGATTGGGTCAAGCCGTCGACAAACTTCTCAAGGATCTGTTTGGGAACTGACCACCTGGAAGCAGGTGGTCAGAATCAGGATTATCCGGCCGATGCCAGATCTCGGATCACCGCGTCGATATTGCCCTTGCGGCGATCCAGCATCGAACCGATTTCAGTGCGTTCGGTCAACAGCAGGTTCACCCCTTCGATGAACATGTTGAAGAACTTGTCCTTGCCGGACTTGTCCGAGACCAGGAAAGTTACGTCGAAGGGCGCCTGTCCCTGCAACTTGACCTTGGTGCGGACTTCATAGCCTGCCTTGATCTTACGCGCAGCCTGCACTGTGACAGATCCGCCGATGAATTCCCGGAACCGTTTGCCGTACTTGCGGGCAATGTAACCCTGAAAGGCATTGGTGAAGCTCTTCAGTTGCGCTGGCGTAGCCGAGCGAGCATCGGGGCCAAGCGCATAGCGTGCCATGATCGGAACATCGCCATAGCGGATAAAGATCCGCTCGAAATCTTTGATCATCGCACTTTCGGACTTACCCGATGCGATCACCTTGTTGATCTCGGCCACAACCTCATTCACCAGAGAGGAAGCGCCCGCCTCGGTCAGGGCAAAGGCAGGCACAGGCAGGGAAAGTGCGGTCAGGCCAGCCGCCAGAGTGGTCGCAAAACTACGGCGGGAGAAAAACTTACTCGGCATATGGGTCCTCATACGGGTCAGCCAGATCGGGCGCGACCGGTGTTCCGGTGTCGGAATAGGGGTCACTATACAGGCCCAGATAAGCATCTTCGTCGTCAGTTGCCAGTTCGAACCGGCGGTTTTGCAGGTAGATCAAGCGCAGTTGAGCGTAACTGTCCGAACTTTCGTAAAGGATCGAATCGACCGTATCGGAGTAAAGGCCGCGATCTCCCAGTCGACGGACGATTTCCGCATAAACCCCAAGATTGTTAATCGGCCGGGTCGGTGCAAAGTCTATCGGATTGGTGAACAAGTTTACAACGACGCCGATCGCATCTCTGGTGGTGGATGGGCCGTACAAGGGCAGTTCCAGATAAGGCCCCTCGGCAAAACCCCAGACGTGCAAAGTTTCGCCGAAATCGGTATCTGCACGCGGAATCTCGAAGTCGCTCGCCGGATCGGCAAGGCCGGCAAAGCCCACGGTTGAGTTCACGACAAAGCGGAACAGCGTAGTTCCTGCCTCTTTCGGCTTGCCCTGCAACAAGTAGTCGACCATTTGCCCTGGCAGAGACAGGTTCTCGGCGAACATGTTGAAGGAGTTCACCATCGGTCGTGGAACAATGGTGACATACCCTTTTGCGGCAGGACGAAAAAATACTCTGTCGACACCACGGTTGAAGTTGTGGATTGCGCGGTTGGAGTTTTCGTACGGGTCGTGGATGCGACCTCCGGCATCTGACACCGGGTTTGATGACGCACAAGCAGCCAGAGTCGCCAACAGCGATAACGCTAAAAGCTTGAGCATTATTCGGGAGAACTTGGTCATGATGATCTCGGAGATGCCAAAGCCGCCTGTCAAAGTCGAGGTCTGTAATCCAAAGGAGTGAACTTAAGGTTTGCGCAGATACATTGAAAACACATAGGCTATCTTTTCCGGATATGAAACAGCGACGCATTTAACTCGTAGGGCGGCTCGCGTAAAGAAAGCTATGCGCACAGCAACGCGAATTTGAGATCTTGTTCACATGACTTCTAAATCACATCTGCACGGCGCAGAGGAACTTCGAATGGCGCGTAGGCAAAGCCGGGCGCTGTACTGGTTTGTTGCCCTGTTCAGTTTTTTTGCGAATATGTTGATGCTGACCGGCCCGATCTACATGCTTCAGGTCTATGACAGGGTGCTTGGAAGCCGGTCGGAGCAGACCCTGGTCGCTTTGTCGCTGCTTGTCGTGTTCCTTTATGGCGTCATGGGTATTCTCGACTTTACCCGAGGTCGGGTGATGGCCCGCGCCGGCGCGCGGTTCCAGACGCACCTGGATCACCGGGTTTTCAACGCGATGGTGAGACGGTCGGCTGTGGCGCAGGATCCGGTTGCGCAGACCGGTCTTGCCGATCTCGAATCGGTGCAACGCTTCATCTCCTCTCCAGTGACGATGTCGCTGTTCGACCTGCCGTGGACGCCGGTGTTCCTTGCCGGTATTGCTATTTTCCATCCCTGGCTTGGCATAATGGCGCTGGCGGGTGGGTTTTTGCTGATTATCATTACCCTTCTGAACCAGCTCTTCTCTCGCAAGCCGACTTTTCATGCGGCCATTGCGGCAAACCGGGCCTCGCTGATCGGTGACGAAATCCGCAACGAGGCGGAAACGATCCAGTCGATGGGAATGCGCGGGGCGGCGTTCGCCCGTTGGAACGGCGCGCGCGAAACCTCGCTTGTCGATGGATTGGTTGCCAGCGACGTTGTTGGAAGTTTCTCGACCACCACCAAGACTCTGCGGCTATTCCTGCAATCGGCGATGCTAGGACTGGGGGCCTATCTGGTGTTGCTCGGCGAAGTCACACCCGGTGCGATGATTGCGGCCTCCATCCTGTTGGGGCGCGCCCTGGCGCCGGTCGAGATGATCGTGAACCAATGGCAGGTCGCGCAGCGCGCCATGAAAGGGTGGTCGAACCTGGCCGAGCTATTGGAGAAGGTGCCACCAGAGCAGCCGCGCATGCCGTTGCCCAAGCCAAAGGCCAAGCTCGATGTCCAGTCGCTGACCGTGGTACCGCCCGGAGATACCCGGGCACAGCTCAAGACAGTCAGCTTTTCGGTGCAGCCCGGGCAAGCCGTTGGTGTCATCGGCCCTTCGGGGTCAGGAAAATCGACGCTGGCCAAGGCACTAACAGGATTATGGCGCCCGGCAGGTGGAACCGTGCGACTGGACGGCGCTTCGCTGGACCAATACGATCCGGATGTCTTGGGTCAGCATATCGGTTACCTGCCGCAGCGGGTACAGCTATTCGAGGGCACGATCGCCGAGAACATTGCACGCCTTTCCGGAAACCCTGACGCCAAGAAAGTGGTCGAAGCCGCAAAGAAGGCAGCAGTTCACGACATGATCGTGCAGTTGCCCAATGGATATGACACCCGCATCTCCTCGGGCGGCGGTCGCCTGTCCGGTGGCCAGATGCAGCGGGTTGCGCTGGCGCGCGCGCTTTACGACGATCCGGTGATCGTCATCCTCGACGAGCCGAACTCCAACCTCGACAATGAGGGGTCACAGGCGTTGAACCAGGCGATCAAACTTCTCAAGGAGGCGGGAAAATCGGTGCTTATCATGGCGCACCGTCCGGCCGCGATTGCGGAATGTGATCTGCTTCTGGTTCTCGACCATGGTCAGGCCGTGGCCTTTGGTCCAAAGGATCAAGTCCTGAAAGAACGGATCACAAATCACCAAACCATTCAGCAGGCCAAGGCGCTTGGAGGCGTGCGATGAGCGAGAACAGATTTTCCGCACGTGCGCCAATTGTTTTTGGCATCATCGGCCTGATTATTCTTGTTGGTGGTTTCGGGACATGGGCAGTGATGAGCCAGATTGCCGGTGCGGTCGTCGCCGGCGGCCGGATCGAGGTCGACCGGAATCGGCAGATCGTGCAGCACCTCGATGGTGGAGTCGTGGCCGAGATCCAGGTCGACGAGGGCGATACCGTGTCCGAAGGACAGGTTCTGATCCGGCTCGACAGCAACCTGTTGAATTCGCAATTGCTGATCACCGAAGGCCAGCTATTCGAGTTGATGGCCCGCCGCGGTCGCCTCGAGGCTGAGCGCGACGGCAATGACACCATCACTTTCGAAGATGAACTGCTCGAAGTCGCGACTGGCCGACCCGAAGTGGCGGAACTCATCGACGGACAAGAACGGCTGTTCCGCGCCCGTCAGGAATCGGTCGACAAGGAAACCGAGCAACTGGAAAAGCGTCGCGGCCAGATCGGCAACCAGATCGAAGGTATCGTTGCGCAGCAAAAGTCGCGTCGGTCGCAGTTGAAGCTGATCGAAGAGGAATTGGTGAGCCAGCGTTCGTTGCTGGACAAAGGGCTTGCCCAGGCCGCACGGGTTCTCAGCCTTGAACGGACCAAGGCGGATCTTGAAGGATCGCTTGGTGAGTTGATCGCGGCTCAGGCGCAGCAAGAAGGCCGGATCACAGAGATCGACATCGAGATTCTGAAACTCGGTACCCGCCAACGGGAAGAAGCGATCACCAGGTTGCGCGACCTTCAGTACCGGGAACTGGAACTCGCGGAACAGCGCCGTTCGTTGCAAGAGCAACTCTCGCGGCTGGATATCAAGGCGCCGGTGTCGGGTATTGTCTACGGATTGCAGGTTCATACTCCACGTTCGGTCATCCGGCCGGCTGAACCGGTCCTGTTCCTGGTGCCGCAAGACCGCCCGCTTGTCATCGCCGCCCGGGTCGAAACCATTCACATTGACCAGATCCATGTCGGTCAGCCGGTGATGCTGCGGTTCTCTGCACTGGACCAGCGGCAGACGCCGGAACTGGTCGGCACGGTGAAACAGATATCGGCCGACGCTTTTGTGGACGAGGCAAGCCAGGTTTCCTATTACCGCGCCGAAATCGAGTTGAACGAGGGCGAAATCGACAAACTGCCCGAAGGAGCGGTTCTCATTCCAGGGATGCCGGTCGAGGCGTTCATCCGCACGGCGGATCAGTCTCCGATCTATTATCTGGTCAAACCGTTGGCCGATTATTTCACCAAAGCGTTCCGCGAAACCTGATCTTTGGCCCTTTTCCGCGCGAACGTTCCCGGTTAGCGTCCGCGCGACCGAAAGCCAATAGGAGGATTCCGACCATGGGTATCGAGGATAAACTGGCCAGTCTGGGCGTGACCCTGCCAAATGCTCCCGCTCCGGCGGCAAACTATGTGCCCTTCGTCAAGGTGGGCAACATCGTCTATATCTCGGGTCAGATCTCGAACGACGAGAACGGTCTGATCATTGGCAAGCTGGGCGAGAACATGGATGTGGCCGCCGGCGCCGCCGCAGCGCGCCGTTGCGCGATCAACCTCTTGGCTCAGGTCAAGGCCGCGTGTGGCGGCGATCTGGATCAACTCGTCCGCGTCATCAAGCTGACCGGCTTTGTGAACTCCACCGCCGATTTCACCAACCAGCCGCAGGTGATCAACGGCGCCTCTGATTTTCTGGTCGAGGCGCTGGGCGAGGCCGGGCGGCACTCGCGTTCGGCGGTCAGCGCCGCAGCACTGCCCCTGGGTGTCGCGGTCGAGATCGAAGGTATCTTCGAGGTAAAATGACGCCAGCTCTGCCTGTCGCCCTGCTTGGCGCGCCGATTGCACATCGCGGCTTTCATGACACTCTTCAGGGCCGGCCCGAAAACAGCCGCGCGGCCATCCGCGCGGCCATCGATGCCGGTTACGCCATTGAGATCGACCTGCAACTGACTGCCGACGGTCAGGCGATGGTGTTTCACGATTATGACATGCGCAGGCTTACGGGGCGACCCGGTGCCATTCGCCAGATCTCGAGTGCTGATGCCAACAGCATCGCTTTGCTGCATGGGGATGGCGAGGGTATCCCAACCCTGACCGAAATTCTCGATCTTGTGGCTGGCCGCGCGCCGCTGCTGATCGAGTTGAAGGATCAGGATGGCGGGATGGGTCCCGAGATTGGTATGCTGGAAGAAGCTGCCACCCAAGCCCTGGTCGGGTATCGGGGGCCGGTCGCTGTGATGTCCTTCAACCCATATAGCGTGGCCGCCATGGCACGGCTTGCACCCGATCTGCCGCGCGGATTGGTGACCAGCGCCTATCTCCCGCGCGAATGGCCGCTACCCGTCGCGACTTGCGAGCGTTTGCGCGACATCCCCGACTTCGAGAGTAGCGCCAGCGCATTCATCAGCCATGAGGTCGAAGATCTCACTCGTCCGCGTGTCGCCGAACTCAAGGCGCGAGGGGTACCAGTGCTGTGCTGGACCGTTCGCTCGGCGATACAGGCCTCCGAGGCGCGGAGCATCGCCGACAATATCACCTTCGAAGGGTACGCGGCTTGATCTTGCCCCCTCTGATCACAGATTGAGGTGGAAAGGGGCGGCGAATGGATCAGGCGCAGATCGAAGTTCGGGTAATGCAATCGCTGGAGGATATTCCGGCAACCGAGTGGGATTCCTGCGCCTGTCCCGAAACGCAGGATGGCGGTCGCCCGCTCGACCCTTTTACTACCTATCGGTTTCTCCGGGCGCTGGAAGAGAGCGGTTCGGTCGGGCGAGGCACCGGTTGGCAGCCGCAATATCTGACCGCTTATCTTGATGGCATGATGATCGGCGCGGCACCGATGTACATCAAATCCCACAGCCAGGGTGAATACATCTTCGACCACAGCTGGGCCCACGCCTATGAGCGGGCCGGCGGCCACTATTACCCCAAGCTTCAGGTCGCCGTGCCTTTTACCCCCGCCTCGGGGCGCAGGCTTCTGGTCCGGCCGGGCTATGAGGAGATCGGCCAGTCGGCTCTGGTTCAGGGTGCGGTTCAACTGGCGGCAAACAACAACGTCTCCAGCCTGCACATCACCTTCTGTACGGGGGCCGAGGCAGTGGCCGGCCGCCAGATGGGCCTGATGCACCGTGTGACCCAGCAGTTCCATTGGCTGAATGATGGCTATGTCGATTTCAACGGGTTTCTTGCCGCCCTGTCGTCGCGCAAGCGCAAGACGATCCGAAAGGAACGCGCGCAGGCCCAGGCGTTTGGTGGCCATATCCACGCCCTGACCGGCAACGACCTGCAACCCGAACACTGGGATGCATTCTGGCGCTTTTACCAGGACACTGGTTCGCGCAAATGGGGGTCTCCCTATCTGACGCGCTCCTTCTTCGACCTTGTGCACGACACGATGGCCGATGACGTTGTTCTGGTCCTGGCCGAGCGGGATGGGCATGCCATCGCGGGGGCGCTGAACTTCATCGGGCGCGAAACGCTTTTCGGCCGATACTGGGGGTGTACCGAACATCACCCCTGCCTGCATTTCGAACTGTGCTACTATCAGGCCATCGACTGGGCCATCACCCATGGCCTGATCCGAGTCGAGGCCGGGGCGCAAGGCGAACACAAGCTGGCGCGCGGGTACCTTCCGACCCGAACCCACAGCTTGCACTGGGTCAGCGACCCGGGTTTCGCGGATGCGGTCGCCCGCTATCTCGAGGCCGAGGGTGCCGCGGTCGATGAAGAAATTGAAATCCTGACGGACTATGGCCCGTTCAGAAAGATGCAAGTGGAGGAGCAGCAATGAGCGAACGATTGTCCGAGGAAACCCGCGGGCCGCTGCTGGACCCGCTGCTGGCCAATGGCTGGACCATGGTCCAGGGCCGGGACGCGATCACCAAGACCTATTCCTTTGACACGTTTGTCGAGGCGATCGGCTGGATGATGCGGGTTGCGATCTGGGCCGAGAAATGGAACCACCATCCCGAGTGGTCGAATGTCTATGGCAAGGTCGTTGTCGTGCTGACCACCCATGACGTGGGCGGCCTCAGTTCGCTTGACGCGAAACTGGCCCGCAAGATGGACAGCCTCTGTTAGCGCGACGCGCGCTTCCCGCCCCGTGCGGATGTCCGCTCGGCCTGACGCATCAGCTTTTGAAAACTGGGGCAATCCAGATGTGATGGCGCCGGGCAATCGGCAACATGCCGCAAGGTATCCTGAAGCAATTGCAGGCGCCGGATCTGGCGGCCCAGATCGTCGGCACGCGCGTGCAGCTCTTCCCGGGGCAGATCGGGGCGTCCGTCGGCACCAAGCATCTGTGCGATCTCGGGCAGGCTGAACCCGGCCGCCTTGCCCATCGAGATAAGGGTCAGCCGCAACAGGGTCTGCGGCCCGTATTGCCGCCGCAACCCCTTGCGCCCGATAGGTGCGATCAGCCCCTGTTCCTCGTAATAGCGCAGCGTCGAGGGCGGCACGCCCGACTGCGCGGCAACCTTGCCGATATCGAGAACTTTCACACTTGACCTCAAGTTGGCTTGAATTCGCAGAGTGCCCGGAAGATGCGAATGGATCAAGAGGTCGATCATGAAGTCTCACGTCGAAATCCCCCCTGCCCATGCGGTCTGGCGCGACCGGCGCGCGCAGGCGCTGCTGTTGGCGGCAACGCTGACCATCATGGCGAACGCCACGATCAGCCCGGCCTTGCCCGGTCTGGCGCGAGAGTTTGCCGCTCATCCACAAGTCGATTTGTTGACCCGCCTTCTGGTGCCTGCGCCCTCGCTTGCCGTGGTGCTGGTCGCGCCGCTGGTCGGGGTCCTGTCCGACCGCATCGGGCGGCGTGGTCTGCTGGTCTGGGGCATCGCCCTCTTTGTTCTGGCGGGCAGTGCCGGGCTGTTGCTGCCGGGGTTGGAAAGCATCCTGATCAGCCGCCTGATTCTGGGCGTCGCGGTGGCCGCGATCATGACCACGCAAACCGCACTGATCGGTGACTACTTCAGCGGTGCGGCACGGGCGGCGCTGACCGGATTGCAGACCTCGGCGCGCAACTTCGGCGGCTTTGTCTTCATTTCGACCGCAGGGCTGTTGGCGTCGCTCTCACCGCGTTTGCCCTTTGCCATCTATGCCATCCCGGTGCTGATCCTACCCTTTGTCTTGCGCGCCTTGCCGCGTCCGGTCCGCCGGGTTGCCGCGCAGGGCGGTGAGACCTCGGCGGCAGATGGGCACCGAAACTGGCGGTTGATCCTGACTGGCCTCCTGCTGTTCCAGATGGTCACAAACATGACCTTCTTCATCATGCCGACGCAGATCCCCTTCTACCTGGACACACTGGGCCATGACAGCGCGGTAATGACCGGCACGGTGCTGGGCCTGCTGACGCTGGCCGGGGGGCTGGCCGCGCTGGTCTATGGCCGACTTGCCGCCCGGGTGGGTGTGAGCGGGAGCTGGACGCTGGGATATGGCGCCATGGCGATAGGCATGGCCGCCATCGGGGCCCAGGCGGGGCTTCGCGCGATGCTGGCCGGGGCGGTGTGCATCGGGATCGGCTTTGCCTGGGTGCTGCCTGCATTTGTGACTGTGATGCTGGCGATTGCCCCGGCGCGGCGCCGGGGAACCGCCGGTGGCCTGCTGACCACGGCCATTTTTCTGGGTCAGGTCCTGTCACCCTTCCTGAGCCTGCCCATCATCGCCGCCATAGGCTTTGACGGGCTCTATCTGGGGGCTGGGGCGCTGCTGGCAACGATCAGCGCGCTGGCGCTGATCGTGGGTGCTTTGCAGCGCAGGCGCATTCGCGCCTGCGCGGTCTGATGTGTCAGATCTGCTCCAGCAGTTCTTCGCCAACGGTCAGCTTGCAGGCGCCCGCCTCTGTTTCAAGGTTCAGGACCTTGATCACCCCGTCCTCGGCCATCAGGGCAAAGCGCTGGCAGCGGTCGTAGAGGCCCACCACCGGTGCGCTGAACGCCAGCCCGATGGCTTTGGTGAACTCTGCCATAGGGTCGGCCAGCATGGTGATTCCGGCCTCTGCGGCGCCACTCTGCTGACCCCAGGCTGTCATCACGAACGGGTCATTCACGGAAACGCAGATCACCTCGTCCACACCCTTGTCGGCCAAGGCCTGACGCGTACGGATGAAACTGGGCAGATGCGTCATCGAACAGCCACGCGTAAAGGCGCCCGGCAGGCCGAACATCACCACCTTGCGGCCATTCAGCTTGGCTCCGAGATCGACCGTCTCGGGGCCCTTCTCGCTGAAGATCATGAACGTTGCGTCCGGCAGCCTGTCTCCGACTGAAATCATCCTCGTGAACCTCTCTGTTGGATTTGCGGAACTCGTCTCTCCGGCATATAGCTGTCAGATATGACAAGGCCATGGGAAAAAGCGGGGCGGGCAAAGAGATGAGCCATATTGTTGTGATCGGTGCCGGACAGGCGGGGGCGTCTCTGGTCGCGCGGCTGCGCAAAGACGGGTTTGCGGGCGAGATCACCCTGATCGGCGCCGAACCGGTGCCGCCCTATCAGCGCCCGCCACTCAGCAAGGCCTATCTGCTGGGTGAGATGGAAAAAGAGCGCTTGTTCCTGCGGCCCGAGAGTTTCTATGCCGAGCAGAACATCACCCTGCGACTGAACGCGCGGGTGAGCGCCATCGACCCGGCGGCCAAGACCGTTTCGCTGGGGGGTGAGGTCATCTCTTACGACCAGCTGGCATTGACCACCGGGTCCGAGCCGCGGCGCCTGCCCGCCGCCATCGGCGGCGATCTTGCTGGCGTGCATGTGGTGCGCGATCTGGCCGATATCGACGCGATGGCGCCTTCGGTGAGCGAAGGGGCCCGCGCCCTGATCGTCGGGGGCGGCTATATCGGGCTTGAGGCTGCCGCCGTCTGCGCCAAACGGGGGGTCCAGGTGACGCTGGTCGAAATGGCCGATCGCATCCTGCAACGGGTTGCGGCGCCCGAAACCAGTGCCTATTTCCGCGCGCTGCACATGGGCCACGGGGTCGATATCCGCGAGGGTGTGGGCCTGACCCGGTTGACCGGAGCGCAAGGCCGTGTGACCGGCGCGGTGCTGACCGATGGCGGCGAACTTCCGGTTGATTTTGTCGTCGTCGGCGTCGGCATCGCACCGGCTACGGCGCTGGCCGAAGCGGCAGGGCTGGCGCTGGAAAACGGCATCCGCACCGATGCGCAGGGCCGTACATCGGACCCCGCGATCTGGGCGGCGGGCGATTGCGCCTCGTTTCCCTACAAGGGCGGGCGCATCCGGCTGGAAAGCGTACCCAACGCGATCGACCAGGCTGAGATCGTGGCACAGAACATGCTGGGCGCGGGCAAGGATTATGTCGCGCAACCTTGGTTCTGGTCCGACCAGTATGACGTCAAGCTGCAAATCGCCGGGCTGAACACCGGCTATGACCGCGTGGTGACCCGCCTGGGCGAGGGCCAAACCGTATCTTTCTGGTATTACATCGGTGACCAGCTGGTGGCGGTCGACGCCATGAACGACCCGCGCGCCTATATGGTCGGCAAGCGGCTGATCGACAGCGGCAAGACCGCCGATCCGGCCATTGTGGCCGACCCGTCGGCGGATTTGAAGCCGCTGCTCAAGGCGTGAGGATCATCGCGGGTGATTTCCGGGGCCGGGCGCTGGCCTCGGTCGGCAAGGGCGATGCGGGCGCGCATCTGCGCCCCACCACCGACCGCGTCCGTGAAAGCCTGTTCAACGTGCTCATCCACCTCGATGTGATCGAGGGCGCGCAGGTACTCGACCTGTTTTCCGGTACCGGCGCACTGGGGCTCGAGGCGCTGTCGCGCGGTGCATCCCATGTCACATTCGTCGATAACGGGCGGGTGGCGCAGGGGCTGATCACCAAGAATATCAACCTGACCGGCAGTCGCGACAGCACCACGCCGATCCGCCGCGATGCCACCCGCCTTGGCCCCAATCCCGGCGCGCCCTGCGGCCTGATCTTTCTCGACCCGCCCTATGGCAAGGGGATGGGCGCGCGTGCCCTGGTCGCAGCGCTGGCGGGTGGTTGGGTGGCCGATGACGCCCTGATCGTGTGGGAGGAAAGCGCGCCCATGCCCGCGCCCGAGGGGTTCACCCTTCATGATGCGCGCAAATATGGTGATACCCACATCTCCCTGATGTGGCGGGATGTTTCAGGGTGAAACAGGATCGGCATGGTGCCGCTTGCCGCTGGTTTGTCACTACACACCGGCTGCGATAGGCCCCGGTAGGGCAATCTGGAGTACCCCCATGCGACATGAACTGGTGATATTCGATTGTGACGGGGTTCTGGTGGACAGCGAACCAGCGTCGAACCGGATAATGGCGGATAACCTGACGCGGCATGGGCTCCCTCTGACCGCGGAACAGTCGATGGAGCTATTCGTTGGCTGTTCCATGGCTGGGGTAAAGGATAAGGCGATCAGCCTGGGCGCAGATCTGCCACACGATTGGGTAGAGCAGGTTTATTCCGAGGAATACGCCTGTCTTCGAAAGGGTGTGCCGCTGGTGGCTGGTATCCGGGAACTGTTGGCTAGGTTGGACGCCGGAGGTATCAGTTGTTGCGTGGCCTCCAACGGTAGCGAAGACAAAATGCACATCACCCTGGGCCAGAACGGGCTGTGGGAGAGATTTCATCCCAACGCCATGTTTTCAGCCTACAAACTGGGGGTCTCCAAACCTGATCCGGGCCTGTTTTTGGCCGCCGCCAGCCAGTTCCAAGTGCTGGCAAGGGATTGTGTAGTGATCGAGGATAGCACCAGCGGTGTGACCGCCGCCATTCGGGCCGGAATGCGCTGCCTTGGCTATGCCGCCCATGACGATGGTGCGCGGCTGCGCGCGTTGGGGGCCGAGGTGTTTCACCACATGGCCGAGGTTCCGGCGCTTTTGGAGATCTGATTGGGTCGTGCTGGGCTGGATCCATGGACGCAACCCTGTCACAGCGACCTTGGTCAGCTGTCACACTTGCCGAGGTCAAGATTGGTCCCGGGACGGCCGTAACAGCGTGCCTCTGTTCATCGGGGATGCGATACAGTGTTGCTGGCACTGTTGCGGGCCAAGACGCAGGAAAAGCCGAACCCGGAAACCCCGGATCAATCCCGAGACGGGCTGTCCAGCCGGACCTGACCGCGGTCGCGCAGATAGGGCAACCGCGCCTGCGCCGCCGTGATCCGTGCCTTGTCCAGATCCGCAAACAGGATCTCGGGTTCGTAACCGGCCCGCGCCGCTTCGGTCCCGTTTGGGGCCGCGATCACGCTGTGGCCAAGGTAACGCAGACCGTTTTCGACCCCGGCGCTGTTGGCATAGGCGAGGTAGACGCCGTTTTCATAGGCCCGGGTCGGGATCATGCGCTCGGCAACCCAGCCCCATTCAGCGCCCAGACCGGACACATGCCGGACGGTTTCGGGAAACTCAGCGTCATAGCAGATCAGCGTCGCGATCCGGAAACCCGCCCATTCGAACAGTTGGCAGCCCGCACCCGCTGAGAATTGCGCACGCTCAAATCCTGGCGGGATTGCCAGCTTGCGATGGTGGCCCAGGATCTGTCCACCTGGCCCGACACACAGAGCCGCGTTGTAGACCTTTCCGCCTTCGCGTTCGGCATAGCCGCAATGGATGGCAAGCCCATGCGCGCTCGCCAGCCGTGACAATGTTGCAAGGGTCGGGCCGTCGCGCGGTTCGGCCCGGTCGCTGTCATGCGCGCCAATGTTATAACCGCAGGCGAACAGCTCTGGCAGCAGCACCAGATCGGCGCCTTTGGCCACGATCCCGGGCAGGGCATCCGACAGCCATCCCATACGCGCCCGAACCCCGTCGAGCTCTGCGGGCGGCTGTGCCACGGCCAGTCGCATCTTACCCCTCCGTCACCATGATCTCGCGCGGGTAATTGGTCAGGTATTCACAACCGGTTTCGGTCACCACGATACTGTCGCCGATCCGGCCCGCCGTGACCCCGTCGACCGAGATCCCGCCATCCACCGCAAAGGTCATGCCCGCCTGCAACACGGTCGTATCGCCTTCTTTCAGTTCCGGTGCCTCAAGGCAGGCAACACCGATTGAGCGACCGGTCCGGTAACCCGTGGCATAGCCGCGTTCCGCGTAGACCGCATTGGCCGCAGCGGCCACATCCTGAGCCAGAACGCCGGGGCGGATCGCGGCAATGGCTGCCTGCTGGGCGTCAATCGCCGCCTGTTGCACACGGGCCGCGACATCAGTGATTTCGGCCACGTGGAACATGCGGTCAAAGCCCAGTTTGTACTGCTTGAACTGGGCCATGTTGCAGAAACAGAAATAGACCGGGTCGGCGCGGTCATAGGTCTTTACCGAGGCGCGCCGGTGTACCATCGACGTGTCAGAGCCGCTTTGTACAATCTGAAGATTGTGGATCATCGGCGATACGAAGCGCTCCCATCCCCGATCGGTCAGGAACCCGGCGGCCTTTCGGGTTCCGGCCTCGATGATCACGAGCGCGCTTTCATATTCCTGCCGACCGATCCGCAAGGAGCCATGGGCCGCAGCCATCATTGCGCCGGCAATCTCGCCAGCCTGTCGCATCACCTCGATTTCCAGCGGCGATTTGATCATCCGAAAGGCGCCCAGCACCGGGCCGATGTCCTTTAGAGGGACACTTGGATAACGTTCGTCCAGGTAATTGCGCACCAGCGCCGGGACGTGCTGCCGCTCCACCCAAATCCCGGATGGTTTCTCGGGTAGCGCGCCTGACAAGGCGCGCGCCCAGGTTCTTTGGCCAGCGTCTTCCCAGGTCCGGACATCCGCGACCCATGTCATCTCGCTCACCATCTCGCTTTCCATCAGCGGGGTGATGATAACCGGGTCACTCTCTGCCGCCACCACCAGCATGGTGGGCCGCCCGAACTCGATGCCAAGATAGCCCCAGAACCCTGCCAGATAGGCGATCGAACTTTCCTCGGTGAAGACCGCATGCGAGATCCCCAGCTCGCGTATGCGGTCTTGTAGGCGTGCGGTCCTGAGCCTTGCCTCGTCCAACATCCCGACCGTCCCTCCTCCGGTTGGTTTCAGACCCTTCTTGGATCTGTCTAACCGGACAAAGGCGCAGCAACAGCGCCGGAACCGACCAATAATGTCGGGTTCGGCCCCTTCCCGGCCCTGTCAGGGGAAAGGTCAGCGAATGATGCTCAACTGCCGTAGGTTGGGTGAAACTTGCCGCCAGGCGACAGGGTAAAGATGTCGACCCCATCCGCTGTGACCCCGACCGAATGTTCGAACTGGGCCGACAGCGACTTGTCCCGGGTGACGGCTGTCCAGTCATCGGCCAGCGTCTTGGTTTCGGGGCGGCCGAGGTTCACCATCGGTTCGATGGTAAAGAACATACCTTCTTCCAGCACCGGACCCGTTCCGGGGCGGCCATAGTGCAGCACGTTGGGCGGTGCGTGGAACACCTGTCCCAGGCCATGCCCGCAGAAATCGCGCACCACGGACATGCGGTGCGCCTCGACATAGGCCTGAATCGCATGGCCGATATCGCCAAAGGTGTTGCCGGGCTTGACCATCTCGATTCCCTTGAACAGGGCGTCATGGGTGACCTGGATCAGCCGTTCGGCCTTGCGCGGCAGTTTGCCCGCCACGTACATCCGACTGGTGTCGCCGAACCAACCATCGACGATCACGGTCACGTCGATGTTCAGTATGTCGCCATCGTTCAGCCGCTTGTCGCCGGGAATTCCGTGGCAAACCACATGGTTGACCGAGATGCAGCTGGCGTGCTGATAGCCCTTGTAGCCGATGGTTGCAGATTTTGCACCGGCCGCTTCGACCATTTCGGTGATGATGCGATCGATCTCGCCCGTGGTCTGGCCCGGAAACACATGCGCGGCTATGTCGTCCAGAACACGCGCCGCAACCGCCCCGGCCGCGTGCATGCCAGCAAAGTCTGCGGTTTCATAAATGCGGATGCCATCCCTTGTCAGGCGGCCACGATGCTCTTTCATCGGTGCGAGGCTCCATCTGTTGCGCGCGGTGCCCTGTTTACGCTGCTTGTGCAGAAAGTGCCAGTGGCCGCAGCGTCGCAATATGTTCAGAGCATATCCGCAATTTCGATCCTTTCAGGAGAGATATGGGTGGTTATTATCAGCTTTTCCACTCCTTGCGCTTGGGCCATTTCAAAGGCACGTGCGTAGGTCGGGTCGATATCGACGGCCAGGGCGAAGCGGTGGCAATCGGTGCGCTGCACAAGATAGAGCATGATTGCCCGGTGCCCTTTTCGCGCCATTTTTGCCAATTCTTCCAAGTGCTTGGATCCTCTCGCCGTGACGCTGTCGGGAAATTCGGCCAGACCAGGTTGGCGGGAGAGGGTTACGCTTTTGACCTCGACATAGGCATCGGGCAGGTCGGGGCCGGACAAGAGAAAGTCGATGCGGCTGTTTGTACCGTATTTGACCTCGGAATTGACCGTTTTGTACATGGCCAGAGCGGGCAATGTTCCGTTTTGTAACACCTCGCGCAGGGCGCGATTGGGCACCGAAGTGTCGACACCGGTAAAATTCCCGTCCTCGTGATCGACCAGCCGCCAGCCGAATTTCAGCTTTTTCTTCGGGTCGTCATTCGGCTCCAGCCAGATCTTCATTCCCGGTTCGGCCAGCCCCATCATGGACCCTGGATTGGCGCAATGGGCGGTCACCTCGCGGCCGTCCTCCAGCCGGCAATCGGCGAGAAAGCGTTTGTAGCGGCGGATCAGGCGGGCGGGGACAAGCGGGGTGGCAAACTGCATGACCCTTCGCATATCGCAGCCCCGCCCGGTTGCAAAGGGTCAGGCCACGCCCGCCATTACCCCGCCATCGACATCCCAGATCGCGCCGGTGACCCAGGCGGTATTGTCCGACAGCAGATGCTGAATGGTGGCTGCCACATCTGCCGGTCGGCCGACACGCCCGATCGGGTGAAAGCTGTCAAAGCCACCGGTCAGCGTTGCCTCGATCTGTTCCGGCTCAATGAAGGCGCCATAGATCGGCGTGACCACCACCGCCGGAGAGACCGCGTTTGCCCGGATGCCATGCGGCGCCAGTTCCATCGCCAGATGCTGGGTCAGCGCGTGCAGACCGGCCTTGGCCATGGAATAGGCCGAGGACGGCGTGGTGCGCACGGCCTGTTTGGCCCACATAGAGCCGATATTCACGATCGCGCCGCCGCCATTGGCCACCATGTTGCGCGCCACCGCCTGGGTCAGCAGAAAGGTGGCCCGGTTCAGGTTCATGTAGCGGTCATAGTCGGCGGCCTCATGCTCCAGAAACGGTTTCGGCGCAAAGATACCGGCGGCGTTGACCAGACCGTGGATATGGCGGGGTTCTGCACCGATGCGGGTGATCAATGCCTCGACAGCGGCGGTATCGTTCAGGTCGGTGCGGATGATGTCTGCCGCCGCGCCAAGCTCGGCCTTGGCCGCCGCGAGCTTGGCCGCAGACGATCCGACCAGCGTGACATGGCCGCCCGCGGCCACGATGCGCCGGGCGGTTTCAAGGCCCATGCCGCTGGTGCCGCCGATGATCAGGGTGGTTTTATCGTTCATGAGATGATTCCCTATCTACTGATAGGTAGGTAAATTGACATTGGCACGGGCAATTGCAACCCCTATCTATAGGTAGGTAGAAATATTCCGATCACGAAAGCGCGAGCAGATGAGCCAACCCGACACGGTGACCCGCATTCTGGACAGTGCAGAGCGACTGGCGCGGCAGGGCGGCTATAACGCCTTCAGCTTTCGCCAGATCGCCGCCGAAATCGGCGTGAAACCGGCCAGCATCCACTATCACTTTGCCACCAAGGAGGATCTGGGGGCCGCCCTGGCGGAACGCTATGCCGACAGGTTCCTCAAGGCGCTGGGCGACCCCGAGGAAGGAGACCCGCCGCAATTGCTGCTGCGCTATATCGACGCCTATCGCGCGGCGCTGGTCACGGATCAACTGATGTGCCTGTGCGGCATGTTCGGGGCCGAGATCGGCTCGCTGCCGGACCCCGTGGCGCGGCAGACGCGCGGGTTCTTTGAGCGCAATCTGGCATGGCTGGAACACGTTTTTGCCCGCGCGAACAGGGCTGCGCCGGACAGTTCCGCCGCTCGCACCATCGCCACGCTCGAAGGTGGGATGATCCTGGCACGCGCCATGGGAGACATGGCGCTGTTTGACAAAAGTGTCCGCGCGCTGAGCGCGGAAATGCAGGTGGAGTGACGCTGCTCTCTTGCAGGCGGGCACAGGACCGATATTTTCGGTTCACAATTCAGGGAAAGGGCCCATCATGCCAAACCCAACTGCCGCCATGCTGGTCATCGGGGACGAGATCCTGTCGGGCCGCACCCGTGATGCCAACATGTACCATCTGGCCGGGGAACTGACCAAGCACGGGATCGACCTGAAAGAGGTGCGCGTCGTCAGCGACGACTCCGCTGCTATCGAGGCGGCGGTCAAGGCCCTATCCGACCGGTTCGATCACGTGTTTACCAGCGGAGGTATCGGACCCACCCATGACGACATCACCGCCGACTGCATCGCCCGTGCTTTTGGTGACCATATCGACATCCGGGACGATGCGCGCGCCTTGCTTGAAGCGCATTACCAGCGCACCGGGCTGGAGTTGAACGCTGCGCGCCTGCGCATGGCGCGTATCCCGGACAGCGCCACGCTGATCGACAACCCGGTCAGCACCGCGCCTGGGTTCACCATCCGCAACGTGCATGTGATGGCGGGTGTGCCCAGCGTGTTCCAGGCGATGGTGGCGAGCGTCCTGCCGACACTGACCGGAGGTCAGCCGCTGTTGTCGCAGACCCTGCGCATCGACCGGGGCGAAGGCGACATCGCCGAGACGCTGAGCCAATTGGCGGCGGATTTTCCGGACCTGTCCATCGGGTGCTATCCGTTCCAGATCAACGGGGCGTTTGGCGCCAACGTGGTGGTGCGCGGCACCGATGGCGCCCGGGTCGATGCCGCGGTGACCCGGCTGGCGCGGGAGAGCGCGCAATGACGCCTGACTGGTTCGCGGTGGTGGATGCCACCTGGCCCGCTGCGGGTCGCGAGACGCGCGGGAACCTGTTGCTGCGCGAGGGGCGCGGTGGGGGCAAGCGGGTCTCGGCCGCCTCGGCGCTGGGTCCGGTCAGCGCAGGCGAGATCGACGCGGCCGAGGACGCGATGCGCGCCATGGGCCAGCAGCCGCTGTTCCAGTTGCGGCCCGGGGACGAGGCGCTGGATGCGGAGCTGGCGCGCCGGGGCTATGACGTCATCGACCCGGTCAATATCTATGCCATCGCCACCGAGCGGCTGACCGATATCCCGATCCCGCGCGTGACCGTCTTTGCCCTGTGGGAGCCGCTGGCCATCATGCGAGAGCTGTGGGCCGAGGGCGGCATCGGCCCCGGACGGCTGGCGGTGATGGACCGGGTCACCGGGCCCAGGACCGGCCTGCTGATGCGGCATCGGGACAAGCCGGGCGGGGTGGCCTTTGTCGCCATCCATGACGGTGTCGCCATGCTGCATGCGCTGGAGATCCCGCCGCACCAGCGTCGGCAGGGGTTGGGCCGATGGGCGATGCGCGGCGCGGCCTTTTGGGCGATGGACAACGGCGCGCACACGCTTAGCGTGGTCTGCACCAAGGCGAACGAGGGCGCCAACGCGCTCTATCGCTCTCTGGGCATGGAGATTGTCGGAGAGTATCACTATCGCCTTTTGGAGGAGAAAGAGACCGCATGACCGACCAGACCCGACCCACCGCGCTGGACCTGCCGATGGTGGACCCGCTGCCACCCGAGACGCAGAAGTATTTCGACATCTGCGTCGAGAAGCTGGGCATGGTGCCCAATGTGCTGAGGGCCAACGCGTTCGACATTGCCAAGCTCAATGCCTTTACCGTGATGTATAACGATCTGATGCTGGCACCCAGCGGTCTGAGCAAGCTGGAGCGCGAGATGATCGCGGTTGTGGTTTCGTCGATCAACAAGTGTTTCTACTGCCTGGTCGCGCATGGCGCTGCCGTGCGGCAGTTGTCGGGCGATCCGAAACTGGGTGAGATGCTGGTGATGAACTATCGCGTGGCGCCGCTGGATGCGCGTCAGCGGGCGATGCTGGATTTCGCCGCCAAGATGACCACCGCCAGCGCGGAAATCGAGGAAGAGCATCGTCAGGCCCTGCGCGATGTGGGTTTCAGCGACCGCGACATCTGGGACATCGCCAATGTGGCCGGGTTCTTCAATATGTCGAACCGGGTGGCCAGCGCCACGGCCATGGTGCCCAACGACGAGTATCATTCGCAATTCCGATGATCCGCTGGCTCGCCCTCTGCGCGGCGCTTGCCGCGTCTCCGGCATTGGCGCAGGAGTTTGACCTGAGCCTGCCGCAGGGCAGCCGTCAGTTGACCGAGCGCATTCGCGTGCTCGACAGCTATGACCTGCCGACGGGTGTCTGGGCGAACGGTGTTCTGCCGGTTCAGGCCCTGGAGGGCCGGGTCGAGAAACGAAGCTGGCGGATCAGCGTCGGGTCGAAGACCACGCTCCAGATTCTGGCGCCGCTGCGCGACCAGATCCTGGAGGCGGGTTTTGACGTGCTGCTCGACTGTGCCGCGCAGACCTGCGGCGGGTTCGACTTCCGCTTTGCAACCGAGGTGATCCCAAGCCCCGACATGTATGTGGCCGTGCGCGATTTCCGGTTTCTTTCGGCCATGCGGGGGGACGAGGCGCTGAGCCTGCTGGTCAGCCGCAATCCGCCCGATGCCTATGTGCAGCTGATCCGGGTGTTCCCGACCGCCGCGCCGGAGGCCGAGGATGAAACCATCGTCGCGCCGGCACAGGCACAAGGTCCGGCGCCGATAGACATGCTGGGGCGGCTCCAGTCCCGTGGCCGGGTCATCCTGTCGGGTCTCGATTTCGGCACCGGGGCCGGTGCATTGGGCGAAGGTCCGTTTGACGTGCTGGGCGAGCTGGCGCAGATACTTGCGGCTGATCCGGCCCTGCATCTGGCGCTGGTGGGGCACACGGATAATGTAGGTAGCCTCGATTCCAACATCGACCTCAGCCGCCGTCGGGCCGAGGCGGTGCGTGACCGCATGATCGAGCAATATGGCATCGCGGCAGACCGGCTTCTGGCGCAGGGGGCGGGGTATCTCGCGCCGATTGCAAGCAACCTTACCGCTGAGGGTCGCGACGCCAACCGCCGGGTCGAGGCGGTACTGCTGGCACACTAGGTTACTGGGCGATCAGCCGGGGCCAGAGCGCGGCATTGCGGCGGGTAAAGGCACCCAGATGGCCGATGTCGCGCAGCCCGTGTTCCTTTGGCCGCAACAGGTGCCGCCGCGCGGTGTCGCCATAAAGGTCAGCCAGACGCCAGACACAGGCAGGCGGGATCGTATCGTCATCCGCGCAGGCAAAAAGATCGACCCGCGCGCCCGCGCGGCCCCAATCGGGTTTTGGCAGGCGGTGGCCGGTTTCAGGCAGATAGGCGCCGGGCGTGGTGCACCAGCGCCGCCATTCCCAATAGACGCCGGGCGGCAGGTCAGTCCCAAAACCGATCGCGCGGCCCGGCAGATAGCCCAATGTCTTGACCAGCAGCGGTGCGTGGCCGAACCAGAACAGCCGCGCCAGCGCCTGATAGGGCCAGGGGTGATCCGAATGATGCACCAGCCCGGAACAGACGCAGATCATGCGCGCGATGGGCTCAATCCCCGGTTGCAGCGGCCCCAGCATGGCGCCGACAGAATGGCCGATCACCCAGAGCGGCAGATCGGGAAACCGGCGTTGCATCTCGGCATAGGCGGCGGGCATGTCAATGAGTGCCCAGTCGGACATGGTGGCAGTCGAGGCCGCAAGCGGCCCGGTCAGCGAATGGCCGAAATCGCGATAATCATAGGTCAGGCAGGCCATACCCCGTTCGGTCGCCAGCCAGGTGGCGAAATGCTGGTAATACTCGCGCGGCACCCCGGTGGCGCTGTTGATCACAACTGCAACCCGGGGCGTACCCGCCGGGAGATAGAGCCGCGCCGAAAGCTGCGCCGATCCGGATGGAAAATGAAAATCTTCGACCCCGACAGATGTCTGCATATCCAGCATTTAGACCTCCAGATTTCCTAGACCGATTGGTCTATTTCCCATGTCTGGACCAATCGGTCTAGAGCTGTCAATATCCCCGTCAAATGACCCAACGTCCGCTTCCGACCAAAGATCGCCTGATCCGCACCGCCGCCCAGCTGTTCCAGCGCCGGGGGTATCACGGTGTTGGATTGTCCGAGCTGCTGACCGAGGCCGAGGCGCCCAAGGGCTCGCTCTATCACCACTTTCCGAACGGCAAGTCCGACCTGGCGCTGGCGTCGGCGACCTGGGCCTCGGATCAAATGCTGCGGCTGATCGCGGCCTCGTTCGAACCGGCCGAGAGCTTTCATGCCGGGATGCAGGTGTTGTGTGGCAAGGTTGCAAAACTGTTCGACAAATCGGGTCAGTGGGATGGCTGCCCGATCTCGTCGACCCTGTTCGAAGGCCCGGATAATGCCGCGTTTCGCGCCCATGCCCGCCACCTGTTCGAAGGCTGGATTACCGAGGGCGCGCATCACGCCAGACGCTTTGGTCTGGGTGATCCGCAAAAGACCGCCGAGACCATGTTCATCCTGCTGCAAGGTGGCTGGATGCTGGCCCGCGCCCGGCAATCCTCGGACGTGCTGCGCCGTTTGCCCGAGATGCTGCCGCGCGCGGATTAGAGACGGTTGGTGCTGAACGTGTCGCAGCTGGCGACCCGGCCACTATCAAAGCCGCGTTCGAACCAGGATGCCCGCTGTGCCGAGGTGCCGTGGGTGAATGTATGCGGTTGCGGGACCCGGCCCGCCTGCCGTTGCAGCCGGTCGTCGCCGATCATCCGGGCAGCGTTCAGCGCTTCCTCCAGATCGCCACGTTCCATCAGACCCTGAACCGAGCGCGCCCAGACCCCCGACAGGCAATCGGCCTGCAATTCCAGCCGCACGGTCAGTGCGTTGGCCTCGACCTGCGAGGATTGCCGCCGGGCCTGATCCACCTGGCCCAGAATACCCAGCTGGTTCTGCACGTGATGGGCCACTTCGTGGGCGATCACATAGGCGGCGGCAAAATCGCCGCCCGCCTGGAGACGCCGGGCCAGGGTGGTAAAGAAATCGGTGTCGAGATAAGCCTTTTGGTCGGCGGGGCAGTAGAATGGCCCGGTCGCGCCCGAGGCGCCGCCACAGGGGCTGGACGTCACTTGGGAGAACAGCACCAGCGTCGGCGGGATGTAGTCGCGGCCCAACTGATCGCGGAACACGGTGCCCCAGACATCCTCGGTCGTGGCCAATACGCGCGAGACGAATTCGCCCGCCTGCCGCTCTTCGGCGGTCAGTTCCTTGGGTGCGCTCTGGCTCGGGCCCGGCTGTTCGGTGAGAAACGGGGTGACGTCGATGCCGGTAAAGGCGCCGATCACCAAAAGCAGCAGGACCCCGCCGATACCCAGCCCGCGCCCGCCGATGGCCATGCCGCCGCGGCCGCGCTGCGCGCGGCGATCCTCGACATTCCTGCTGCCGCGCACGCCTCTTAGCCGCATGACGATCACCCCTTGAAGCCTGACTATCCGATACGGGTATCCGCAACCGGTCGCAGGGGGAAAAATCCTGGACCGGATACCGTAGCTTGACACCTGCACCGTACAAACGCTACCGCTGGCGTGATGGTTCCCGGGCCGTAATCGACTCGGGATGAAAAGGGAACACGGTGCGGTCATCTGGCAACAGAGGGCCAATACCGGGACTGCCCCCGCAACTGTAGGCGGAGAGCGAAGCCGAAATGCCACTGGCCGCAAGGCCGGGAAGGTCGGCAAAGCTGCGACCCGCGAGTCAGGAGACCTGCCATCAGCATTGTTACTCGAACCCGGGCGGGGTGTCCGGGAGGGACAGAAGCGCCTTTGTCGGCCGTCTCTCCATCACCCCTCCCCCTTGCGCGGAGGGCGCTGATGATCTGGACGACCGAGACCCACCAATTTTCTGTTACCCTGTGCCGACGCACGGGCAAGCCGTGTCCGGCCTTGTCGGCGCTGGTTTTGAACTTGGCCCGGGCCATGCAAAAGGCGGAACCCGTCACCGGGCAGGATTTCGAGATCGAAGGCGAATGCGCGCTGGCCGCCTGTGGCGACGGGTGTCAGGCGCTCTATTCCGCCTCGCACAGCCGTATCCGCATCTTTTGCGGCACCGGTGAGATGGCTGATTTCGGCTGGTTCGACCGGCTGGCAGATGCGCTGATGGCGCCGGGCGGGCAGATCATCGTCAAGGACAACAGGCCGCTTCCCTGTGCCATGGCAGAGGCCCGGCGGATCGCGCCATCCCAGGCCAGAACCGGCGCTGCCACAGAAGCGGAGCGCCGCGTCTTTAGCTGACAGTGCGACCGGCTTTGGCCCAGGCCATCTGTTCGTCGGTTTCGACAGCGCAGGCACGGACGGCGCGCAGGTGTTTCAGCGCGGCGTCCGGGTTTTCTCCGGTCTCGATCATCAGCCGCAAGGCAGCCATGCCCGAGCGCCCGCAACCGCCCATGCAATGGATCATGACACGCCCGCCGCCGCGCAGCGCGTGGCGGGCCGAGGCGCTGGCCGTGGCCCATTTCGCCTCGATCTCGCGGCTGGGGGTTCCAAAATCTTGGACCGGCAAGTGAACCCATCGGCTGGCGCGGCTCTGGATATCGGCGCCGAAGTTGTGCGCGCCGTGTTGCATCATCTCGATCTCGGTGGTCATCGAGATGACCAGCCCCGGTGCCCAGGATGCGATCAGATCCAGATCGCCCGCATAATCGCCGGACCGGCCGGGCAACTGGCAGATCGCCAACGTGCCGCCGCCGACTTGCAGCGCATAAAGCACCAGCTGCGCCATCTGCGGTCCTCCCTCCCGAACATACCGCGCCATGGGGCATGCCCAGTGCGCCCCGGCGGTAGAATGCCCTTGGACATGGCCGCATCGCAAGCCCGGATACCCTGGCGCGGGAAAACAGCCGCAGGGTGTGTCACCGGTTGTCGATGTGCACCTCGATCTGACCTGGGCTCATCCCCTGCACGCCCAACAGATGCGCGATCGGGATCCCGTTGATCAGGACAAGGGTTCCACCGTCGTCCTCAAGCTTTTGCAGGCTGACCGGCGAGGTCCCGTCCGGCGCCGGGCGCAACAGGTCGACGTTACCTTGTACAGTCAGCGCATCCTGTCCGGCGATGAAATCTGTGATCGTGATCAGATCATAGCCATCCACAACGTCGTTATAGGTCTCGATCACCACTTGGTCGGCGCCATCGCCAGTGGTGACATGATCGCCCTGATCCACCACCAGAATGTCCTGGCCAACGCCGCCCCTGACGGTATCCGCCGTGCCTTGATCGCTGGCATCATCCACGGAAATGATGAAATCGTCGCCCTGCTGGCCATTGATCAGGTTGCGACCAAAATTGTCAGAAATCGCATCGTCGCCCGTGCCGCCCGCGATCGTGTCATTGCCCTGTTCCAGATCGTCGCCGCGCACCGGCGCGTTGCCGACGGAAATGGCATCCTCGGGATCGGGAAAGCTCTGTTCATCATCGTCCCGGTGGATCACGCGCGTGTCGGTACCATAGACATCGTCGCCCGATCCCAGATTGACGTTATCCGCGCCGGTCCCGGACAGAACCATGTCGTCGCCATCGCCGGTCTCGATCCTGTTGTCGCCCTGAAGCAGCACCACCACATCGTCGCCCGCGCGGGTGTCCAGGTTCTGGGTGCCAGAGACGAAGTCGATATCTCCAAGGATCGCCTCGGCCTCGGCCTGGGTTATCTCGCCTTCTGCTACCAGATCGGTGAGGCCCTCGGCGATGCCGGGGCGGAAACCCTGGTCAAAGACCAGGTTGTCGTCGTCGGAGGTGATGCGGGGACCGGCGGCGACGGCTGCATCAACGTCATCGCCATCGTTCAGCAACAGCGCGGTCAGGCCGACACCGAGCCCAACCAGCGCAAGGATTCCCAGCATAATCAGATACCTCTACAAGATAACCCTGTTACCGCGAGTCGTAGAACCGCCCACAGAGTCGGTCAATGGGAACAAGAGGGGCATTGATGCCCGGATGGGTCCGATCAATGCACGCAAGGGAAACAATCACGCAAGCGGTGGACCTTCGCCGCGCCGCCCGGTACCGTCTGCGCACATAGAATCCAGTCCCGATGAAAGCTGCCAATGTCCGACGCGTCTCCGACCCCCTATCAGGTGCTGGCCCGCAAGTACCGGCCCGAGACCTTTGCCGATCTGGTGGGGCAGGACGCGATGGTGCGGACGCTGAAAAACGCCTTTGCCGCCGACCGGATCGCGCAGGCCTTTATCATGACCGGCATCCGGGGCACCGGCAAGACGACCACCGCGCGGATCATCGCCAAGGGAATGAACTGTATCGGCCCGGATGGGAATGGCGGCCCCACCACCGAGCCTTGCGGCAAATGTGAGCATTGCGTCGCCATCATGGAAGGCCGCCATGTCGACGTGATGGAGATGGACGCCGCCAGCCGCACCGGCGTGAACGACATTCGCGAGATCATCGACAGTGTCCGCTATCGCGCCGCCAGCGCGCGCTACAAGATCTATATCATCGACGAGGTTCACATGCTGTCGACGAGCGCGTTCAACGCGCTCTTGAAGACGCTGGAGGAACCGCCGGCGCATGTGAAGTTCATCTTTGCCACCACCGAGATCCGCAAGGTGCCGGTGACGGTGCTGAGTCGTTGTCAGCGGTTTGACCTGCGCCGGATCGAACCCGAGGACATGATCGCGCTGATGCGCCGGATCGCAGATGCCGAAGGCGCGCAGATTGCCGAGGATGCGCTGGCGCTGATCGTGCGCGCGGCGGAAGGGTCGGCGCGGGATGCGACCTCTCTCCTTGATCAGGCGATCAGCCATGGCGCGGGCGAGACCAGCGCCGAACAGGTGCGCGCGATGCTGGGGCTGGCCGACCGTGGCCGGGTGCTGGACCTGATGGACATGATCCTGCGCGGCGATGCGGGCGCGGCCCTGACCGAGCTTGGCGCGCAATATGCCGAAGGTGCCGACCCGATGGCGGTTTTGCGGGACCTGGCCGAGATCACGCATTGGGTCTCGGTGGTCAAGATTACTCCGGATGCCGCCGAAGACCCGACCGTATCGCCCGACGAGCGCGCGCGCGGTCAGCAGATGGCGGATGCGCTGCCGATGCGGGTGCTGACCCGGATGTGGCAGATGTTGCTGAAGGCACTGGAAGAGGTGGCCGCCGCCCCCAACGCGATGATGGCCGCGGAAATGGCGGTGATCCGGCTAACCCATGTGGCCGACCTGCCCAGCCCCGAGGAACTGATCAAGCGGTTGCAGGACGCGCCGCCGCCGCCGAACCCCGGTGGCGGGGTGCGCGGCGGTCAGGCCGCCCCGATCTCCAACGGGGGGAGCGCCAGCTATGCGCCGGCACCGCGCGGCGGTGGCGGTGGGCCGGTTGCGGCGCTGGCACAGGATGCGCAAACCGCGCTGGCGCGGTTTCCCACATTCGAGCATGTGGTCGAGCTGATCCGGGCCAATCGCGACGGCAAGCTGTTGGCGGATATCGAGATGGATCTGCGGCTGGTCAGCTATCAGCCCGGTCGGATCGAGTTCGAGCCGACCGAGCGCGCGCCCGCCGATCTGGCGCAGCGGTTGGGCAGTGCGCTGCAACGCTGGACCGGCAATCGTTGGGCGGTGAGCGTGGTGGCGCAGGGTGGTGGCAAGACCATTGACGAGGTCCGCAACGCCGAGAAATACGCGCTGGAGGAAAAGGCGCGGGAACACCCGCTGGTGCAGGCGGTGCTGGCGCAGTTTCCCAAGGCGCGGATCACCCATATCGAGACCCCGGAACAGCGTGCCGCCAAGGTGGTGACCGAGGCGCTGCCCGAGGTCGAGGATGAATGGGATCCGTTCGAGGACGGCTAAGCGCCGGTGACGCGCCTCAGGCGATTGCCTTTTGCATGGTGATCGAGGTGGGCCGGTCGTAACCGGGATGTGCGGACTCTCCGGTCTTTACGAATCCCAGCCTGGCAAAGGCGGCATGGTTTTCCACCAGTTCGACCCGTGTCTCCAGCTCGACAACCGGCAGGCCCAGCGCGCGGGCGCGGACCTCGGCCTGGGTCACCAGCCGGCGGGCCAGACCCTGGCCGCGCATGGACGCATCCACCGCCAGCTTGCCGAGATAGAGCCGCCCCGGTTTGGCCGTCAGGAAAACCACCGCGAGCGGCGGTGTGCCCAGCGCCCAGATTTCGTGCCGTGCCGCATGATCCGCGACCGTCTTTTCGGTGAGCCGGTGCATTGACGAGGGCGGGTCGATCCGGCCGTCCATGAAGGCGAAGCTACCCCGGATCAGGGACAGGACCGCCCCGATCTGCGGGCTGTCCGGGGCGATCTGATAGGGTGTGCCAAAGGTCACAGCGAGGCCTGTGGGCGGAAATCGTCAGGGATGTTGTCGCGCCCCTCCAGCACCAGATCTGCCATCACCTGGGCCACCTTGGGCGCCATGCCAAAGCCGATCTTGAAGCCGCCATTGGCGATGAACTGGCCGGGAAAAAGCGGATGCGCCCCCAGCATCGGCGCACGCGAGCGCGAGCGCGGGCGCACGCCAGCCCACCGCTCGATCACCTCGGCCCCGTGTAACAGCGGCACCGCCTGCACCGCGCGGTCCAGAACCGCGTCCAGCGTCGCATCGGTGCTGGTCGGGTCGTCATAGTCGCGTTCAGAGGTGGAGCCGATTGCTAGCGTGCCATCCGCATGGGGCACGATATGCACCGTATCGGCAAAGAGCTGCGCCGCCTGTCGCCCGGCATCGAACCGCAAGAGCGCGGCCTGGCCCTTGACTCCGGTGCCCACGGTGCGCCCGTGCGCGCGGTTCAGCTCTTCCAGCCCGGCGATGCCGGTGGCGTGGATCACCTGCCCCCGGTCAGGTGCCTCGACCTGTACCGCGACCCCGCGCGTCACCAATGCCGCGACCAGCGCGGCACAGGCCCGGCGCGGGTGCATCCGGGCGCTGAGCGTATCATGCACCACCAGCCCGGTGGGCGAGGGCGGGCACCAGCCGCCCATCTCGCCAACCGGACAGACCCGCCATTCGGCTCGCCCCTGCCACAGGCTGCGGGCCTTCTCTGCCCGCTCATGCGCCAGAGCCACGGCGCGGTCATCGGCCAGCGGCTGGATGCGCCCGGTGCGGCCATAGCCGGGGGACACGCCGCCTGCCGCCTCGACCCCGGTCCAGAACCCTTCCGCCATGATCAGGCTGTCGAACTGGAACGCCTTCTTGGCGTTCCAGTTTTCCGGCACATGCGGGGCCAGCGCGCCAACCAAGCCGCCCGAGGACCCGGCCCCCGGTCCGAACGGATCGACCACCTGCACCCGCGCCCCGCGCGACACGCAGGCCCATGCGATGGAGAGGCCGAATATCCCCGCCCCGCGTATCGTCACATCGGCCATTGCCATCGCCTGTCCCTTTCGCCAGTGTCGCGCCGATTTCGTAGGGGATATTCGCATGGTTGACCAGCAAGCGAAACTGAGCTGGACCGAGGACCGGGTGCCGGTGTCGGAGCAGTTCGACGACCCCTATTTCTCGCTTCAGAACGGGTTGGAGGAAACGCGGCATGTGTTTTTGGCGGGCAATGACCTGCCGGCACGCTTCGCGCCCGGATTTCACATTGCCGAGCTAGGGTTCGGCACCGGGCTCAACATGCTGACTGTCTGGTCGGAATGGGAGCGCGCGGGGCGAAGCGACCCGTTGCGCTTTACCAGTTTCGAGGCCTTTCCGATGGCGGTCGCGGATCAGGCCCGGGCGCTGGCGGTGTTTCCCGAACTTGCACCCTGGGCGGCGCGGTTTCTGGAGACGTGGAAAGGTGGCGCTTGCGATCTTGGCACCCTGCACCTGACGGTTGTCGAAGGCGATGCGCGCCTGACGCTGCCCGATTGGGACGGTCTTGCCGACGCCTGGTTTCTGGACGGGTTTTCCCCGGCCAAGAATCCGGAGCTCTGGGGACAGGAATTACTGACCCATGTCGCAAACCACACAGCGCCCGGGGGCACTGTTGCGACATACTCGGCGGCAGGATTCGTTCGGCGCGGATTGGAAGCGGCGGGGTTCACCGTGACCCGCAGCCCGGGATACGGGCGGAAACGTCACATGACACAAGGTCTGAAGGCATGACAGCGGCAACGATGCGGGTACAACAGAACAACATTCCCGCAGGCATCGCGCTGATGCTGGCGGCGACGGTGGTGTTCGCGCTGCAAGACGGGATCTCTCGCCATCTGGCGTCGAGCTACAATACCTACATGGTGGTGATGATCCGCTATTGGTTCTTTGCTGCCTTTGTCATCGCCCTGGCGGCGCGGTCGCGCGGCGGTCTGCGCGCGGCGGTGCGGACCGGCCAACCTGGAATGCAGATTTTTCGCGGCCTGCTGCTGGCCGGTGAAATCTGTGTCGCCGTCTTTGGCTTTACCGTGCTGGGCCTGATCGAGAGCATGGCGGTCTTTATCTGCTATCCGCTGTTGGTGGCGGCCCTGTCGGGGCCGGTTCTGGGCGAAAAGGTTGGCTGGCGGCGGTGGAGCGCCATTGGTGTCGGGCTGGTCGGCGTGCTGATCATTCTTCAGCCGGGCATGGGGGTGTTCAACCCCTGGGCCATCGTGCCGCTAATTTCGGCCTTTATGTTCGCGCTTTACGGCCTGCTGACCCGCTATGTCGCGCGGCAGGACAGTACCGCGACCAGTTTCTTCTGGACCGGTACGGTTGGTGCCGTCGCCATGACGGCCGTCGGCCTGTGGTTCTGGGAGCCGATGAGTGCCGCAGATTGGCGCTGGATGGCGGTTCTTTGCGTTACCGGTGCCATGGGGCACTGGTTGCTGATCAAGTGCTACGAGATGGCCGAGGCCAGCGCGGTGCAACCCTTTGCCTATTTCCACCTGATGTGGACCTCGATCCTGGGGATCACGATCTTTGGCGAGACCCTGCGCAGCGCCGTGATCATCGGCGCCACGCTGATCGTCGCCGCGGGCCTGTTCACCCTATGGCGCGAACGCGCGCAGCGTCGCGCCGGCAAGCTCGGCTGAGAACGGGATCGGCAGCGGCTCCTGCCCCAGCCGGGCGCGGTAGACCGGCAGGCTTTCGGTGACCCGCATGATGTAATTGCGGGTTTCTTCGAAGGGGATGTGCTCGATCCAGTCGACAATGTCGGGGGTACCGCTGCGCGGGTCGCCGAACCGCTCCATCCAGCTGATGGGACGATTGGGACCGGCGTTGTAACCTGCGGCCATCATCACGACGTTGCCGTCGAAATCGCCCGCCAGCCCGGCCAGATAGTTGGCGCCCAGCTTTGCATTGTATTGCCAGTCCCGGGTCAGGCTGTCGGTCGAGTGCCCGCCCAGAATGCCCAGGCCATCGGCCACCAGCCGCGCGGTCGCAGGCATCACCTGCATCAGCCCGCGTGCGCCTGCGCCGCTGATCACCACCGGGTCGAACTCGCTTTCGCGGCGGGCGATGGACAGCACCATTTCCGGCGCCATGGGCAGTTTCAGGTCAGCCACCGGGTGCAGAGGGTAATAGGCCCCGGCCAGCACCACCCCTTCTTGCGCCTTGCGCTTGGCGATCATCAGCGCCAGATGCGGCTCGCCCATGTCCATCGCCATCTCGGCCAGTTGCGAGGCCTGTTGCTGGTCCAGGCTCTCGGCCAGGTGGGTCAGGAAGCGTTCGGCAAGGTCCAGTTCTCCCGCCCGAAGCAACAGCAATCCAGCCTCCAGCACGCTGGACGTCATGAACGGCGCATCGCGCCAGGGCGGGTTCTTTGGCGGTGTCCTGAGCGTCGGGTCAAAGGGCCGCCCGATCCGTTCGGCTGCCAACAGGCCATAGAACGAGGTCTGGTTTTCGGCCCCGATCGCATAGGCGGCATGCGCCTTGTCCGCCTCGCCCAGTGCCGCATAGGCACGGCCCAGCCAATAGCCCGACCGCCCCTTGGAAATCGGCGAGGTCACCGCCGCATCGAAGCGCTGGAAATGTGCGACGGACGTGGTGGGATCGTTCAGCTTGGCCAGCGCGATATAGCCCGCGATCCATTCCAGTTCGGCATAGGTGTATCCCATCGCGGGGGTCATGAAATGCAGCGCCGCCACCTTGTAAGCCTGCTCGTTGCGGTCCTGACGCATCAGCAGCCGGGCAAGCCGGGCGCGGGCGTTGCCCCATTTGTCGGGTTCGCCCAGCGCGGCGGCACTGGTGGACCGTTCCAGCATCAACTCGATGGCACTGTCGTCCAGTTCCTTTCGGTCGCGCCAGACAAACCGGTCATGGGCCAGCCCCGGCGCATCGGCCAGACTTGCCGGGACGGCCGCAATCAACGTATCCACCCCGGGCTCCATATCCTTGAGCGCGATGCGGGCCGCCGCCAGTTTGCGGTGATCCTCGTCCACCAGGGACAGCATCTGCCGGGCGCTGATCGTGTAGCCCTCCCACAGCATACGGTCCAGACGCGCCTCGTGATGCGGTCGCAAAAGCTTGCCGAAGTTCTCGACAAAATCCTTCTGCAATCCGGCCCCCATCGGCAGGGTGCGCCAGGCCTTGACCAGTTCGGCCTCGGCATCGCCGCGCTGTCCCTTGGCGATCAGTGCAACCGCGTAGTTCAGAACGCCTTCGGCGCTTTGCGGCGGCAGACCTGCGTAGAATTTCAGCACGCGGTCGGGATCGGCATTGGTGAACTGCGGCTCGGACTGCTTGCGCAGATAGTCCATGCCGGGCCAGTCCGCGCGCCTTTCGGCAAACACCAGCGCATCGCCATCGGTGCCATAGCTGCGGCGCAACCAATGCCAGACGATCAGATCCCGCGACACCGACCCGCGCGCGCCTGCGATCTCCAGCGCCTCGGTCCAGTTTTCGTCGCGCATCTCGCGCAGTGCTGCGCGCAGATTCGCCGCCGCATCCGCCCAAACCGGGGCCACAAACGTGAGACACCAGAAAATCATGGCCGCCAAGGCGGTCGGAAGACGGGTCATCCCTTGCATTTCCTGTCGAACCAAGGCTAGAGCCTTTCACGTTAAACCTTGCGCGGTCGGGATCAAATCACATTCCCGCCCTTGTGAGGAACCGGCGGGCAATTGCCCGTTTGCCATGCAATCTAGGGAGCATTTTCCATGTTCAAAGGCTCGATGCCTGCACTCGTCACCCCGTTCCGCAACGGCGAGCTGGACCTGGACACGCTCAAACGTCTGGTCGAGTGGCAGATCGGCGAAGGATCGACCGGTCTGGTTCCCGTTGGCACCACCGGCGAAAGCCCGACGCTGACACATGAGGAACACGAAACCGTCGTGGCCGAAGTGGTCAAGGCCGCCGCCGGTCGTGTGCCGGTGATCGCGGGCGCGGGGTCGAACAACACGGTCGAGGCGATCCGCTTTGTCCAGTTCGCGGAAAAGGTCGGCGCCGACGCGGCCCTGGTGGTGACGCCCTATTACAACAAGCCGACCGCACGCGGGCTGATCGCGCATTTCACCGCGCTGCACGATTGCGCCAATATCCCGATCATCATCTACAATATCCCCGGCCGCTCGGTCATCGACATGAAACCCGCGACCATGGGCGCGCTGGCCAGGCTGCCACGCATTGTGGGCGTCAAGGATGCCACCGGCGATCTGGCCCGGGTCAGCCAGCAGCGTGCCGCCTGCGGCCCGGACTTCATCCAGCTCTCGGGCGAGGATGCCACCGCGCTGGGCTTCAACGCGCATGGCGGGGTGGGCTGTATTTCGGTCACCGCCAACGTCGCGCCGCGGCTCTGTGCCGAGTTCCAGCAGGCCACCCTTGCCGGTGACTACGCCAAGGCGCTCGACTATCAGGACCGGCTGATGCCCCTGCACGAGGCGATCTTTATCGAGCCGGGTCTGGTCGGCGCCAAATATGCCCTGTCGAAACTGGGCCTGTGCAGCGAAGAGGTCCGCTCGCCCCTGACCGGTCTCGAAGACAGCACCAAGGCCGCCATCGACGCGGCGATGAAGCACGCCGGGCTGCTTTAAAAGCCGGAAAAAAACCGGCGCCCGATCACTGGGCGCCGGACTACTGCTTCTTTCTGGTCAAAAATACTCAAATCGAGGCGTTGCCGTGCAGGCTAACGTTTGCCGTAGTAGAGCCCGACCACATGTTCCGCCTGCGCAAAGAACAGCCAGCGCGACGTGGCGATGCCGATCAGATGTGCGATCACGGCAATCAGGGCGAGCAGATGTTTGACGATCACGTCATGCACCGGCACCAGCAACAGCACCAGCGGCAGGACAAAGCCAAAGCCCAAGGCCATCATCCGCAGCTTTGCCGCGTGTTTGCGGCCGACGACATGCACGAATTCCCGCAGCAGGTAGTTGGATCCTGTATGCGGCGGCTCAAAGGCGCGCACCTTGCCGCGCGATCCCAGCCCGGTCGCGGTTCCGATATTCGTGCCGGAGTTGGCCAGCGCGGTGTCGCCCTGTTTCCAGTAGGCCAGTTGCACCGCACCCGCGATCAGCAGCAGAACGATTGCGGCGGTGTTCTGGCCGGCCAGCAGCGCGCCGCCAGCCAGGCTGAAGGACAAGAACATCGCTGGCGTCAGGTTCATGTTCCAGCGCGGAATGGTCTTGAGCTGCGCATAGATCATCGACGTGGTGAACACAGTGATCAGCGACAGCGCCGCGCCCAGCCAGCCCAGCAGGCCCCAGCTCTGGTCCAGGAAGATGACGCCGACGGCGTAAAGCCCCATGACGATCAGCGCCGCGACCGCAAAGCAGCCTTCGCGGCTCAGCCAGCTTGTCCGCCACTGGCTGAACGCCTTCCAGGCGCGCTCGGGGTGGCCGAGGTGGAATGTCGAGGCCAGAAGCCCGCCGACGGCCAGACCATAGGCGATGGCGAAGAAGACAAAGGCCACCCAGCCCGATACATTCGGCAGGCCAAGGCCGAGAAAGGCCAGAAGGCCAAAGCCCAGTCCGGACAAGGTGGTAAAGATGATGACGGAAGGAGCGGGATGCATCAGAGTTTCTCCAGGGCCTTGTCGAGCCAGGCGATGAACCCTTTGGGTTCTTCGGCCACCGGCGCCAGCAGCGGCGCCAAGATGTCGATCTGATCCTCGATCCGGTCCTTGGGCCGGGGCGGCAGGTACTTGTTGACGGGCTTGGTGCCCATTTCCGGCATCAGGTCCATGCCACCGCGTTCGGCCACCAGTTGCGACACCGCGCTGTCCGGGTCGCCCAGATCGCCGAAATGGCGCGCACCTGCCGGGCAGGTGCGCACACAGGACGGCACCCGGTCCACCTCGGGCAGGTTGTCGTTATAGATGCGGTCGACGCAGAGGGTGCATTTCTTCATCACCCCTTCGGCAAGATCCAGTTCGCGCGCGCCATAGGGGCAGGCCCAGGCGCAGAGCCCGCAGCCGATGCAGTCGCTTTCGTTGACCAGCACGATCCCGTCCTCGGAGCGTTTATAGCTGGCGCCGGTCGGGCAGACGGTGACACAGGGCGCGTCCTCGCAATGCAGGCAGGATTTCGGAAAATGGATCAGCTGGGCGTGCCCCTCGGGCGGCTGCACCTCGTAGGAATGCACCCGGTTCAGAAAGGTGCCTGACGGATCGGCACCATAGGGGTTCTGATCGCTGAGCGGCGCGCCGTAGTTCTCGGTGTTCCAGCCCTTGCAGGAGATCACGCAGGCATGGCAGCCGACACAGGTATCCAGGTCGATGACCAGACCCATCTTGCGGTCGGTGGATTGGGGGAGTTGGGTCATTCACCTACCTTCCAAGCCAGGGTTTTCGGGCCGGTTCCGACAGGCGACTTGATCGGGTCGAAGGCCGGTTGGCTCTCGGTCATTTCCTCGGGGCCTGCCACCTTTTCGACTTTCACCTTGAGGTCGAACCAGGCCGCCTGACCGGTCACCGGGTCGGAGTTGGCCCAGCGCAGCCCGTCGCCCTTGGGCGGCAGCAATTCGTGGATCAGGTGGTTGAGCAGGAAGCCCTTGGTGGCCTCGGGCGCGTCCGGTTCCAGCGCCCAGGCGCCTTTGCGCTTGCCGATCGCATTCCAGGTCCAGACGGTGTTGTCATTGAGCGCGGCCATCTCCATCACTGGCACCACGATCTGTCCATGAGGTGAGGTGACTCGCGCCCAATCGCCATCCTCAAGCCCCTGTTCGCGCATGATTTTTGTCGGAACATAAAGCGGGTTGCGCCCGTGCAGCTGCCGCAGCCAGGCGTTCTGGGTGCCCCAGCTGTGATACATGGCCATGGGGCGCTGGGTCAGGGCGTTGACGGTGTAGCCCTCGTTACCGTGCTGATCGGTCTCGTACCAGATCGGCAGCGGGTCCAGCCGCTGGCTGATCCGGGTACGCAAGTGGTCCGGTGGCTGGCGCTCGCCATGGCCTTCGGCCGCCAGTTGGAACCGGCGCATGGGTTCGGAATAGAGCTGGAACAGGTAGGGTTGCGGGCTGTCGTAGAGGCCCATGCCGACGGCCCAGTCCTGATAGGCCGCGTTCCAGGGTTTGTAATACTGCGCCCCGTCCGGCACGTGTTCGACAAAGAAACCGCCGTTCTCGATATAGCGGTCGAGCTGATCGGGATTGACCTCGCCGCGCCCGGCCTTGTCGCCCGCTTCGCCCCGGAAACCGGCCAGCGGGCCGATGCCGGGTTTGCGTTGGTGGTTGACGATGTAATCGGCGTAATCGGTGTATTTCTCCGCGCCGTTCTCATCGGTGAACCCGGGCAGTTTCAGCTTGTTGGCCAGTTGCACCAGCACCGTCTGAAAGCCGCGCACATCGCGGTCGGGTTCGATCACCGGCCAGCGGATCGCGTCCGCCGCGCCGTCCGCCTCGCAGATCGGGCGGTCGAGCAGCGAGATACAGTCGTGCCGTTCCAAATAGGTGGTGTCGGGAAGGATCAGGTCGGCATAGGCGACCATTTCACTGCTATAGGCATCGGAATAGATGATTCGAGGGATGACGTATTCACCGCTCTCGTCCTTGTCCGTCAGCATGTCGATCACGCCGCGCGTGTTCATGGTCGAGTTCCAGGACATGTTCGCCATGTACATGAACAGCGTGTCGATCTTGTAGGGATCGCCGGCATGGGCGTTTGAGATCACCATATGCATAAGCCCATGAGAAGACATGGGATTTTCCCAGGTGAACGCCTTGTCGATGCGCGCCGGGCTGCCGTCGGGTTTGAGCGCCAGATCCTCGGGCCCGCGCACAAATCCCAGGTGCGGGCCGTCGAGCGGGGTGCCCGGCGTGACCTTGCAATGGGGTTTGGGGTGCGCCTCGACCGGTTTGGGATAGGGCGGTTTGAAGCGGAAGCCGCCGGGCACCTCGACGGTGCCGAGCATGATCTGCAACAGGTGCAGGGCGCGGCAGGTCTGGAAGCCGTTGGCATGGGCCGAGATACCGCGCATGGAGTGGAAGGAGACCGGGCGGCCCTTCATCACCTTGTGGGTCTCGCCCCGGAAATCTGTCCATTCCTGTTCGATCTCGAACGCTTCGTCAAAGGCGACGCGGGCGATCTCGGCGGCCAGCGCGCGGATGCGCGCGGCGGGGATGCCGCAGCGGTCGGCCACGGCTTCGGGTGTGTACTCTTCGGACAGGTAGCGATTGACCGTTTTGTGCATCACCGTGTGGCAGGTTTGGCCGTTTTGTACATGGGTTCCGGTCAGGTCCGGGCGCACACCGGGACGGTCGAAGGGGGCCAGTTCGCCAGTCGCGCGGTCGATCACCAGGACCTTGCCGTCCGCGTCGCGCAATAGCAGGCCGTGGTCCTCGGCACCCGGGTTCTCGATCACCAGGCAGGGTGCGTTGGTGTAGCGGGCGAGATAGTCGAGGTCGATCTTGCCCGCCTTCATCAGCACATGGATCAACGACAGGATCAGCAGCCCGTCGGTGCCGGGCGTTATCCCGTACCAGTCGTCGGCCACCGCGTTATAGCCCGAGCGGATCGGGTTGACGCCGACCACCCGCGCGCCGCGCGCCTTGATCTTGCCGATGCCCATCTTGATCGGGTTGCTGTCATGATCCTCGGCCACGCCGAACAGGATGAACAGCTTGGTATGATCCCAGTCGGGTTGGCCGAATTCCCAGAAGGCGCCGCCCATCGTGTAGATGCCCGCCGCCGCCATGTTGACCGAGCAGAAGCCGCCATGCGCGGCATAGTTTGGGGTACCGAAATTCTGTGCCCAGAAGCTGGTGAAACTTTGCGACTGGTCGCGTCCGGTGAAGAAGGCCAGTTTCGACGGATCGTTCTCGCGGATCGGTTTCAGCCAGCCGGTGGCGATTTCCAGTGCCTCGTCCCAGGTGATCTCCTGAAACTCGCCCGAGCCGCGCGGGCCCACCCGTTTGAGCGGCGCGCGCAGGCGCGAGGGGGCATTGACCTGCATGATCCCGGCGGAGCCCTTGGCACAAAGCACGCCCTTGTTCACCGGATGGTCGCGGTTGCCCTCGATATAGGCGACCTTACCATTTTTCATGTGCACGTTGATGCCGCAGCGGCAGGCGCACATGTAGCACGTGGTTTTTCGCACCTCGTCGGAAACCTTGGGCGAGGTGTCGAGCTTTGGTTGCTGGTGGATCATTCGGGTTTCCCTGTTCTGTCGTTCCACACGCTAGGGCAGATCACCCCATCCGACGACAATTTTCTTGCAAATTCAAACTTCCCGAAACCCTTTTCCGCAAAACTGCAATTCTGGGTGGTGTTGTTCTTTCATTACGCCTGCGCCAGGGCTTGCAGAACCGTGACGGCGATCATCTGGGTGACATCACCGGCAACGCAGCCGCGCGACAGGTCGTTGGCCGGTTTTGCCAATCCTTGCAGAACCGGACCAATGGCCGTGTATCCGCCAAGGCGCTGGGTGATCTTGTAGCCGATGTTGCCCGCGTCGAGATTGGGGAAGATCATCACGTTGGCCTGCCCTGCCACATGCGAGCCCGGCGCCTTGGACGCGCCGACCGTGGGCACAAAGGCGGCATCGAACTGCAATTCGCCATCGACCTCCAGATCGGGGTGATCCGTGCGCAACCGGGTCAGCGCATCGGTGACCTTGGTGACGTTGGGGTGTCGCGCGCTGCCCATGGTGGAGAAGGACAGCATGGCGATCTTCGGTTCCTGCCGCAGCAGCGCCCGGCACGAGGCGGCAGAGGCGGCGGCGATGGCTGCCAGTTCCGTGGACGACGGGTCGATCACCAGCCCGCTGTCTGAATAGAGCATCGCGCGGGCGTGGGCGGTGGCGCTCTCGGGCGGGTACATCAGGAAGAAGCTGGAGACCATCGCGGCACCGGGCGCAGCGCCGATCACCTGAATGGCGGTGCGCACCACGTCCGAGGTGGTGGCAACCGCGCCGCCGACCGTGCCCGCCGCGTGACCGGCGCGCACCAGCATGGCGGCATAGACAAGCGGTGTGCGGACGGCGGCAAGCGCGTCGGCCTCGCTGACGCCCTTGTGCCGCCTGAGGTCGTGATAGGCGGCCGCAAATCCGGCGGTGAGGGCTGAACTGTCCGGATCGTGGATGGACAGGCCATCACCTTCGGCCGCGCCCTGCGCTTGAAGCTCGGTCTGGATCGCGGCGGTCTGGCCGACGAGGATCACATCCGCGATCCCCGCCGCACGGGCCGCCAGCGCCCCCGCGACAACGCGGGGATCGCTGCCTTCGCTCAGCGCGACGGTGGCGCGCCGGGCCGGGGGTTCAGACAGCAAAAGATCAATTGGCGTTCGTGTCATCACCCGGGGCCCCTGTTGCGCTCAGACCTGCTGAGGCCGCATGTCGGCCTTGTCGATGCCTGCGACGCGAACCGGTTTCTTCATGGCGTCGCGGCGGAAGGGTTCGCCGAGCTCCTGATTGATCATCGCTTCGATCAGGGTGGTCTTGCCTGCCTTCTGATCTTCGATGGCCTTGGCCAGGGCGGCGGTGAGCTCGTCCATGGTGTGGGCCACGATGCCTTGCAGGCCGCAGGCCTTGGCGATGCCTGCATAGCTGACCTGCTCGTCCAGCTCGGTGCCGACGAAGTTGTCGTCGAACCACAGGGTCGAGTTGCGCTTTTCGGCGCCCCACTGGTAGTTGCGGAACACGACCTGGGTGACGGCGGGCCATTCGCCGCGACCGATGGCGGTCAGTTCGTTGACCGCGATGCCAAAGGCACCATCGCCGGAGAAGCCGACAACAGGAACGTCGGGGCAGCCGATCTTGGCGCCGACAACCGCGGGCAGACCGTAACCGCAGGGGCCGAAGAGGCCGGGGGCCAGGTATTTGCGGCCTTCGTCAAAGTCGGGATAGGCGTTGCCGATGGCGCAGTTGTTGCCGATGTCCGAGGAGATGATCGCCTCGCGCGGGAGCGCCGCCTGGATCGCGCGCCATGCCATGCGGGGGCTCATCCATTCTGGCTTGGCGGCGCGGGCGCGCTCGTTCCAGGTGGTGCCCGGATCGTCATCCTCGTGGGTCATCGATGAGAGCTGCTGGGCCCATGCCGATTTGGTCTGGGCGATACGGTCCTTGCGCGCGGCGCGGCCTTCGTCACCGGCGGTGTCGCTGAGCTGGGCCAGGATGCCCCGGGCCACCTTGGCCGCGTCCCCGATGATGCCGACCGAGACCTTCTTGGTCAGGCCGATGCGGTCGGGGTTGATGTCGACCTGGATGATCTTGGCATCTGCGGGCCAGTATTCCATGCCGTAGCCCGGCAGGGTCGAGAACGGGTTCAGACGGGTGCCGAGGCAGAGCACCACGTCGGCGGTCTTGATCAGTTCCATCGCCGCCTTGGAGCCGTTGTAGCCCAGCGGCCCGGCAAAGAGCGGGTGCGAGCCGGGGAAGGCATCGTTGTGCTGGTAACCGACGCAGACCGGGGCATCGAGACGCTCGGCCAGATCCTTGGAGGCGGCGATGCCGCCCTTGGACAGCACCACGCCGGCGCCGTTCAGGATCACCGGGTTCTTGGCGTTCGACAGCAGTTCGGCCGCTTGCGCCACCGCCTGTTCGCCGCCCGAGGGGCGTTCGAATTCGATGATGGCGGGGAGCTGGATGTCGACGACCTGGGTCCACATGTCCCGCGGAATGTTGATCTGGGCCGGGGCACTGGCGCGCTTGGCATTCATGATCACGCGGTTCAGAACCTCGGCCACGCGGGTGGGGTCGCGGACCTCTTCCTGGTAGGCGACCATGTCCTCGAACAGTTTCATCTGCTCGACTTCCTGGAAGCCGCCCTGGCCGATGGTCTTGTTGGCCGCCTGCGGGGTGACCAGCAAGAGCGGCGTGTGGTTCCAGTAGGCGGTTTTGACAGCGGTGACGAAGTTGGTGATGCCCGGACCGTTCTGGGCGATCATCATCGACATCTTGCCGGTGGCGCGGGTATAGCCGTCGGCCATCATGCCGGCGCTGCCTTCGTGTGCGCAATCCCAGAAGGTGATGCCTGCGGCCGGGAAAATGTCCGAGATCGGCATCATGGCCGAACCGATGATCCCGAACGCATGCTCGATCCCATGCATCTGAAGGGTTTTGACGAAAGCTTCCTCGGTCGTCATTTTCATAAGAACGCACTCCATGCGATTGACAGGGGCCAGTGTCCTTCCGGGCATCGGCAGATTGGAGTCAGGTTTAGGCGCAAGGGTAAGGTGGGCGTTAGGGCCAGAAAGCCCGGCATCTTAATGCCAGTTGGGTCCGGCGTGACGCTCTATGGCGCGGGCGATGCGCTCGATACCCGGCGCGATGCGGTCCGTCTGGATCGAAGAATAGCCGAGCCGGTAATAGTTCGTCGGTCTGTCCGAGCCGGAAAAGAAGGTGGTGCCCGGTTCGATATGAACGCTTTCGCCGCGCAGCGACATGGCCAGCGCGCCGCAATCCACCCCGACGGGCGCCTGCATCCACAGCGACGAGCCGCCATAGACGCCGCGCCCGGAAATGGTCAGACCGTTTTCCGCGATGGCGCGTTCGATCTCCCGCCGCCGTTGCAGCAGCACCGAGGACATGCGCCGGATCTGGGTGTCGTAATGGCCGAGCGACAGGAAATAGGCGGCCGTGCGCTGGATATGTCCGGGCGGGTGGCGCAGCACCAGCGCGCGCAGCGCGCGCGCCTCGCGGATGAACGGCTCGGATCCCACCATGTAGCCCAGCCGCAGCCCCGGAAAGAGCGATTTCGAGAAACTGCCGACATAGATCACGCGCCCGTCGCTGTCGAAAGATTTCAGCGCGGGAGAGGGCGACCCCAGGAATGCCAGTTCAAACTCGTAATCATCCTCGACGATCATCGCGTCGATTTCGCGGGCGCGTTCCAGCAGCCGGTGCCGCCGCGAAACCGGCATGGTGGCGGTGGTCGGGCTCTGATGGCTGGGCGTGGTGAAAATCACGTCGGTATCGTCGGGGATCTCCTCGGGCGGGAGACCGTCGAGATCGACCCGGATCGGAACCAGATTGCAGCGCGACTGGATCAGCAATTCGCGTAAGGCATAGTAACAGGGATCTTCGATCGCGGCCTTGCGGCGCCGGTTCAGCAGTACCCGGGCCGCCAGCCAGAGCGCATTTTGGGCGCCCAGCGTGATCAGGATCTCTTCGGGTCGGGCCGAAATGCCGCGCCGGGGCAAGGTGTGGCGTGCGATAAACTCGATCAGCAGCGGATCGTCCTGGTCCACGTAGTCGGCAGTGAGCGAGGCGAAATCCTTTTGTCCCAGCGCGCGCACGGCGCAGAGCCGCCAGTTGGCGTGATCGAACAAGGTCGGATCGGCTTGACCATAGATGAACGGATAGCGGTAGCTGCGCCAGTCCGCCGGTTTTTGGAGCGTATCGCCGCCGGTGAACTTGCGCGCGATGGCGCGGTTCCAATCGACGGTTTCCTGGTCGCGCAGGGGGGGCGCGTAGCTGGGCGGGATCGGGGCGTTTTCGGACACGAAATAACCCGAGCGCCCGCGGGAGGTGAGATAATCGTTGGCCAGAAGCTCGGTATAGGCCAGCGTCACCGTGATCCGGCTGACGCCAAGATGGGTGGCCAGCCGCCGCGACGAGGGCAGTTTCTCTCCCATGTGGAAGCGGCCCGACAGGATGCCCTCGGCGATCATCTGCTGGATCTGTGCCTGCAAGGTGCCCTGGGCGCCCTGCTTGAGAAAGAAGGTTTCGACGGGAATGGCCATGGGGTCAGCCTAGCTTGGACTTATGTCAGGTACAATTTGGACTTATCGCGGCATAGCAAGCATTTTCCCCTGTTGGCGTCAGGAGTGATATCGAACTGGCCTTATGCCGGTCAGGCAGAAAGGACTTGCGCGACTCAATTAATCTATATAACTAGTTTTATGGTTTAAATGAGGTGACGACGATGTGGAAAACGGCGGCCGAGGGATTTAACGCCATGGGGTCGGAGGCGCGGTTGAAGGTGCTGCGCGTGCTGATCCGGGCCGGGCAACCGGGGCTTTCGGTGGGGGAAATTCAGGAACGGACGGGGATTCCAGCCTCGACCCTGGCGCATCATCTGAAGGCGCTGACCTCAGGCGGCGTGATCGAACAGGAGCGTATCGGGCGGACCACGATCAACCGCGCCTCGTACGAGCGTCTGGATGCGCTGGCACGTTTCATCCTGGCCGAGTGCTGCGTCGATCAGGGGGTTGTATCGGAGAAGGAGACGGAACATGGCTGATCTGGCGCAACCCACGGTCGGATCATTTCGCCGCGTCCGGGCGGCGTTGAAAACCCCTTGGGCGTTGAGCGCGGCGCTGCTTGTGGCGGTAGCGGTGCTGGATCCGCAGAACCTGAGTACCGTTTCGGTGTTTGCAGTGCGGGCTCTGGGACATACCGCGCAATACATCCTGTTTGCGGTGCTGCTCCTGGCCTATCTCAAGGCGACGGGGGCCGAGGTGCTGGTGGCGCGCGCCTTTGAGGGGCGCGAGACGCGGATGATCCTGCTGGCGGCCCTGTTCGGGGGGCTGGCACCGTTCTGTTCCTGCGAAGTGATCCCGTTTGTTGCTGGGTTGCTGGCGTTGGGGGCGCCCTTGTCGGCGGTGATGGCCTTTTGGCTGAGCTCGCCGCTGATTGACCCGCCGACGCTGTTGATCACGGCGGGCGCGCTGGGCTGGCCCTTTGCCATTGGCAAGGCGGTGGCGGCGGTGGGGCTGGGCCTGTTCGGCGGGTTCGTGGTGCGGGCGCTGTCGCGGGGCGGTGCGCTGGCCGATCCGCTGCGGGTTTACAAGCGGTCTGGCTGCTGCGGCTGCGGCACGCCCAAGCCGGTTGCGCCGGTGTGGCGGTTCTGGACCGAAGCCGACCGGATCGCCGTGTTTCGCCAGGAGTTTCTGAGCAACGCGCTGTTCCTGCTGAAATGGCTGGCGCTGGCCTATGTGATCGAGGCGCTGCTGGTTCAGTACGTTCCGGCCGAGGTGATCGCCGGGCTGGTGGGCGGCGAGGGGCTGTTGCCGATCGTCATCGCGGCGCTGGTGGGCATGCCGGCCTATCTGAACTCGTATGTCGCGCCGCCGCTGTTGGCGGGGCTGACCGAACAGGGGATGACGGTGGGCGCGGCGATGGCATTCATGGTGGCGGGCGCGGTCAGTTCGGTCCCCGCGATGGCGGCTGTCTGGTCGCTGGTCAAGCCAAGGGTCTTTGCGCTGTATCTGGGGCTGGGGATCACCGGTGCGGTGATCGCCGGTGTCCTGTTCCAGATGATCTGAGCCCGGTTACTGCCCTGCGCAATGCTGGGGCAGTTTCAGCCGGTACCGCGCCTCGCGACTGGTGACGTAGACCCGTTTTTCGACACAGGCGGTGGTGGTGATCGTGTTGGCAATCGGCCCGTCGGTGGTGGAGATCGAGATGGCATTCCCATCGGGCAGCCGGACCGAGACCACGGCGCCCTTGTTCAGGTCACCATTGACAGCCACCGCCGACAGCACGTCGAGGGTCAGGAACGCCTCGTGCTCGTGCTCTTCCTCGCCCTTGCCGAAGAAGAACAGCGTGAGCAGGATTGCCAGGATCAGAGCCGCCGCCGCCAGGAAAGCGCCACGGGTCTGGAAGAAGGCATAGACCGATACCGCGCGGTGCGGGCCAAGCAGTTTGGACAGAATATCAAGCATGGGATCTTACAAGCGAGAACCCCGGCCAGTGGGCCGGGGCATATCGGGTCAGTAGCGCGGATCGTCGTCGTCTTCTTCGTCGTGATCGCCGCCCTTGGGCAGGTTGAAGAAGCTGTCGGCATCCACGATGGGGCCGTGATCGTCATCGTCGTCATCGCTGGTGTCGATCGGCTCGGAGAGCGAGAAGTTCTCCAGCCCTTCGATGGCGGTCGGGATGCGGGGCGAGGTTTCCATGCCCAGCGACTGTTCGGTCGAAACCAGCTTGCGGCGCTCGTCGTCGCTCATCACGCCGCCTTCGGCGGCCTTCTTGGCGGCGGCTTTTTGCACGACAGAGTCCAGTTCCGACTGACGGCACAGACCCAGCGCAACCGGGTCGATGGGCTGCATGTTGGAGATGTTCCAGTGGGTCCGCTCGCGGATCGACTGGATCGTCGGCTTGGTGGTGCCGACCAGCTTGGCGATCTGGCCGTCGGCGAGTTCCGGGTGGAACTTGACCAGCCATAGGATCGCGTTCGGGCGGTCCTGACGCTTGGACAGCGGGGTGTAGCGCGGGCCGCGGCGCTTTTCTTCGCCCGAGGCAGCGGGATTGAACTTGAGCTTGAGCTTGTGCAGCGGGTTGTTCTGCGCCTTGTCGATCTCTTCCTGGGTCAGCTGGTTGTTGGCGATCGGGTCAAAGCCCTTGACGCCCACAGCCACGTCGCCATCGGCGATGCCCTGGATCTCCAGCTCGTGCATGCCGACGAAATCGGCGATCTGCTTGAAGCTGATCGTCGTGTTGTCAACCAGCCAGACGGCGGTCGCCTTGGCCATCAAAGGTTTTGCCATGGCTTGTCTCCTTGCGAATACATCTCTCCCGTCGCCGGAATTCGGCTGCCCCGGGGTCTTGGGGCGGTTTCCGTTGTCGGGGAACTCCGGCTGTATATAGTCGGGCCGGGCAGATAAGGAAAGAGCGAATGCGCTGGTTGATTCTGTGGGTTCTGAGCGCTGTTTCGGTGTTGGCCGATGGCGAGAAAGCGGGCCAGTTCGACTATTACGTGCTGTCGCTCAGCTGGTCGCCGAACTGGTGCGAGACCACGGGCGACGCGCGGGGCGAGGACCAGTGTAACCCGCGCCACGATTATGGCTGGATCCTGCACGGGCTTTGGCCGCAGTATCAGTATGGCTGGCCCTCATACTGCCGCACCTCCGAGACGCCACCCTCGCGCCGGATGACGGCGGAAATGGCCGATATTCAGGGCAGTTCGGGCCTTGCCTGGCATCAGTGGAAGAAACACGGCACCTGTACGGGGCTGAGCGCACAGAACTATTTCGACCTGTCGCGCGAGGCCTATGACAGCGTGGTCCGGCCCGAGGTGTTCCGGCGGCTTGACCGGACGGTCCAACTGCCCGCGCGGGTGGTGGAAGAGGCGTTTCTGAAGGCCAATCCGAACCTGGAACGCGACATGCTGACGGTGACCTGCAACGGCCGCTACATCGCCGAGGTGCGCATCTGCCTGTCAAACAGCCTGAAACCGGTTCCCTGTGGCCGGGACGTGGTGCGCGACTGCCGGACCGAAGACGCGCTGCTGTACGCGATTCGCTGAAGCCGGATCAGCCCTGTTCCTTTTGGCATTCGCGGGCATATTCCAGCGCCTTGGCGGTTCCCTTGAGGTCGATCGCCATGACCTGCTGCCCGTCCACGCCATAGACGGTCATCACCTTGCGCTGGGCAATGGCGTGCACGAATTCGCGATCGGTGAAGAACACGGTTGCGCCGCGCACCTTGCCCTGTTTCGCGCCAATGGCGGTGGCTTCGAACTTCTCTCCGTCCAGGTCGAAGGTGACGGGATAACTCTTGCCGTCTTCGATCTCGCCCCAGGCCTTGTTGTAGACAGTGAAATAGCCGCGATTGCCCTGCGCGTCATAGCCGAGGCGGACAATCGAGAGATCCTGATAGACGGTCTGGATCAGGCAGCCGTTGCCAAGGGCAGGGTCCACCATCAGGTTCCAACCATGCACGAACCCCTTGTCGATCAGCTCTTGCGACCAGGCGGCGGTGGCGGTTGTGGCGGCGAGAGCAAGGGCAAGAATGCGGGTCATCGGGACATCTCCGGGCGGTGATTGAGGCTTTATCCTTACCTAGCCGCAAAGCGCGTGGGACAAAAGGAAAACCCCGCCGGGCGTTACCGATTTCGTGGGGCAGGTTTGGGCGGGTATCCCATGACATGGCCATCGGTTCGGCGCCGGTGAATAACCCGGCAGGCCAAGGGTTGACGGGCGCGGTCAGGCAAAGCCAAAGCGCATGGCGCCCGCCGCTGCGAGTTCGTCATTCAGCGTGCCGGAGGTCAGAAGGTCGAGAACGGCGGTGGCACCTGAGCCCGATGTCGGGCTGAGGAAGATCGACATGTCGATGTCGGTGCCGAAGTCGCGGGGAAAGACGGCAGCAGGGGCGAGACCGGGGGGCGACAGGATCGTCGACAGTGGTGCCACGGCCAGTTCGGTGTCCCCTGCCGCGACCGAAGCGACCGGTTCGCCGCCGCCCATCGGGCGGCTTTTCGGGCGCAGGGTGTCAGACAGCCCCAGCCGCGCAACCGCATCCAGAAAGATGCGGCCGCTGGTGCCCGCGCCGGTATAGGCGATGCTGTCCGCCCGCCGGAAAAGATCGGCGATTGCGGGCGCGTCCCGGAGAGGCTCTGCCTTAGTGCCTGCCCGGCAGCCGACCGCGAGCGGCACCCGAGCAAAGGGCCGGTGCGAGGTGCGGTCAACGTGGCGGCTGGCGATCAGGGCGGGGACGTATTCGGGATTGGTTAGCCCGATGTCGAAGGCTTCGCCAGCGGCGATGCGTTGGGGTATCCGGGGGTTGAGGTCGATTATCTGTGTGACCGGTCGGCCCGCTGCCGCGTCGAGGCGCGGGCCGAAGCGCGCCATGATGCCCCGGATCGCGACGGGAACAAAGATGCGCAATCTGGTTGTCGTCATTGCCGGGCCCTCTTGGCGACCTACCCTCTGAGTCAAAGTACTGGCCTTTTGGAAGCCGGGCTAGAGATCCTTGCGGGCGCGCATGGCGGCCGAGATGGTGCCGTCGTCGAGATAGTCGAGCTCGCCGCCAATGGGCACGCCCTGTGCCAGCGAGGTCAGCCGCACGCGGCCGCCCAGCTGGTCGGCGATGTAATGCGCCGTGGTCTGGCCGTCGATGGTGGCGTTGAGGGCCAGGATCACCTCGGTGATCGCTTCGGTCGTGATCCGGTTGGCCAGTCGGGGGATGCGCAGTTCCTCGGGGCCGACCCCATCGAGCGCCGACAGGGTGCCGCCCAGCACGTGATAGCGGCCCTTGAACACACCCGAGCGTTCCATCGCCCAGAGATCGGCCACATCCTCGACCACGCAGAGCTCGCCGGTGGCGCGGCGCTCGTCGGTGCAGATGTCACACACATCCGAGGTGCCGATATTGCCGCAGTTGAGGCATTCGCGGGCGCTGGCGGCGACCCGTGTCATCTGGTCGGCCAGCGGGGCCATGAGCAGGGCGCGCTTGCGGATCAGGTGCAGCACCGCGCGCCGGGCCGAGCGTGGGCCCAGCCCGGGCAGACGCGCCATCAGTTCGATCAGCGCGTCGATATCCTTGGTCGATCCGGCCATGGTCCTGGTTCCTGCTCGGTGCCTGCTCTGCCGCAATCATGCACCGGGTTCACGGCAAAGGAAACGGCCGCTGCGCTCAGAACGGCAGCTTGATGTCCTTGGGCAGGCCCATGCTTTCGGTCAGGCGGGCCATTTCCTCTTGCGCCTTTTCGGCCGCCTTGGCCTGGGCGTCCTTGATCGCGGCCAGGATCAGGTCTTCGACCACTTCCTTGTCGTCGCCGTTGAAGATCGAGGGGTCGATGTTCAGCCCCTTGAGCTCGCCCTTGGCGGTGGCGGTGGCCTTGACCAGCCCGGCGCCGGATTCGCCGGTGACCAGGACAGTGTTCAGATCTTCCTGCATCTGGGCCATCTTGGTCTGCAATTCCTGCGCCGATTTCATCATCTTGGCCATGTCGCCGAGGCCGCCGAGTCCTTTGAACATTGGGTGTCTCCCGCAATTGAGGTTTGCGTCTAGATACGGGCGGCGGTCCTGCGGCACAAGCCTATCCGGGTGCGGGCGCGCAATCGGCTGTCTTTGGCCGCGTTCGATGCTAGGCTGACCGGAAACCGGATCGCGGGGGAGGGCGACCATGTTCGCGGTTGCAGATACGGACAAGCTGGTTGACGACGGGGTGATCGCCCCGGAGGCCGCGCGCGAGATCGAGGCGCGGTCGCGGCAGGCGATGGTGACACTGGGTATCAACACGGTCCTGTGCCTGGGCATCCTGTCGGCGACGGGCGGGCTGATCTTCTGGTTGCAGGATCCGCTGGCGGTGGCGGTGGTGGGGTTGATGCTGCTGGCGGGCGGGTTTGCCATTCTGTCGCGTGGCGGTGGAGAGTTGCGGATGTTCGGCAATGCCGCGGCGCTGATCGGGGCCGGTATGCTGTGCGGCGGCGGCACGGTCGAGCTGGTGTCGAACCATCCGCAGATCGCGGGCCAGATGCTGAGTGTTCTGGGCGGGCTGATCCTGGCCGGGGCGATGTTCGCCTTTGTCCGTGATATGGCGCGAGCGCCGTTTGTCACCGGGGCGGTGGCCCTGATGGGGTTGGCGATGCATGTCGGCGGGCTGGGGTATCTGATTGCCGACAACGGGGTGTCGGGCCTGTTGGTGAGCCTGTTTTACTTCTACACGGCGGGTTTGCTGGTGGCGGGGGGCTGGCTGCTGGACGTGCGGCTGATCACGGCGCTGGCCATCGTGCCCTTTGCCCAGATGCTGGATACCGGCACCTTTTACTTCCATGCGGCCTATGTTTTCTATTCGCCGGAATCGACGCTTTCGATCCTGCAAATGGCGGTGCTGCTAGCGGCCTGTCTCTGGGTGGCGGGGCGATATGGCGAGCGCACGGCGCGGCACGCGCGCATCCTGGCGATGCTGGGCTTTGTCGTGGCCAATCTTTGTGCGCTGGTTGGCTCGCTCTGGGGCGATGTGGTGGGCGAGACGATCTGGGGTCCGGCAGAGCCACAGGTCTGGACCGAAGGCGCCTGGGATGCCTATTCCAAGGCGCGCGATGCCTTTCGCGACACCGCCTTGGTCATTTCCGAGGGGGTCTATTCGGTGCTGTGGGCGGCGGCGCTGGTGGCGCTGCTGTTCTGGTCGGCGCATCGCGGCAACCGGGGGCTGTTCAACGCCTCGCTCGTGTTCGGGGTGATCCACGCCTATACCCAGATGTTCGAAAGCTTTGGCGAGGAGCCGCTGGCCTATGTCATCGGCGGTCTGGCTCTGATTCCGATCGCCTGGGGCATGTGGCGGTTTGATCGGTGGATCAAGGCACAGGCCTCGGCCGCTTCAGGCGTGCAGCACCCGGACGGCTGACAGCCCATCGGCCTCGGCCACCGAACAGCAGATCGAACGCAGGGTGCGTTCGTGGTCGTAATCCCAGGGGCGGCCCCGGTGCAGGGTGGCGCGTTCGTCCCAGATCAGCACGTCGCCCACCTGCCAGCGGTGAGTATAGACGTATTCGGGGCGGGTGCAGAAGGCGATCGCCTCTTCCAGGATCTCCTGGCTTTCGGCATGGCCCAGCCCCTCGATGGCAAAGGCATGCGAGGCGATGAACAGCGCCTCCTCGCCGGTGACCGGGTTAGGCCAGATCGCGCGCCAGGGCCGGTCGGGCCAGCGGGTCATTGTCGGCAGGCGGGCGAGCTCGGCCGAAAGCTTGGCACGGCTGTGCGACAGCCGATGCCAGATCACCGCATGTTTGAGCCGGTCGCGCAGATGCGCCGGCATCTCGGCCCAGGCGACGCGGGTCGAGGCGATCTCGGTCTCGCCGCCCGAGGGCGGCACCACCAGCGCGGTCAGGATGTTGATCAGCGCCGGGGTGGGCAGAAAGGTGCTGTCGGTATGCCAGAGCATGTTGGATTGCAGGTTCAGCATATGCAGGTCGTCCTGCGCCCGCAGCCCGTTCCTGGTCTGGTTGCTCAGCTCCGAGACCTGGAACGCGACATCGCGTCCGGCGGCCATGGCATCGCGGTTTTCCAGCGGGCCGAACAGCGTGCCCAGCCGGGTGTGATCGGTGTCGGTGATCGACTGCGCGGGAAACAGCAGCGCCGAATGGTTTTCGAAAAGCGCCCGGATCTCGGGGTAGAGGTGACCGGCGGTCACTTCGCGCAGGTCGATGTCATGGACGATGCGCCCGAACCTCGGGTGAAGCGCGCTGGTCTGCATTCCGGCCTCCTGTTGCCTGACAGGGTCAGGCTGGCGCGGGTTTGACCGCCGCGCTTGCCGGTTTGCGACACATTTTCGGTTTAGCGTTGTGCTTCGATGCGCAGCTTGTCCATCAGCCGTTGCAGGGTGGCGGCATATTGATCGCTGATCAGGTGACCCTGGTCGTCGAACTGGTTGGAACTGTCGGCCAGATGCACCCCCGGGCCGGACAGCAGCCGGGGCTGGAATGGCACAAGGAAGCCGCGCAGCGTTGCCTGCGCGCGCTCGCCACCGGCCCGGCCACCCGCCGCCGACATCACCGCCACCGGCTTGTCAGCCCAGGGGCTGCCCTTGGTGCGGCTGACCCAGTCGAGCGCATTCTTGAGCACGCCGGATGGCCCCTTGTTGTATTCCGGCGTCGAGATCACCACGGCATCTGCGGCGGCGATCTGGTCGGCGAGCGCCTGGACCGATGCGGGGATGCCCTCTGCCTGTTCGTTGTCGCCGTCATAGAGCGGCAGATTGAGGTCAGCCACGATGAAGCGGGCGGGCGCGAAAAGCCGCGCGGCCTCGTGCATCAGTTTGCGGTTGGTGGCCTCGCGACGCAGCGAGCCGCTGATACCCAGCAAGGTAAGATCGGTCATGTCGGTCTCCTGAACGTGTTGGGTTCAACCTAGCCCGCGATGCCCGGGCGCCAAACCCCTGCCGTCGCGCAATCCCTGTGTGAAAATGCGCGACAATGGGAGGTGGCGTGCCGATGCCACGCAGCGCGACTCAGACTTTTGAAAAAAGTCTGTGGACAAATCCTCTGCGAGGATTTGGTGTCGCGCTGCGACGGTGAAAGCACCGCTGATGCCGCTGGTTCAGCGGTTCTTGGGGACGATGACGATCTCGACCCGGCGGTTCTGGGCCTTGCCTTCGGCCGTCAGGTTCGAGGCGATCGGATTGTTTTCGCCCATGCCGATGGTCGAGATCCGGTCATAGGTCACCCCGCCCGATTGCAGGATGTCGGCCACCGCGTTGGCGCGGCGTTCGGACAGGCCCTGGTTATAGGCGGCATCGCCGTCGCTGTCGGTATGGCCGATGACCTGCACGTTCGACTTGGGATAACGCACGAGATGGGCCGCGACCTTGCGCAGGTCGGATTGCAGCGCCGGTCGCACGGTATAGCTGTCGGTGTCGAAGGTGATGTCGTTCGGGACACTCACGATCAGACGGTCGCCGGTATTGGTGATGGTGATCCCGTCATTGGCCAGTTCCTGACGCAGTTCGGCCGCTTGTTGGTCGAGCTGCTTGCCGATCAGCCCGCCGCCGGCGGCGCCGATGGCCGCACCGGCCAGCGCGCCCAGCCCGGGATTGGAATCGTTGGCGATCGCGCCGACACCGGCGCCCAGGATGGCGCCCGCGATGGCGCCGGTCTTGGTGTTCTTGTTCGGGTCGGCATTGGTGCTGAGCGAGGCCGGATCGGTACAGGCGCCCAGCGTCAGAACGGCCACCAGCCCGGCCGCAAGGAAATGTTTGTTCGAAGTCATGGATTCACCTTCTGCTCCTGCGCTCACTTAACGCGGCACTTGTTGCTTTGTTCCAGTATATCACCGCCCGAGCTGGTGCGAACAAGCGACAAAGCGGTGAAATAGGCGATTCCCCGCCCATCCGGCGATCAATTCGGGGTGGCGGCCTCGTCCCAGCGGCTTTGATCCTGCCAGAGCTGGCGCAGGGCCGCTGCCTGCGGGGCAAAGCTGTCGGACAGCAGGTCGCAGGCCCAGATCCGGTCGGTGCGGAAATGGCGAAAGCCCTGCCGCAATTCGCACCAGGCCGCCAGCATGGTGCAGTCGAGGTGATAGATCAGCCCGACCGGGCGCAACACGCGCAACGTCTGGACCCCATTCACGCTGCGATATTCGACGCTGAGCTTGCGCGCCTCGCGCACGGCCTGACGCAACAATGCGATGGGGGTGCAGCCCTGCCCGGGATCGTCGGCGGGCGCGCCCCAGGGCGCCACCCGCAGCCAGTCGGCCGGATCGTGCAGCGCGTCGATCTTGGCGCAGACCCGTTCTGCGGCCTGTTGCAGGGCGCTGTCGCCGGTGCGCACGAGCATCGAGAGGCCGACGCGCAGTGCCTCGATCTCTTCCTGATCGAAGTTGAGCGGCGGCAGGTCATAGCCGCCGCGCATGACGTAACCCAGGCCCGCCGCGCCCTCGATCGGGGTGCGCATGGCCTGAAGCGCGGCGATATCGCGATAGACGGTGCGGGCCGAGACTTCGAGCCGCGCGGCGAGATCCTCGGCGGTGATGGGCGCTGTTGCCGCGCGCAGGATCTGGATGATTTCGAACAGTCGGGTGGAGCGGCGCATGGGATCCTCGGGCGTACTGCTGACACCCTAGCACATGCCCCTGACAACGGGGTGTCAGCAGGATTGGGGTCTGATGGCCGTCGCATCGACAGCCGAAGGAGACCGAACATGCCAAGCCGCGACCACCATGTGTTAATGGCCCGCAAGCTGGAGCGCTGGAGCGTGCCCCAAACCCTGCGCAACTGGGAAATCGAGAGAGAGCTTGCCGCCCGCCGCGCGGCGCGGCCAAGGCGGCTGCATCTGCTGCGCTGGATGGCGGCGCGCTGGGGCTAGGCCTCGCTGCGGGCCGCTTCCCAGGCCAGCATGGCGCGTTTCACCGGCAGGCCCCAGTGATAGCCGCCCAGGCCGCCCGATTTGCGCAGGGCGCGGTGGCAGGGGATCAGCCAGCTGACCGGGTTGCGCCCCACCGCCGTGCCCACGGCGCGTACCGCGCGCGGCTGGCCGATGGACTGGGCCAACTCGCCATAGGTGGTGACCTGGCCCGAGGGGATGCGCAAGAGCGCCTCCCAGACCTTGATCTGCAAGGGTGCGCCGATCAGGTAGAGCGGCACCGGCTCCAGCCGGTCGCTGGCGGCGCCAAAGGCGCTGAGCGCCCAGGGGCGCAGGCGCATCGGGTCCTCGACGAACGTGGCCTGTGGCCAGCGCGACAGCAGATCCTGCATCGTGGCCTCGGCGCCCGCCTCGGCGGCAAATCCGATGCCGCAGATGCCGCGCTCGGTCCCCATCACCAGTGCGGGGCCAAAGGGGCTTTCGAACCAGCCCCAGTAGATCGTCAGATCCGCGCCCTTGCGGGCATAATCGCCGGGGCTCATTGCCTCCCACCGGACGAAGAGGTCGTGCAGGCGCCCGGTGCCCGAGAGACCGACATTCTGGGCTGCTTCAAGCAGGGTGAACCGTTCCTCCAGCAGCGCCTTGGCATGGCCTAGCGTCAGGTATTGCTGGTATTTCTTGGGCGAGACCCCGACCCAGCGCGAAAAGATCCGTTGGAAATGGGCGGGGCTCATGTTCATCCGGGCTGCAAGGTCGTCCAGCGACATGGTCTCGCCGCCTGCATCGATCAGCTCGATCGCGCGGCGGATGACGCCATAGTGATAGCCCTCTTCCGTAGTTTGAACGTTCATGTCGCACCTCTTTGTCTGATCTGAACGTAGCGCGCAGCGCCCGTCGCCGCGACCCGGAACCTGTGCAAATATTTGTCAACTAAGTTGACGAATCGTGCCGTTCGGTCCAATACTGCGGGCATGACACATGAACCCGATCAGCTTTATCAGGCGGTACAGGCCACGCGGCCCCTCTTGCGCAATATCACGGCGGCGGTGGAGCGCGGGAGTTTGCGCGAGGGTGTAACCGTCGGGCAGCGCGCGATCCTTGAAGGCTTGTCGCTGACCCCCGGCGCCACGGCGCCGCAACTGGGCGCCGCGTTGCAGATGAAGCGGCAGTATATCTCGCGCATCCTGCAAGAGGTGCAACGCGCCGGGCTGATCGAGCGGCGGGCCAATCCCGAGCATGCGCGGTCGCACCGCTATTGGCTGACCCCGAAGGGCGAGGCCATCATCACCGCGATCCGGGCGGATGAAATGGAGAAGCTGGCGCTTTTCTCCGAGGGGTTCTCGGCCGCCGAACTTGCCGCCTATCACAAGGTGCAGCTTGCCCTGACCCGGTTCTTTGCAGATATGGCCAAGGAGGTCTGATATGTCCGTTCTCTGGATTATCGCGGCTGGGCTGGTGGTTGCGGTTCTCTATGTCCTGCTGGAGATCAGCAGGATCGGCACTCCAACCAAAGGTCCGCAGATAGACCGGGCCGCGCGCCCCGGAATCGCGCTGGTGGTGATCGACATGCAGAGCGATTTCACCTCGCTGCCGGTGTGGGAGGCTGAGCAGCTGGACACCAAGATGGAGAACATCAGAACGGCGGCGGATGCGGCACGACGGGTCGGAATGCCGGTGATCGCGGTTCGGCAGGTGTACAAGGCCGGGCTGGCGAAACTGCTGAACGGCTGGTTCAATCAGGGGCGCGGCAATGCCGGGTCGGCGGGCATCGGGCTGGACCCGCGCCTGGGCCTGATGCCCGATATCGAGGTCGAGAAATCCATGGGCGATGCCTTTTCCGAACCCTCCTTTGCGCGATACCTGGAGGAAAACCGGATCGGCACCCTGATCCTGACCGGCCTGGATGGCTGTCACTGTGTCAAGAACACTGCATTTGGCGCGCTGAACCGGGGCTATGCGGTGCGGATCGATCCCAAGGCAGTATTGGCGGCCAATGATGCCGAATGGTCAAAGGTACAGCAGAACCTGACGGCAGCCGGGGCGGAAATGAGCGCGACAGTGGCATAGGCGCTGCCTTTTCAATTGCGGGGGATTGTCTGTCAGGGCATTAAGGCCCGGATGGCAAAGCAACTCGATTATCACACGATCCGCGAGATCTTTACCCGGTTCCAGGCCGCCGACCCCGAACCCAAGGGCGAGCTGGAGCACGTGAACGCCTATACCTTGGTGGTGGCGGTCGCGCTGAGCGCGCAGGCCACAGATGCGGGGGTGAACAAAGCCACCCGCGACCTGTTCAAGATCGCTGACACGCCGGAAAAGATGCTGGCGCTGGGCGAAGAGGGTGTAACCGAGCATATCAAGACCATTGGCCTGTTCCGGCAAAAGGCCAAGAACGTGATCAAGCTGAGCCGCATCCTGGTCGAGCAGTATGGCGGCGAGGTGCCCAATTCGCGCGCCGCGCTGCAATCGCTGCCCGGCGTCGGACGCAAGACCGCCAATGTGGTGCTGAACATGTGGTGGCGCATCCCGGCGCAGGCGGTGGACACCCATATCTTTCGCGTCGGCAACCGTACCGGCATCTGCCCGGGCAAGGATGTGGACGCGGTCGAACGCGCCATCGAGGACAATATCCCGGCCGATTTCCAGCAGCACGCGCATCACTGGCTGATCCTGCACGGCCGTTACCATTGCAAAGCCAGAAAGCCGATGTGCGGCACCTGCCTCATTCGCGATCTGTGCCAATTCGAGGATAAGACCCTATGAAGACCTACGATGTCGTTGGCATCGGCAATGCCGTTGTCGATGTGATCTCGCAAGCCGATGACAGCTTTCTCGACCTGATGGGAATCGAGAAAGGTATCATGCAGTTGATCGAGCAGGAGCGCGGCGAGGTGCTGTATGCCTCGATGAAGGAGCGGGTGCAGACGCCGGGCGGCTCGGTTGCCAACACCATCGCGGGCGCGGGCGCGCTGGGTCTGGATACGGCATTTATCGGGCGGGTGCGCGACGATGCGCTGGGCCATTTCTATGCCGATGCGATGAACGAGGGCGGTATCGACTTCGTCAACCCGCCGGTGGCAGGGGACCTGGCGACCTCACGCTCGATGATCTTTGTCTCGCCCGATGGCGAGCGGTCGATGAACACCTATCTGGGTATCTCGACCACGCTGAGTTCGGCGGACGTGCCGCAAGCGGTGACAGGCAATGCGAAACTGATGTTCCTCGAAGGCTATCTGTTCGACCATGACGCCGGGAAATCGGCCTTTCGCGAGGCGGCGCGGGCGACCCGCGCGGCGGGCGGCAAGGCGGGGATCGCGATTTCCGATCCGTTCTGCGTCGACCGGCACCGGGCCGATTTCCTGTCGCTTATCCAGCACGATCTGGATTTCGTGATCGGCAACGAGGCCGAAATTCAGTCGCTGTTCGAGACCGACCATCTGGACGATGCGCTGATGCTGACCTCGGGCATCTGCCCGCTGGTGGTCTGCACGCGCTCGGGCGACGGGGTGACGGTGATGGACGGCACGGTCCGCATCGACGTGCCGGTGGAAAAGGTGGTGCCGGTGGATGCCACCGGCGCGGGCGACCAGTTCGCCGCGGGCTTTCTGTTTGGCATGGCCACGGGCCGCGATTACGAGACCTGCGCCCGGATCGGCAATATCTGCGCCCGCGAGGTGATCAGCCATATCGGCCCGCGCCCCGAGACGAACATGGTCGAGCTGCTGAAGGAAAACGGGCTGCTCTGATCCCGGGGTGGGGAGGGGCGCTGCCCCTCTTGCCCTGCGGGCAATTCACCCCGGAGTATTTTCGACCAGAAAGAAGCAGGGGTTGGGTGCTGCCACTTTTATCGGTGCCCCTGTTTTCCGGGTGGGCTGTCGGCGGTCAAATTCTTGCCGGATTGCGGGGCTATTCCGAACTGATGCGCAATGAGTCGGGTAGACGGTATGAGGGCAAAAGTGGCGGTGTTCGCGGATGGCGACAATATCGGGGCCGCGCGGGCGCAGGAGGTGCTGGGCACGGCCCGGCAACAGGGGAATGTCGACTATGCCCGGGTCTATCTGGATGTTCAGCGCCCGAGCGCCTGGGCCGATCAGGCGGATTGGCGGTTGGTTCACGCGGGGCGGGGCAAGAACGCGGGGGATCTGTTGCTGAGCCTCGATGCGATGGAGCTTGCCTTGACCGGGGGCTTTGACTGTTTCGTCATTGCCAGTTCGGATGGGGATTTCGCCCATCTGGCGCGGCGGTTGCGAGAGATCGGCAAAAGGGCCATCGGTATTGGTGAAGCCAAGGCGCCGGATGGGTTCCGGTCGGCCTGTAGCCTGTTTGTCGAATTGGAGGCGAAATCTGCGGCGGTGCCAGTCAGTGTGCAGCCTGAGCGGTGCTCGGAGCTGGATCGGCAGATCAGGTCGGTGATCGCAAAGCACAGCAAGAACGGGCAGGGTGTGGCGCTGACCCGGTTGGCATCGCTGATGCATCAGCAGTTTGGCTCGCGCATCAGCCAACGTCCGGAACGCACCTGGCGCGGCTATCTTTCGGCGCGGCCCGATCTGTACGATCTGGATACCAAGGGTACCGACGCAATGGTCCGGTTTATTCAGGCCGGGTTTGCCGGAAGCGAGCTGGGCGACCTGGCCTAAGTTTCGGCGCGCGCGTTTGCGATTTCGGCGCAGTGCAGGGCCTTGGCCAGCAGGGTGGACAACGTCGTCTGTTCCTCAGACGTCAGCCCCTGCAAGAGCTGCGCCTGCGTCGCCACATGGGCGGCCATCATCTCGTTGATCAGGGTCAGCCCCCTGGGCGTGAGCGCGATGATCACGCTGCGGCTGTCTTCGGGGTTCTTGCGGCGTTCGACCAACCCGTCCTGTTCCAGCCGGTCGATCCGGTTGGTCATGGTGCCCGAGGCGACCATGGTCGTATCGAGCAGTGCGCCGGGTGACAGCGCATAGGGCGGGCCCGAGCGCAGGAGCGTGGCCAGCACGTCGAACTTGGCCGGATTCAGCCCGTATCGGGCAAAGGTTCTCTGCATCCCCTGGGTACAGGCCATTGACAGCCGCGCAACCCGTCCAATCACCGCCATGGCCCGGGTGTCGAGATCGGGGCGCTCGGCCGCCCATTGCCGGGTGATAAGGTCTACATGATCCATGATCCGGGTTATTTCGGCGATTTATCTTGACGTCAAGATAAATAATGTTATCTCGACGTCGAGATAATTGGATGAGGCCCCCCATGTCACGGACAACGGATATCGCCCTGACCGCAATCGCCCCGGCCATCTGGGGCAGTTCCTATATCGTCACGACCCAGTTCCTGCCCGCGCATTCGCCTTTTGTGGTGGCGCTGCTGCGGGCGCTGCCGGCCGGGTTGCTTTTGATGCTGCTGGTGCGTCAGCTGCCGCCGCGCGGCTGGCTCGGGCGGTTGCTGATCCTGGGGGCGCTCAACTTTGCGGTGTTCTGGTCGCTGCTCTTTGTCGCCGCCTATCGCCTGCCGGGCGGGGTGGCAGCGACGGTGGGCGCGGTGCAGCCGCTGATCGTCGTGTTCCTGTCAGCGGTGGCGCTGGGTACGCAGATACGGATGGGAGCGGTGCTGTCAGCCTTGGCGGGGATTGCCGGCGTGGCGCTGTTGCTGCTTGGTCCCGAGGCGCGGCTGGATATGGTAGGTGTGCTGGCCGGGCTGGGCGGCGCCTTGTCGATGGCGGTGGGCGTGGTGCTGACCCGCAAATGGCGGCCCGACGTGCCGCTGGTCACATTCACCGCCTGGCAGCTGACCGCCGGTGGTCTGCTGATGATGCCGGTGGCCTGGCTGGCTGCGCCTGACTGGCCCGGCCTGAGCCTGACCAATCTGGCGGCACTTGCCTGGCTCAGCCTGATCGGCGGCGCGCTGACCTATATCCTGTGGTTTCGCGGTCTAGCCCGGATCGAACCGGCGGCGGTCTCGCTTTTGGGTATCCTCAGCCCGTTGACGGCGGTGATCCTGGGTTGGCTGGCGCTGGGCGAATCCCTGAGCCCGGTTCAGGGGTTGGGCGCGATCATCGTGCTGGGCGCGGTATGGATCGGGCAGCGCCCGGCGGGCGCGCCCCGGCGGCTGCGCTTTGCTCAGCCCAGATGCGGCGCAAAGGCCGCAACAACGCGCTCATAGACGTCACGCTTGAACGGCACGATCTCGGCCACCAGCCGGGCGGGATCCTGCCATTTCCAGCGGCTGAATTCGGGGTGGTCGGTTTTGATGTCGATCTGGTCGTCGCGACCGGTGAAGCGGAACAGGTACCATTTCTGTTCCTGCCCGCGATAGCGCCCCTTCCAGATGCGCGGGACAAGATCGTGCGGCAGGTCATAGGGCAGCCAGCCCTCGGTCTCGGCCACCATCTCGACCAGATCCGCTGTCACACCGGTCTCTTCCCAGAGCTCGCGCAGGGCGGCCTCAAAGGGGTCCTCGTCCTGATCCACGCCACCCTGCGGCATCTGCCAGGCATCGGTGTTCTGGTCCATGCGCTGGCCGACAAAGACGAAGCCATCGGCATTCATCAGGACCACACCCACGCAGGGGCGATAGGGAAGCTCGGCAATCTCTTCGGGTGTCATAGTTGTCTTTCCTTTGGGTTGGCCCTGTCTAGCAAGCGACGTTACGGCGGCAAAGGGGGTGACGTCGGGTTTCGCGTGACAGGGGCACGGGCTAGGGTGATCTTGCCCGTCAAATCCGAGGGAGAGTAATTCCGATGACTGCGTACCCACATATGCTTGCCCCGCTCGATCTGGGCTTTGCCACGCTGAAGAACCGCGTGCTGATGGGCTCGATGCATACCGGGCTGGAAGAGACCCGCGACTGGAACCGGGTGGCCGAATTCTATGCCGACCGCGCGCGGGGTGGCGTGGGGCTGATGGTGACCGGCGGCATCGGTCCGAACATGGAAGGCTCGGTCCTGCCGGGGGCGTCGATGATGACCAGCGAAAAGGATGTCGAAAACCACTCCATCGTCACCGCGCGGGTGCACGAGGCGGGCGGCAAGATCGCGATGCAGATCCTGCATGCGGGGCGCTATGCCTATGGGCCGAAATGCGTGGCGCCGTCGCCGGTGAAATCGCCGATCTCTCCATTCCCGCCGACCGAGCTGGACGAGGAGGGGATCGAGAAGCAGATCACCGATATCGTCAATGCCGCGGTGCTGGCGCAGCAGGCGGGCTATGACGGGGTCGAGATCATGGGGTCCGAGGGGTATTTCCTGAACCAGTTCCTGGTCACCCATACCAACAAGCGCACCGACCGCTGGGGCGGGTCCTATGAAAACCGGATGCGTCTGCCGATCGAGGTGGTGCGTCGGACCCGCGAGGCGGTGGGCACCGATTTCATCATCATCTATCGCCTGTCGATGATCGACCTTGTTCCCAATGGCTCGACCTTTGACGAGGTGGTGCAACTGGCGAAAGAGATCGAAAAGGCCGGGGCCACCATCATCAATACCGGTATCGGCTGGCACGAGGCGCGGATACCGACCATTGCCACCAGCGTTCCGCGCGCGGCCTTTGCCTGGGTCACGAAAAAGCTGATGGGGCAGGTGTCGATCCCGGTGATCACCTCGAACCGGATCAACACGCCCGAAGTGGCCGAGGAAGTACTGGCGACCGGCTGCGCCGACATGGTGTCGATGGCCCGCCCGATGCTGGCGGATGCGGATTTCGTCAACAAGGCGGCGGCGGGACAGGGCGACCGCATTGCCCCCTGCATCGCCTGCAACCAGGCCTGTCTGGACCATACATTTGGCGGCAAGCTGACCTCGTGCCTGGTGAACCCGCGCGCCTGTCATGAAACCGAACTGGTGGTGGAGAAGGCGGCGGCGCCCAAGCGGGTGGCCATCGTGGGCGCCGGTCCTGCGGGCCTGTCGACCGCGATCACCGCCGCGCAGCGCGGCCATGCGGTGACCGTGTTCGACAAGTCGGGCGAGATCGGCGGGCAGCTCAACATGGCCAAGCAGGTGCCGGGCAAGGAAGAGTTCTGGGGCCTTGTGGATTGGTACCGGGTGATGCTGGCCGATCTGGGTGTCAAGGTCGAGCTGGGCCGTGCGGTGGGCGCCGACGATCTGGCGGATTTTGACGAGGTGGTGATCGCCACGGGCGTCAGCCCGCGCGACCCAGCAATCCCGGGACAGGACCGGGCCAATGTGCTGAGCTACATCGACGTGTTGCGCCACAAGAAGCCGGTAGGCAAGCGGGTTGCGGTGATCGGTGCCGGGGGCATCGGTTTCGATGTCTCCGAGTTCCTGCTGGAAGAGGGCCACAGCCCGGCGACCGACCTGCCGCTGTGGATGAAGGAATGGGGCGTGACCGATCCGGGCGAGCACCGCTCGGGCCTGGCGCCCGAGGGACCGCAGCCCGCCAAGCCCGAGCGTGAGGTGACGCTGTTGCAGCGCAAGGCCAAGGCGCACGGCAAGGATCTGGGCAAGACGACGGGCTGGATCCACCGCGCGACATTGAAGATGAAGGGCGTCAATTTCGTGGGCGGCGTGAACTACGAAAAGATCGATGACGACGGCCTGCATGTGAGCTTTGGCGAGGCGCGGGAGAACCCCACCCTCATCGCCTGCGACACCGTGGTTCTGTGCGCCGGTCAGGTCTCGGACCGGTCGCTTGCGGATGCGCTGGAAGCCAAGGGCGTGCCTTGTCATGTGATCGGCGGGGCGGATGTGGCCGCCGAACTGGACGCCAAGCGCGCGATCAATCAGGGTACCCGGCTGGCGCTGTCGTTCTGATCCGGGCGGGGGGAGAGATTTTTCGTCGAGGAATCTTTGCCTCCGGCGGGAGTATTTGGGGCGAGATGAAGGGGCAAAGCGTTTGGGCCTTGGGTGAGTTTTGTGATAGTGTTCAGCCATTGGTTGCAAGGATTGAATGCTCATGTCGGAAAAAGCGCTTTATGAACCCCTCTCTGCCGGTGACCCGCTGTTTTCGGGCTATCGGTTTCGCACCGACGATCCCGGCGGTCCGCAGACCGAAGGGTTAGGGCTTGGCCTGGGCGGCGAGAACGGGCTGCAACCGGGTGATCCGGTTGCGCTCGATCAGCATTATGTGCGCGCGGTGGCCTTTACCCGCGAGGCCAGCGGCAAGGTCAGCTGGTTCAACAGCCTGTTCAGTGCGCAGGCCAGCGGCAAGTCGGTGGGCGTGTTGCAAGAGGCGAAATCGTTCATGGTGGGGACGGTCGATGGCCAGCAGGTGGAAATCGGCGTTGCGGTTCTGTTGAAGATCGAAGCCACCAGTTTCAAATCGGATGCGCAGGTTTCGGTGGCCAATATCGCCGCCGAGGCGCAGCTGGGCCTGTCGCGGGCCGAGATGGAGATCAGCGTGCGCGGCTATACCGGGGCGCTGGGCGACATGCTGCCCGCGCCCAGCGAAGTCGATCTGACCTCGTACACGACCTATCTGAACGCCTTCGAGCGCATTCAGAAACATGTGTTCGGGCCGGGCGGTGCGGCGCAGTATTCGCCCGTTGTTCTGGGCAAGCTGCGGGCCGGTGCCGGGGGCGATTGACCGCCACACGGATTGGGCCGTGCCCCTTGTAGGTTGAAACGCCTGTTGCGCTGGTTGGTCTAGCCGTGGCTTGCCCGGCTGTCCTCGGGGGCCTGATCGCGGTCGGTCATGCCGTAGTCGCGGATCACGCCCGCCACACGCAGGCGGTAATCGGCGAAAAGCGTCTCGCGCCCCCGGGTCTGTGCGCCGCGATGGGCGGCGAGCTGGCGCCAGCGGGCGACGGCCTCTTCATCCTCCCAGAACGACAGCGACAAGAGCTTGCCGGGATTGGTGAGGCTCTGGAACCGTTCGACCGAGATGAAGCCCGGCATATCGTCAAGCAGGGCGCGCATCCGGCCTGCGAGATCGAGATAGGCGCCCTGTTGCCCGGGAGCGGGTTCGACTTCGAAGATTATGGCGATCATGTCGGCTCTCCATGCGGGGTGGAGACCAGTTTGAGCCATGTGCGGTCCTCGCGCAAAATGAACTTTTCGGACTGGGCCAAGTCGTAGTTCTGTCGCCCCAGAGGATCGGCGGCAAGGCGGGTTCGATAGGCCTCGTATTCGGCCAGGCTGGGGATGTTGTAGATGCCGTAGGCGAGGGTCGATGAGCCCTCGTGCGGGGCGTAGTAACCGATCAGGTCGGCGCCGCAACGCGGGATCGCCTGTCCCCAGGTACGGGCGTAGCGTTCGAACTGGGCCCGTTTGGTCGGGTCGATATGGTAGCGGATGATGCAGGTCAGCATGGGGGTCCTTTCGTCTGGACCCCCGTCTTAGGGCAAGGATCGCGGGCGAGGGTTCGCCCGCGGCCGAAGTCTCGGTCCTTACTTCACCTCGATGGTGATCACCTCGGACACGATCGGGGTGCTGTGGGGCACATGGGTATAGTCGCCCATCACCAGTTGCAGCGTGTGCTTGCCGGGCGCGAGGTCGAGCGTGACCTCGGTCTGGCCCTTGCCGAAATGGCGGTGGTTGTCATCGGCGGGAAGGGCGTATGTCAGCTCCTCGGCCCCGTCTTCGCCCTGACCCATCGGGGGGCGGTCGACCAGCAGGTGGTGGTGGCCGGTATTCTCGGCCTCGGTCCCGGCGGGAGCGACGCCCATGCCGCTGAGCCCGAAGATCACCGTGACCGGAGAGGCCACGGTATCGCCATCGGCGAGATTGGCGAAATAGACGCGCGCGTCGGGGTTGGCAGGTGTATCGCCGCCCGCCAGGGCGGCGGTTGCCAGAAGGCCGATACCAAGTGCAGCAAAAAAGCTTTTCACAACCAGATCCTCAATGTTGGAACACTGGCGGTATCCTATGCGATGCCGGGCCGGGAATCGAACAGCCATTTCGAACACACGGACTTGTGTAACGGCCAGCAGAGACGCAAGGTCGGGCGCAATGGCTGGGCAGCGGGGCAAGCATGATCACGACAATCCTGATGGGGCTGGTGCCCAGCTTTCTTATGGTCGGGCTGGGCGGCGCGGTTCGCGACCGGCTGGCGCCTGCGGCCTGGCAGGGGCTGGACAAGCTGAACTTCGAGGTCCTGTTTCCGGCCTTGCTGTTCTTTGCCGCCAGCAACCGGCCGATTGCGGTGCAGGATGTGATCCGTATCGGTCCAGCCGTCTGGGCGGTGATGGGGCTGGCGCTGATGCTGGGATATCTGGCGCGCCGATTCGGGCCAGAGCGGTTTCTCGATTTTGCCGGGGCCTGGCAGACCACCTGGAGATTCAACACCGCCATGGCCTTTGTCGCGGTGCCAACGCTGCATCTGGCCGATGTCGGCCAGATGGCGGTGGCCATCGGTATGGCGGTTCCGGTAGCCAACCTGCTGGCGGTCTCGGCGCTGTCGCGTGGCGGCAACCTGACCCTGCGTGCCACGGTGCGGAAAGTCGTCCTCAACCCTTTTCTCTTGGCTTCGGTCGCCGGGGTGGCCGTGGGTCTTTCAGGCTACAAGATTCCGGATCCGATCCTTGCTCCGGCGCAGATGCTGGCGCAAGCGGCCATTCCGATCGCCCTGCTATCGATCGGCGCCACCATGGACTGGCGCGCCCTGACTCGGCTGGACATGTTCAACGGCTATCTTTGTACGGTGAAGCTGGTGCTGACGCCGGCGCTGGTCTGGCTGACCTGCCGCGTGCTGGAGGTCGAGCCCGGTCTGGCTGCTGTGGTGATCCTGTTCGCCGCATTGCCCACGGCATCGGCGGCGCACGTGCTGGCGTCGGGCTTTGGCGCGGACCGCAAGCTGGTGGCCACGCTGATTGCGCAATCCACCCTGCTGAGTGCTGCCACCTTGCCTTTGTGGATCTATGTGATCGGCGTCACTTTCTGAGGATTGTGGAGGGGCTTTTCGGATTGTTTCCGTGTTTCCCTGTCGCAAACGATCCCTGACAAAACCCTGATATTATCCCAGCTCTGCCCCGTTCTCGCCCAGATTGGTCCCGATAAGCGGATCCTGAAGAACAGCAATCAGCCGAGGAACCAGGAATGGACCGACTGACAGAAATGGAAGCTTTTGCCAACGTCGTGGACCAGGGCGGCTTCACCGATGCAGCCAAGAAGATGGGAATCTCGAAGTCGGCCGTGTCCAAGCACGTGTCCAGCCTGGAGGCCCGGTTGGGTGCCCGCCTGCTGAATCGCACGACGCGCCGGGTGTCGCCGACAGAGATCGGGCTTGCCTATTACGATCGGGCCCGCCGGGTGCTGAACGATGCCGGAGAGGCCGACGCGCTGGTCACGTCGATGCAATCGGCACCTTCGGGGCTGCTGAGGATCTCGGTCGCAACCGATTTCGGGGTCAATCACCTGTCGCCGGTCTTGTCGGATTTCCTGGCGGAATTCCCGGACATTACCGTGAACATGGTTCTGAACAACCGGTATGTGGAACTGATTTCCGAAGGGTTCGACATGGCGGTGCGGATCGGTGAACTGGAGGACAGCACGCTGCGCGCCCGCAAGTTGACCGAGACCACCAAGCGGATGATCGCCAGCCCGAAGTATTTCGAGAAATATGGCCGCCCGCAGAAGATCGACGACCTGAACGAGCATAAGCTCTTGCACTATTCCAGCCAGTCCTCGGGCAACGTTTGGAAACTGACCGCGCCCTCAGGGGAAAAGCGGCAGGTGCGCACCGCCGGATGGCTGAGCGTAAACGACGGTCAGTCGCTGCTGAATGCCGCAATTTCGGGTCTGGGGATCGCCTATCTGCCCTGCTACCTGTTCACCGAGGCGATGGAGAAGGGGCTGGTCGAGGATGCGATGCCGTCGCTGCCTGACGAGGTGCAGGGTATCTATGCTGTCTATCCGCCGGGCCGGTTCACCCAGCCCAAGGTCCGCGCATTCATCGATTTCCTGGTTCACGCCTTTGACACCAAAGGCCCGATGAACTGGTAATTCCTCCCGCTTGCTGCTCTGGCAAGATTAACTGCCCCGCGCGAGTCGCGGGGCTTTTCTTTTGTGAGGAAAGGTCACGCTGCCAATTGTGGGGCTTCGGGACACATTCGGCGTTTGGGGCCAGAGAACTGTGGCAGGTCCGGTGTCTGTGACCGCCATGACGGCCTGGTCGTTGTTACTGCCTATTCTTTGCGCGGCGGCTACGAGCCGCGAGGCGAGCGGCGGGTGTGGCTAACTGGTTCGACCTGCACCGTTGTCCGAAGCCAGGTTCCTTGCCGCCGCACATATGCCCAGGAAGGCCTTTCCTTTTGCTCGCACCTTACTTGTCGGGCTGAGTGGCGGTTGGGGGCGACTTGTCGGTCTTTGCTGCAATTGCACGACCACAACGGTGAATGCCAACCCTAAGCAATGGCAATTAACGACGTGCCGAGGATTGCCAACAATGCTCCGACCACGGCCAGAGGCTTGGGTTCCTGTCCTTCGACAATCCACAAGACCGACAATACAAGGATGGGGGACAGAGATCCTAGAACTGCAGCGATCCCTGCATCGATGTTCGCATATGCATAGAGCAGCATCGATGAGGAGATGCCATAACCGATAAATCCTGGAAGGATTGTCTGACCAAGAAGCTTGGGGGACATCGGATGTTGGCCCTGGAGCATCTTCGAAGGTCACAGCGAGACTATCGAGACCGCGAATGCGGCCCCTGTCAATCGAATTGCCGACACAGCGATTGGTTCGGTCCCGGCTAACATTGCGGGTTTCATCACAAGGAACCCATAGCCCTGAAAAGCAGCAGCCAGTAGTCCCAATGTGAAAACAACAAAAAAACTGCTTTCCTCGGTGTCTTCAGACTGGGGGTTACTGCCATAAACGATGGCCAGAAAGATACCTGACAGGATTATTCCAACGCCGACCAGGTCGGTGCCGGATATCGTCTCGCCAAACATCAAATAGGCCATTCCGGCAACGATGGGTGCCTTTAGCGACAGCAACAACTCGGTTTGTCGGGGACCGCCCCGGCGTAAACAAGCAATCATAGTCAGATTGCCAAGAACCATTCCCACAACAATGCTCACACCAAAAGACGGCCAATAGCTCCATGAAATGGTGGGCCAAAAACCAAGCACCGAACAGGCAAGACAAAGAATTGTGGCGCAGGCCAAAAGCTGAATGCGCGTAAATTCGAACGCGCCGAGCTTTCTGGCAGGGTCTGGCGCCAATACGATACCCGTTGCCCAGCCCGCAGAGGCACCGACCGCGGCAAGAATTGGAAAAGAAGCATGACATGCGCCTCGAAGCGCTACATAATAAGCAGCATAAAGGTGCTACATATTTAATAGCAATGGGGTGTTGTAGATGCCAAACAAGGTTCCCCTTCCAGATCGGCCGGTACGTGGTTCGAAGTCCGGCAAACCCATCATGGCGCTTTTTGATCTTCTTGGTCGCACATGGGCTCTGGGAATAGTCTGGCAGCTTTCTGAGAGCCCATTAACTTTCAGGCAATTGCAAGAGCGTTGCGAGACAGTCTCGCCAACAGTACTCAACAAACAACTGAACGAATTGAAGGCGAGTGGCTTTGTCGAACGTTGCAACGCTGGTTATCAGCTGACCCGGCTTGGCAAGGAATTGTTTGGGTACTTGAAGCCTTTGGGAGCGTTTTCGCAGCATTGGGGAACGATGCTCTTGCACGAGTCGAACCAGCAAAAAGACTGAATCGCCGAACGCCAGTTAGCTCGGCCGCAAGCGGAGTAAACACGATCTTGGGTATCATGATGGTTCCATAATGAATACCCACCAACAAGACCGGATGGCTCTGTTGCACAAATCCTGAGAGGGATTCATCTTGTGAATCCAGCGTGGTAGCTGTGCTGCATGAGCAGACCCACACCGCCGACCTACAAGACCAGGAACTGGCCATCCTACAATTAAGCGCTCAAGCGCCGCGGCTCACTGACCATCTGGTTTGATCCCACTATGACATGGGATGCCGCACCGACAGGCAGGCGTGGCCGCCACCGGACCTACAGCGATGTCGCCATCCAGACCTGCCTGTCGATGAAGGTGCTGTTCGGCATGGCGCTCCGTCAGACGACAGGCTTCGTCGAAAGCCTGCTGCGGCTGGTCGGTCTCGACTGGACGGTGCCCGACTTCAACACACTTTGCCGCCGCCAAATGACGCTGGCTGTAAACATCCCATATCGCGGGTCCAAGGGGCCGCTGCACCTGCTGATCGACAGCACTGGCATCAAGGTCGAGGGCGAAGGCGAGTGGCATGCGCGCAAGCATGGCGGCCCCAAACGACGGGTCTGGCGCAAGATCCATCTCGGGATTGATGAGGAAACGCTGGA
>NZ_JAOVQN010000049.1:0-8497 GCF_025673445.1 Ruegeria marisflavi
TAACCGCAGAGACATAATCAAGGCTGGGTCAAATCTCGATAAAAATACCGGGTCACTTCTCAGCAAAAATCAACAGTCCAACACCTCTCTTTTTATGGCCGAAAGTTCCTTTCTGCGCGAATTGGACGTTACGATCGTGCACAGCGCGACTGGGACGAACGTCGCGTTGTCACACCGATAGGCGCGTTCCTGCGATCCGAGGCGTGGCTGCAGGGCGACCTGCGCGGTGAACGCATATTCCTTTCACCAAACCAGTGTTGGGCATCAAGGACGAAAAGACCAGGAGTTCCAGCATTTATTCCGCGTCTTTCCGACGACGCTAGAGTGCTTGTCGAGAGAGAGGAGATCGCCAAGATCTCATTTGGCGATGCGCTTGGACTTCTGGATTGGGCCAGTCCTGAGACGGCACCGCTGCGCCTCGCCGCTCTGGCGAACTCTGCCAGAAACCTTCAGTCGGGTGATGTGGCGACCTTTCGACGCCAATACGGCCGGGCTTGGGGGGAACTGGCCGAGAGCGGTGCAACGTTGCCATCTGACCTTCCGCTGGCGGCTTATCGTTTCGGAAACCTAGCGTACATCGAGGTCGACAAGGCTGAGCCGATCGAGGTGATCCTTGTCGACAACGCACAAAGCTTTGAGGCGCGGGCCCTTTCCGCCGCCGGCCTTGCCATACTTGAAGTGGGGGACGCCGAGCTCGATATCATCGTGGAGAGCCTCAAACACATCAACGGCTATTCGCCCAGTAAGCTGGACCGAGACTCCGTCCGGTTGCTTGTGGATGGTTCGGTGTTCGTGCCTAGGAACGATGACGACCATCTGGTATCACAAGGCCTAGACTGGCTTCCAGAAGTCGCGGTGATTGCCAACGAGGTTGCGGGCGAGAACCTTGAGCGAGGGATTCAGCATGCCACTCTCGACAAGGCGATCCGAGCGATTAGGCTTCGGAGGTGCAGTTCAATTTCACTGCAGGTGGCTGACCAGGAGGTGACGGGCGGTGGGCGCATGGACTGGTACGCCTTCCGGGATGATGCCAGCCCGACGCTTATCCTGACGCACGGCGTATCTCTCGATTGGCCACGCTTGGCGAAGGGTCTTGCTTCCGAGATATCCAAGCTTACCGACACGCGACTTCGTTCCCTAGAGTTGGTGCTTCTCCGCTTGGCGGCCGGACGCCCCGAAGGCACTCTCGAACGTCCCTCAGATTCGGAACTCGCCACTGCGCTTGGGTGTGATATCGGAATTGTCGAAGATATGCGCGCGGGGATGCGGACCGATCTGGCCCACGTCCTTTACCTTGTGGTCCCGGTTATCGCATACTTCGAAGGTGCCGAACTGGCGCTCGCCCTTGGCGAAGCCGCAGAGGACGCGGGGGCGGAATTCAGCCTGCGGGGTTGGCTAGAGACGCATCTTTCGGAAAACTCCCCGCGCACCGGCGACCTGCTCGCCGCCTGCGAGGAAAGCCCCGACCGGCGTTCGATTTCGGCGACGCTGGGGCTTGACTACGGAAAGTTCAACCGGGTTCTTCAGTCTCTCGGTGAAGAAGCCCTATCTAGCGAAGCAGAATTGCGGGCCACCTTCGAAGCGTACCTGCGCGAGTTGGCGCCAGGGCTCCGAGACCGGCTGAGATGCCTGCATCTTGAGGATTACCGGCAAGGACGCGGGCTTTCCACCTACCTTTCAAGGCGCGAGCTTCAATTCATCCCGTTCGATCCGAGTTGGGTCCTAGATCGCGAAACGATCGACCGTCAGACGGTTGTCACGCATGTGGAGCGGTCCTTTGCTGATGCGGTGGGAGAAATCCCGGAAGCGGATCTTCCGGCCTTCGAGAAGATGATTAGCGAAAACCGAAAAGTGGTCCGCGCCTTTGCAAGCGAGGCCAAACCCATACTAGGGGCGTGGACCCGAAAGAACCATCTCGATCTACCAGAGATCTGGGAACGAGGTGAGGCACAAGATGTCGTGCGCCTAGTGGAGAATGCAGGCTTCCTTGACTTCGAGGTGATCAAACAGGACCAAGTGGCTAGTCTCTGCGAGAGGGCGGGCATCTGGCCCGCGGAAATGCCTGCACGGATTGATCCGGAAGGTCTCGGGCTTGACGAAGGCGCTGTGCGCGAAGAGCAGGAGCGGAAGGCCAGAGAGCAGCAAGAACGTGATCGTCGGAAGCGCATCATCCAATTCGCTGGACAGGATCTTGATCCAGGTGATCCGTCGTTTGCTGTAGCCATGCAAAACATTGCCGAGGCCGCGATCGAGTCTGACGATGGCTGGTTCGCAAGGAGTCGTCAGCGCACTAGGCTGGTACCGTTTGATGAGACGTCGAGATCGGACTCCGGTGGTGGCAACGGCGGGGGAGGTAAGCGGGGGCAGCGGGCCGCACGCCTGACCGACACGCAGAAGGTCGCAATGGGCGTCGCCAGTGAATGGTTGGCCTATCAGTACCTCAAGCGACGGTTTCCCGATGCCGTCGGCGAGAGCTCGTGGATATCGGAGAATAGAACGAATTTTTTTGGCGGCAGCGAAGGTGACGATTCAGCTGGCTACGACTTTCTTGTGCAGACACCAACGGTCGAGTGGATGTTTGAAGTCAAGTCTACCCTTGAGGATGGATGCGAATTCGAACTGACCTCGAACGAACTTCGCGTCGCCAGCTCCGCCTCAAGCACCGGTCACAGACGATATCGCATTCTCTATGTTCCGCATGTCTTTTCGCCTGAGAAGTGGTGTGTTTTTGAGCTTCCCAACCCAATGGACAAAGAAACACAGGCGCAGTTTTCCGTCGTTGGACGCGGCTCGCTCAGGCTGCGCTTTGAGCGCCGGTAGGGAGAAGAACTGGATCCAGGCCATTCAAGGCAAACCTTGGTTCGTCTTCTTCCGCCTCTACGGCCCGACCGAGGCGTTCTTCGAGCGCGAATGGATCCTGCCGAATGTCGAAAAGGCAGGGTGATGAGATGAACCGCGGCAACATGGACAGGCCGCGGCCAGAGTCAAAACGAAGGGGCGTCAGGAGGTCATGGCGGCAGCGTTAGCGCGCCATGCCCTGTCCACCCCATTCACTGCCAGCAGATCGCGCCGTGCCTGCGCGATCTCGAAAGCGGCGCCGATGAAGCACGGAGCACGCGCGGGTGCTTCCGATCCAGATATCGGAAATCCGCCAGCAACAAGGCCGACCCTCGGCCGCGTCAGCACGACCGCTCCGGGCTCGGAGCACCAGTTCGTGGCGCCGATCACGAACGGCCGTTTCAGCCGATTTCCCCGAAGTGATGGGGCTGCTCCGCCCACACCACCGGAAACGGCTCTAGTGCCTGCGCCAACGTCAAGTCTGTTCCCTGCCACCCGTCAAGGATCGCCTCGACGATGTCGGGCGCGAGCAGCGAGCGCCGCAGGACCCGGGTCCTGTAGGACGGCGCGCGATCCCCTCGTGTTCGGCGAGTTCAGCGGTGGTGCCGAACTCGCTAGTTTCAAGCAAGCGCATTTGACCAGCGTGGTGATTGGCTTGCGCGACTGTACGGCACTTATGCGACCGGAGTGAGGTGCGGCTTGCCGATACTCTGCAGATACGCTGCTACCTGTTTTTCCGGAGCGCCTTCCATGATCGGGAGGCTCATTAGCTCAGACCAGTTCAGGGGCGTGCTTTCGGTCAGTGCGATTTCAACGATCTCCTTTACATCCTCTTGGCCCCATTCTTCGGAATAGATGGGCTCTTCGGGCGGTGCTTCGAAATCCCGAAAGGGTTCGTATCCAAAGAGATTGACTTTGCGTGGCTCGAAGTGGAGCGGATTGATACACATTTCCGTAGCGCAGAGTTGGTGGAAGCGAAACGGGAAGGGCTTGTCGTGAAGCTTTTCGAACAGAAGGCGGGGAATTTGGTAGGTCTTCTTCTGGAAGTTGATCACAGGCCGACGGTGATCGAAAGAGATGCCAGTATAAGGCATGTTGTCATAGCCCCGCCGCATGCGCTGACGATGTCCGTTTTTTCCAGAGGCGGCACCATGCCAAATAATACAGGTATCAGGTAAATCTTGGACGGTGCCCTGGCCAAGTACGATCTTTTCCAAGGCGGGGGTGCGGGATTTCTTGGCAATGCGTTTTGCCAGGGTTTCAAGTTTCATTGGGATCTCCTGTGTTTAAATCGAAGGTATTGCCGGAGTGGCGTCCGGCTTGGGTGATGGGGCGAGTCTGCCAGGTAAGGTGCTTCCGGTTTGCCGAAATCAAACTAAATCTGGACGGCCAGATGGGCGCCAATTCTCTGATGGCCTAGGCGCTCATTACTTCTGGAAAAAAAATATTAATTTCCAGAAATTGGTTTTTTCTATACAGTAAAGCTGAAACCAAGGCCATCCAACTTTCTTAAATATTCTTTCTTACCTATCTCTTTCCGAAGGAGAAAAAGAGGAAAGAAAGAAGATTAATAGGGTAAGCTGCGCATGTGACGCATGCTGGCCGTCTCATCGCTCGAAAGTGGTTGCATTTGGTTAATGTTGTCCATGTTCAGCAGTGGTGGGGCTAGAGCGTTTCCTGGATTTTGAGTATGACAAGTTCCGGCACGTATCCCTTTTCAGGGTTTTTTGTTATGGATAAGAGACGGTTCCAGCAATATGCATGGCCGAGGTCAACCACTTTGTTTTTTGATTGCTCATATCTGCTCGTGCTTTTCTATTAGTCGTTTGTGAATTTGCGCGTTGGTGAGGTTTCGTTTTGTACAAGCCACTTTTCGATGGCATTTTTCCGGTACAGGACCGTACGTCCGACTTTGCAGCGGGCAGGGCCGATACGCAGCGCATGCCAGCGGCTAAGCGTGCGCAAAGAAACGCCCAAAAATTTGGCCACTTCGGCGGGTTTCATGTGCGTGCTGTTAGTTTCCATCAGTTTTTCCATATGGCTTCCAATGTATGGAGAAATGACAGATTTGACGGACTCTGAATAGGTTCTATTTCGCGAAATCCGCCCTATTTCCGGAAATTAAAAATTAATACAATTTTAAGATTTTAAAAATCACTTATTGGTCGATATATTTGAAAACGAGTTGGCAGCCCGCCGCAGCGGGTCATCCATGAGGTGGGCATAACGGAGGGTCGTTTGGTGCTGAGAGTGGCCCAAAAGCTTGCCGATGGCTTCCAAGGGAATGCCACCAGAGATCAGAACAGACGCAAAGGAATGCCGCAGATCATGAATACGCAGATCATTCAGGCCTGTCTCCCGCTTGAGCCAGCGCCAGGGACGATTCAAATCAGGCAAATGCGAACCGGTCGCAGTTGGGAAGAGATAGCTGTCGGTCGCATTTTCTTCCATGGCCCTCAGAAGAACCAGTGCTTCATTCGAGAGTGGGATACGTTTCCGTTTCCGATCCTTGCTCTTGTGCGGTGGCCGGTTCCAAATCCCCCTTTCAAGGTCGAGGTCGCTCCATTCCAGAGACAGCACTTCGCCACGGCGAGCACCTGTGAGGATCAAAAGCCGGATTGCGTTAGCGGCTTTTTGGTTTTGCATCCGATTGAGGGCGTCAAATACCCGCTCGTATTCTGCCGACGTTAGATATCGCTCGCGCGAATGCTCGGAGTTCCTGCGAAACCCATCGGCAGGGTTCTTCTCTATCCAACCCCACCGGATTGCCAAGTTCAGGGCCTTGCGGAAGACCTCAAGAACCCGGTTTGCACGGGTCTGGCCTGCCTCGCTGACATGCGCATGCAACCGATCGACATGCCGACTGGCTAGTTCCCGCACCTGAACGTATTGGAGATCCGGCAGAATGTATTTCATCCACATGCCACGTTGATCCGTCTGGCTTCGCTCAGACAAAGTGGGCAAATGAATCCGTTCGTATTCGATCCAGAGATCGCCGACATTCGGAGCAGCTTTACGCTGGTTCCTTTCCTCTAGAGGATCTTCCCCTTGGTCTATCATCCGGCGCAGCCGCTTAGCCTCTTCGCGGGCCGCCGAGGCACTCCAGGCAGGATAGCTTCCGATGGTCATCCGGCGTTCCCGCCGGTTGACGGTGTAGTTCAGGACAAACGACCTCGACCCGGCCTTTGTGACACGAAGCCCGAAACCTGGAATGGCGTCGTCATAATGGATTTTATTGCCCTTTTCGGGGGCTTCGGCCCGCTTGGTGAATCTCTCGGTAATATTTGCCATTGTGTCCGTCTCATGTCCGGCAATTGTCGGACACAGATGGCATGGTCTGACTCTTTGGGTCAACCTATGCCGTTCCAATTTCCCGAAATCAAAACGGAAGTGCTAGATACATGGGGAAAATCACAAACTGGCACGCAGGCTCATAACCTGAAGGTCGCAGGTTCAAATCCTGCTCCCGCAACCAACACAATTTCCTCAGACATATCAAAGGCTTCTGGCGTGTCGCCCGGAGCCTTAGACATGTTCGCGCCTTCCGCGCCCGTCGCCAGCCGCAGCAGCCCCGCCAGATCCCCCTCCAGAGTCAGATCCAGGCCAGTGCCTTCCGCCGCGGGCGTCAGCACGATCCGCTCAACCAGCGCCCGCAGCGCCTCCTTGGCTTCTTCCATGCCTTCGGCGGAGCCAAGGGTCCTGATCAGCGGCGACACCCGCTCCCGGTAGGCCTCCGCCATCGATGGGTGAAACACCACCGTGTCCGGGGCAGGGATATGCTCCAGCTCCCGTTCCAGCTGCTGGCGCCGCGCGTCGAGCTCGATCATCCGGTCTTTCACCTGGTCTGCGGGAATGCCCGCAATGATCGCATCCACCAGCTTCTGGTGGTCGCGTTTGGCGCGGGCGAGCGCCTGTTCCTTTTCCTTGCGGTTCCCGGCGGCTGCGGCCTTCAGCCGGTTGCGCTCGGCAGTGTATTCTTCGCAGAAGACCTGCACCGCATCCGGATCCATCAGGTGGTTCGCCAGAGCATCCAGCACCCGGGCTTCCAGGTCGACCTGCTTGATCGTGCGCTTGTTGCTGCAGACCGCGGCGCCCTTGTTGCGGGCCGGGGAGCATCCGAAGCTGTCCTTTGGAGATCTTGGCAAAGCCGCCGCCGCAACAGCCGCAGGCCATCAATCCGGAAAACAGCGTCTTCGGGCGGCGCCGGTCCCAGACCGAGGTCGATGTGCCTTTTGTCTTCAGCGCGCCCTGGCGGCTGCGGACCGCCTCCCAGAGATCCTGATCGACGATCCGCAAATGCGGGACTTCTGTGACCGTCCAGTAACTTTCCGGGTTCAGCCGGGAGATGCGCTTACCCGTTTTGGGATCCTTCACATAGCGCAGCCGGTTCCAGATCTGCCGGCCGATGTAGAGCTCATTGTTCAGGATGCCGGTGCCGCGCTGGCGGTTACCGTGAATGGTAGAAGCGCCCCAATAGCGGCCGGACGGGGCGGGAACACCTTCTTGGTTGAGCGCTTCGGCGATCTTCTTGGGGGATAGGCCACGGGCATAATCCCGAAAGATTCGACGAACAACGTCTGCCTCTTCCGGGTGGATCTCCCGTTCTCCGCGGATCACCTCGCCGCTGGACGTGAGTTGCGGCTTCATGCGGTAGCCGTAAGCCTTGCCGCCCGCGGATTTGCCCTCCAGTGCGCGGCCCTTGAGAGCACGGTGGGTCTTCATCGCGATGTCCTTGAACTGCAAGGCATTCATCGTCCTCTTGAGCCCGATATGAATCTCCGAAATCAGACCTTCCGAGAGGGTCTCGATCGGGAGGCCGTTGAAGCAGAATTCCTGGTAGATGTGGGCAATGTCGGCCTGGTTGCGACTTAGACGGTCGAGGGCTTCCGAGATAACCACATCGAAGGTGCCGCCGCGCGCATCGCGCAGCAGGGCCTGCATGCCGCTGCGCATAAGGCTGGCGCCGGAGATAGCGCGGTCAGAGTAGGTGGCAACGACTTCAAGTCCCTGCGCCTTGGCGTAATCTGTGCAGCTGCGGATCTGGTCTTCGACAGAGGCGTCGCGCTGCAGGTCACTTGAATACCGGGCGTAGATGGCGGCGTGGAGTTTGGGCTGGGACATCGGTGCCTCCGAGGATTGGTTCTAATCTGGCTTGTTCTCATCCCGGTGGCCGGCGCGGGCGGCTTCCCGGGCCAGGGCGCGCATCAACGCGTGCAACTGCGCCTGAGTGCCGGGTGCATCGGTCGGGCGGACGGTGGTTTTACCAGCGAGCGCATCGGGTGCCCGCTGGCAAATGACATAGCTCTTTTGGTCCCGTGCCATAGGCCGAGGTCTCCCGCCGCTCCCAGGCCGGTGCCCGGGGCGTTTTTCTTGATGCTGCTGAACTGGCCGGGAATTGCCCCGGCGGTTGTTGGCATCATCATAACGGGAGCGGGAGGGCGACGGGCCCCGTGAAAGCGGGGACGATGCCGCCCCGGGCCGGGTTTATGTGGATAACCCCGCTGGCGGGGCTCTTGTCCGGCGCCGAGCGGGGGCGCCGGGAGGTTTGCTTTTGGGACAGCACCGGGCCGCAAACTATTACCTGTTGATTGCCACTGAGAATTGACCCGGCAACCGCCAAAATTGCCACTGAGATTTGACCCATGTGCAACCTTTCCCC
>NZ_JAOVQN010000050.1:0-7611 GCF_025673445.1 Ruegeria marisflavi
TCTGGAGCGGGCGATGAGATTCGAACTCACGACCCTTACCTTGGCAAGGTAATGCTCTACCCCTGAGCTACGCCCGCCCCGTTTGAGTGAGGAGGGAGATATAAACTACTGTCGGGGCCTGCAAGTGGAAAATGCGGGCGGGGCGGAAAATTCTTTGTCCGGTTTTCCGGGCCGTGGCGTGGGCAGGGGCGGGCACGAAAAAGCCGCGCCCCGGGTGAGGGCGCGGCCTGTTTCCGGTGGTGGAAGTTTGCTTATTCCAGCTCGACCAGAAGGTCCTTGGCGTCGATCTGGCCGCCGGGCTGGACATGCACCGCCTTGACGGTGGCGTCGCGCTCGGCATGGATGCCGGTTTCCATCTTCATCGCCTCGATGGTCAACAGCAGATCCCCCGCCTTGACCTTTTGCCCGGCCTGCACCGCGACGGTGGCTACTACGCCGGGCATCGGCGCGCCCAGATGGTTGGCATTGCCCGGCTCGGCCTTGGGGCGCTGCATGGTGGTGGACTTCACCAGCCGGTTCGGCACCCGGATCACGCGGGGCTGGCCGTTGAGTTCAAAGAACACCTTGACCTCGCCATTCTCGTCGGTCTCGCCGATGGCCTGGCAGCGGATTTCCAGCGTCTTGCCGGGGTCGATCTCGGCGGCGATCTCCTCGCCCGGTTCCATCCCGTAGAAAAAGGTTCGGGTGGGCAGGGTGCGGACGGGGCCGTATTGGCGATGCCTGCCCATGTAATCCATGAACACCTTGGGATACATGAGGTATCCGTTCAGGTCCTCGTCATCGACCTCCTTGCCCTCAAGCTCCTTGGACACCTGGGCGCGAACCGCTTCCAGATCGACGGGCGGCAGATGCGCGCCGGGACGTTCGGTGTTGGGCGCCTCGCCCTTCAACACCTTGGACAGAATCGCGGTGGGGAAGCCACCCGGCGGCTGGCCCAGATTGCCGCGCATCATGTCCACGACCGAATCCGGGAAGGCCACGTCGCTCTTCGGGTCCTCGACCTGGGCGCGGGTCAGGCCCTGGCTGACCATCATCAGCGCCATGTCGCCCACCACCTTGGAACTGGGGGTCACCTTGACGATATCGCCGAACATCTGGTTCACGTCGGCATACATCTGCGCCACCTCGTGCCAGCGCTCTTCCAACCCCATCGAGCGCGCCTGCGCCTTAAGGTTGGTGAACTGGCCGCCGGGCATCTCGTGCAGATAGACCTCGGAGGCAGGGGCCTGAAGCCCACTTTCAAAGGCGGCGTATTGCCCGCGCACCGCCTCGAAGTAATCGCTGATCTCGCGGATCGCCTTGACGTCCAGCCCAGTGTCGCGGTCGGTATGGCGCAGCGCCTCGACCACGGTGCCCAGCGTCGCCTGGCTGGTATTGCCCGAGAAACTGTCCATCGCGCAATCGACCGCATCCACCCCGGCCTCGGAGGCGGCAAGGATGGTGGCGCAAGCGATGCCGGCGGTGTCATGGGTGTGGAAATGGATGGGCAGGCCCACCTCTTCCTTGAGCGCGCGGATCAGCACCCGGGCGGCGGCGGGTTTCAACAGGCCCGCCATATCCTTGAGCCCCAGCACATGGGCGCCCGCGCTGCGCAGCTCCTTGCCCATCGCAACATAGTACTTCAGGTCGTATTTGGCGCGCTCGGGGTTCAGGATATCGCCGGTGTAACAGATCGTGCCTTCGCAGATCTTGTTCTGCTCGACCACCGCATCCATGGCGACGCGCATGTTTTCGACCCAGTTCAGGCTGTCAAAGACGCGGAACACGTCAATGCCGGTGGCGGCCTGACGCACGAATTCGCGCACCACGTTGTCGGGATAGTTGGTGTAACCCACCCCGTTGGCGCCGCGCAGCAGCATCTGGGTCATCAGGTTGGGCATCGCCTCGCGCAGGTCGCGCAGGCGCTGCCACGGGCATTCCTGGAGGAAGCGGTAAGCCACGTCAAAGGTCGCGCCGCCCCAGCATTCGACGCTGAACAGCTGCGGCAGGTTGGCGGCATAGGCAGGCGCCACACGGATCATGTCGATCGAGCGCATCCGGGTCGCCAGCAACGACTGGTGACCATCGCGCATGGTGGTGTCGGTGATCAGCAGCTGGCGCTGCGCCTTCATCCAGTCGGCCACCGCCTGCGGGCCCTTCTGCTCCAGCAGGTTGCGGGTGCCCATGCGCGGCTCGCCGCGCTTGGCGGGCGGTTTGGGCGCGCGCGCCTCGGCGGCGGGCAGCGGGCGGTCGCGGGTTTCGGGATGCCCGTTCACCGTGATGTCGGCGATATAGGTCAGCACCTTGGTGCCTCGGTCGCGCCGCTTCTTGAACTGGAACAGACCCGGTGTCGTGTCGATGAACTTGGTGGTGTATTCGTTTGACAGGAAGGTCGGGTGTTTCAGCAGGTTCTCGACAAAGGCGATATTGGTGCTGACCCCGCGGATGCGGAATTCGCGCAGGGCGCGGTCCATCCGGGCGATGGCCTTTTCCGGCGTCGGCGCCCAGGCGGTGACCTTGGTCAAGAGCGAGTCGTAATAGCGCGTGATCACCCCGCCCGCGTAGGCCGTGCCGCCATCCAGTCGGATGCCCATGCCGGTGGCCGAGCGATAGGCGGTGATGCGGCCATAGTCGGGGATGAAGTTGTTGAGCGGATCCTCGGTGGTGATCCGGGTCTGCAATGCGTGGCCGTTCAGCGCGATCTCAGCCTGGCTGGCCTTGCCGGTGGCCTCGGCCAGGGGTTTGCCCTCGGCGATCAGGATCTGGGCCTGAACGATGTCGATGCCGGTCACCTCTTCGGTCACCGTATGTTCGACCTGCACACGCGGGTTCACCTCGATGAAGTAGAAATTGCCGCTGTCCATATCCATCAGGAATTCGACGGTGCCGGCGCATTCATAGTTCACATGGGCGCAGATGCGGCGGCCAAGCTCGCAAAGCTCCTCGCGCTGGGCCTGGCTCAGATAGGGGGCGGGGGCGCGTTCGACGACCTTCTGGTTGCGGCGCTGGACCGAGCAATCGCGCTCCCACAGGTGATAGATCTCGCCATGCTTGTCGCCGAGGATCTGAACCTCGACATGGCGGGCGCGGATGATCATCTTTTCCAGATAACCCTCGCCATTGCCGAATGCGGCTTCGGCCTCGCGCCGGCCCTCCATCACCTTTTCGGCCAGTTCCTTTTCGCTGTGGATCGGGCGCATGCCGCGCCCGCCACCGCCCCAGGAGGCCTTGAGCATCAGCGGATAGCCGATCTCGGCGGCCTCCTTGCGGATGGCGTCCATGTCGTCGCCCAGAACCTCGGTCGCCGGGATCACCGGAACACCGGCGGCGATGGCCACCTTGCGGGCGCTGGCCTTGTCCCCCAGCGACCGCATGGTCTCGGCGCGCGGCCCGATGAAGGTGATGCCGTTCTTGACACAGGCATCGACGAAATCAGGGTTCTCGCTGAGCAGGCCATAACCCGGGTGGATCGCGTCAGCGCCGCTGTCCTTGGCCACCCGGATGATCTCGGGGATCGACAGATAGGCCTGCACAGGGCCCATCCCCTCGCCGATGCGATAGGCCTCGTCGGCCTTGAACCGGTGCAGGCCCAGCTTGTCCTCTTCGGCATAGACGGCAACCGTCTTCTTGCCCATCTCGTTGGCGGCACGCATCACCCGGATGGCGATTTCGCCCCGGTTTGCGATGAGGATCTTCTTGAATTCGGTCATGTCGGGTCCCGGTGTCTGGTCAATTGGCCGTGGGTTTTAGGCGGACAATAGCGGCATGAAAATTGGTAGTTCTGGGTAGAACCGGCATGTTACCGCTCGCAACCGCCTCTTTTCGAGCTTTCTGTTTTCACATCTGGATACTGGGCGGCGGCAGCCCCCGGATCGGAGGCAGGTCGTGCAGCGTACGTGCGCCCAGTTGCCCCATGTTCGCTTCCATATCCTTGCGCAGGACGTCTATCACATGTTCAGGTCCGGCCGCTCCAAGCGCGGCAAGTCCAAAGTGGAACGCGCGCCCCAGCATGACAAAATCGGCACCAAGCGCCAGTGCCCGCAGGATATCGAGGCCGCCCTCTACACCGCTGTCGAAAACCAGCGGCAGGCGTGTCGCGGCGCGGACCGCGGGCAGGGTTTCGGCTGTTGCAGGTGCGCCGTCGAACTGACGCCCGGCGTGATTCGACACCCAGATCGCGTCGACGCCCAGATGCTCCAGCCTTTCGGCGTCTTTGGCCCGCGACACACCCTTGACGATGAACGGACCCTGCCAATGATCCCGCAGCCATTTCACGTAGTCTGCTGTCGGCGATGTCCGCAGGATGTAGCCGATATGGGCGGTCGGCGGGAGGTTGGCGATTCCTTGGGTGTACTTGTCGAGGGTTCGCATATGCGGCATTCCTGCCCGCGCCATGCCCAGCGCCCAGGCGGGACGCATCGCCACCTGCGCCAGCAGGCGAGGTGTCAGTTTCGGAGGCTGTGTCAGACCGGACCGGATCTGCCGCTCGCGCCGCGAGGCGACCGGAACGTCGACGGTCAGGACCAAGGTTTGAAAGCCCGCGTCCCGCGCGCGATCCAGCAGGTCCTTGCGAATAGCTTCGTCTTTTGGCGGGTATAGCTGGAACCAGGCTTGCGGTCCGATATGCGGGGCCAGATCCTCGGGGCTTTGGCTGGCGACCGTGGACAGGCAATAGGGAATATTGGCTGCCGCAGCCGTGCGGGCCAGGTGCCCCTCGGCGTCCGGCCAGATCAGCCCGGACATGCCAACGGGAGCAACCCCGAATGGAAGGTCGTATCGCGTTCCCAGGAATTCGGTTGCCAGATCGTATTCAAGCGGACCGTGCAGGATTGATGGCAGGAACCCGACCTGATCCAGCGCCGCGCGATTGCGGGCCTTCGTGGCCTCGACGCCGGTACCGCTATCCAGGTATTCCCAAACGAATTTGGGCAGGCGCCGCTTTGCGCGCCACTTCAGATCCATGATACCGGGATAAGTGCTGTGCAGATCCATGCGGCGCATTAACCTGTGACGTTACGTAATTGTCCAGTCCTGCCGGGCATCCTTGACAAAAAAATTCTGCAATGCAGCGAATGCACTGTGTTTGCGGGAATTTTCGGGAACTTGCGAACAAGTCGTGAACGTCCTCTTTTATTTCGCGCGGGCCCGAAGTAGTTTGGTGCCATGAGCAGTTACGACGAAATGGACGCCTTTGAAGGCGCATCATTGTCGGCCCGGGCCATGGCGGCGCGGCCGACCCCTTATCTGGACGATCTGAATCCGTCCCAGCGCGAGGCGGTGGAGCGGCTGGACGGTCCTGTCCTGATGCTGGCGGGCGCGGGCACCGGCAAGACCAAGGCGCTGACCGCGCGTATCGTGCATCTGCTGATGACTGGTCGGGCCCGGCCCAACGAGATCCTGGCCGTGACCTTCACCAACAAGGCCGCGCGCGAGATGAAGAACCGCGTCGGTCGCCTGTTGGGCCAGCCCGCCGAGGGCATGCCCTGGCTGGGCACCTTTCATTCGATTTGCGTCAAGCTGCTGCGGCGGCATGCGGAACTGGTCGATCTGAAATCGAACTTCACCATTCTCGACACCGACGACCAATTGCGCCTGCTCAAGCAACTGGTGCAGGCCGCCAATATCGACGATAAGCGCTGGCCCGCGCGGCTGTTGGCGAACATCATCGACGGCTGGAAGAACAAGGCGCTGACGCCCGACAAGCTGCCCGCCGCCGAGGCAGGCGCCTATAACCATCGCGGGCCCGAGCTGTACGCCCAGTACCAGACCCGCCTGCGCGAGCTGAACGCGGTCGATTTCGGCGACCTGCTGCTGCATATGGTCACCATCTTTCAGACCCACCCGGATGTGCTGGAACAATATCAGCGCTGGTTCCGCTATGTGCTGGTGGACGAATACCAGGATACCAATATCGCCCAGTATCTGTGGCTGCGGCTGCTGGCGGGCGGGCATCGCAACATCTGTTGCGTGGGCGATGACGACCAGTCGATCTATGGCTGGCGCGGCGCCGAGGTGGGCAATATCCTGCGGTTCGAAAAGGATTTTCCCGGCGCCCATGTGGTGCGGCTGGAACAGAATTACCGCTCGACCCCGCATATCCTCGCAGCGGCGTCCAACGTCATTCGTGGCAACGAGGGGCGATTGGGCAAGGAGCTGTGGACCGATGCGCAGGAGGGAGAGAAGGTCCGTCTGATCGGCCATTGGGATGGCGAGGAAGAGGCCCGCTGGATCGGCGAAGAGATCGAGGCGATGCAGGGCGGCACACGGGGCATGCGGTCCATCTCGCTTGACCATATGGCGATCCTGGTGCGCGCGGCGCATCAGATGCGCGCGTTCGAGGACCGGTTCCTGACCATCGGCCTGCCTTACAAGGTGATCGGCGGCCCGCGTTTCTACGAGCGGATGGAGATCCGCGATGCGATGGCCTATTTTCGGCTGGTCACCAGCCCCGAGGACGATCTGGCCTTTGAGCGGATCGTGAACACGCCCAAGCGTGGCCTTGGCGACAAGGCACAACAGGCCATACGTGCCGTCGCGCGCGAGAACGGCGTGTCGCTGGTCGAGGGCGCCCGGATCGCGGTGAAAAACGGCCTGATCAAGGGCAAGGGCGGCAAGGCGCTGGGCGAGTTGACAGACGGGCTGGCCCGCTGGGCCGCACTGACGCGCGGACCCCGGATCGAGATCGACGACGACTCGGTGATCGAGGACGGCGCCGCGCCAATGCAGTTCGGCGCGCCCGAGATGTCGCATATCGAGCTGGCGCAGGTGATCCTGGACGAATCCGGCTATACCGCCATGTGGCAGAACGACAAGGCGCCCGAGGCGCCGGGGCGGCTGGAAAACCTCAAGGAACTGGTCAACCAGCTGGATAACTTCGAGAACCTGCAAGGGTTTCTAGAACATGTCAGCCTTGTCATGGACAATGAGCAGGACAGCGGCGGCGCCAAGGTCTCTATCATGACGCTGCACGCAGCCAAGGGGCTGGAATTTCCCGCCGTTTTCCTGCCGGGATGGGAGGACGGGCTGTTCCCCTCGCAACGCTCGATGGATGAAAGCGGCCTCAAGGGGCTCGAAGAGGAGCGGCGGCTGGCCTATGTGGGCATCACCCGCGCCGAAGAGGTCTGTACCATCTCCTTTGCCGCCAACAGGCGGGTGTTCGGCCAGTGGCAGAACGCGCTGCCCTCGCGGTTCATCGACGAATTGCCCGAGGATCATGTCGAGGTGCTGACCCCGCCCGGCCTTTATGGCGGTGGCATGTCCTCCCCCGGCATCGAAAGTCGCGCCGCCGCTGCCGATGGCTATAACTCCCCAGGGTGGAAGCGACTTCAGGCGCGTCAGGGGCAACATGGGCTTTCACAACCCCGCGAAAGCCGCACCACGGTGATCGACCTCAACGCGGTGGCCAGTTTCACACTGGGCGAGCGCGTCTTTCATCAGAAATTCGGCTATGGACAGGTTATCGGCATCGAGGGCGACAAGGTCGAAGTCGATTTCGACAAGGCCGGACTCAAGAAGGTCGTTGCCCGTTTTCTGTCTGCCAAAGACGACGTGCCGATCTAGGGTCTGTTGAGATTCACTTTGAGTTCAGGAGAGCGGCGCAGGCATTGATGATTGCCGTAAAGCTGAGGTCTG
>NZ_JAOVQN010000051.1:0-5537 GCF_025673445.1 Ruegeria marisflavi
AATTTGCTTCCGTCCACGCCTCGGTCTTCAACCATTTCAACTCGGAGCGCAGCCTCACCAGCCGACAGAATTTCAAGTCGAACCGCGCCGCTGCTCTCGCCGAGTGGCGTCAGCTTTGCGCCGCCTAAGTTCCTTTGGTTCGTGGCAAACTGAGACCAGCTAGAATCTGTCTGACAACTCCCCTGTCCGACATCCCCGAACTCACAGTCCGACACGATGACGGAATTGGCCATCCATGATCGTTGCCTGAACTTTTGTCGTCAGGAGTTCTTCGGGATTGTCCAAATCCAGAATGTTCCTGTCCAGGATCACGATATCGGCCAGTTTGCCGACTTCCAGAGAGCCAAGCTTGTCTTCCATTCTTAGTTGCCATGCAGGGTTAATTGTTACAGCTTCAATTGCCTGCATCAGGTCCAGCGGTTCAGCTCCATTTGGGAATTTCCTGGAGTTCTCGGGATCAAGGGGGTTCTTGAACGTAACCGCTGTGTAGATCTGATAGAGCATGCTGTTGGTCGACATCGGCGCGGACGGGTAATCTCCTGCAAGGCTGACGCTGACCCCGGCATCGGCCAGTGGCCTGTATTGAGAAACACGCTCGTTCGTCCGCGTGTCACCCAACATGCTGAGAAAGTCCTGGTCCTGCCCAGCCCAATCCACCGAAAAAATCGGGGTGATGTTTACCGGAATGCTGTTGTCGATCATGCGTTGCTGGTCATCAGGATGTACGATCTGATAGTGATGCAGCGCATTGCGCTCGTCCGTGTTGCCGGAGACGCGCGACGCAAGGATCGCGTCAATCATTCCACGCACAGTGCCCGACCCTTCAACATGGGCAAAAACATCTAGACCTTGGTCGTTTGCGGCCTTGACGACCTCTTTCATCTGATCCGGTTTTACCGCCGAAATGCCGATATTGTCTGTTCCCTCGAACGGCTCCAGCATCAGAACCGCGCCGGCACTCCAGGTTCCTTCGGGGTGTAACTTGATGCCATGTACGCGAAACAAGTCACCGTTGTATTTGTCGGCCATTGCACGTGCCCGTGCCGCAAATTCAACCGGATCGGCGGTCGCGTCCTTGTAGGCCGGCTGAACAAATGTTCGCACTGGCAAATCACCGTCGGCGAGCGCTTTTTCAAGCACCTTCATGGAAATCTCCAAATCATCGAACATGCCGGGTGCGTTTGTGAAGTTCGGAGTGACAACACCAGGAATCAGTGCTGTTGTTGTGCCGCCTGCGACCACTTGTGGTTGAAGTTTTTCGCGGCTTTCCTCGATCATTCGCTCGGGTTCCCAAGCGACTTTCGTATAGACAGGGAACCACGATCCTTCCTTGCCGACGCCCAACGGGTTTCCGTCGTCATCCCTGATCCAGTAAGTAACCCCCGGCACCGGGTCCGGCGTATCTTTGGTGATGTTTCCTGCTTCGAGCGCCTTGGTGTTCAGCCAGGCATCGTGAATGGTGAAGTCGATGATAATCGCGATCTTGTCGGGGATGATTTCATCCAACTCAGCGGCAGTCGGCGCCCCCCCCCATAAGGGTTGCATTGTATCCTTGGCCGACAACGATCGGCAGATCCGGGTTTTCCGCCACGTAGTCCCGCAGCATCTGCAGTGTTTCTTCTTTGTCTTTTGCCGCATTCAGATCGACGCCTAGTGTCGACCACGCGGAGCCAAGAACATGGTCGTGGGCGCTGACATAGCCGGGGAGCACCATCTTGCCGGTCAGGTCAAGAACTTCGGTGTTCTCGCCAGTTAAGCTTTCCACACCGCCCACGTCCCCAACATACACGATCTGATTGCCTCGCACTGCAACGGCTTGTGCCTCGGGATTTTCCTTGTCCATTGTCAGGACAAAAGCATTTTTCAAAACCAGGTCTGCGGCATCCTGGGCATGAGCAAGGCTGGCACAAAGCGCAAGAACGCTGGCTGTAATCATCTTCATCTCGTGTCTCCCCTGTTATTCATTTCATCATATGTGAGAGATTCCAAAATGCCATCATCGATTCAAGGCACCAGCAAATCTGGGTGAAAAGTTTCAATGTTAACAGATATCTACAGCCCGGATTGGCAAACACGTTGATGCTTTTAAAACCAACCAGGAGTCACTTCATCGGGAGCTCAATCGAACGGGTACTGTTCCCTTGACAGAGCAGTTTCGGCCCGCGAGTCTGATCAGGGAAAGTGGCAAGGGATCAAAAACAATGTGGTTAAACAAACGCTGCCTGGCAGATCGAACCCGGAGTTTGATCCAACCTCTGTTGCTCCTTGCCCTGGTTTTGGTCGAACCCGTCACAGCCAAGGCCCAAGTTCCCATCTCTGGAAACTACGGGCTTGGAGGAGGATTGGGGCAGACATCGGCAATCATGCCTCCACAAGGAACGCGCATCGTGGAGAATGGTTGGATATCTTACAGCATCGATCGTTTTGTGGATGGAAACGGCAATGACCTCGGTGTTGGCGGCACGTCGGTCCATGCGATGCGACTTGCCTTCAAAACCGTTGTTCCCGATGTGCAGATCCTTGGCGGGGATTATTCATACGGCCTTGTTTTGACCTATCGCGACCAAGTGCTGCGTCCAGCACCCGGCGCAAGGACCGCTTATCAAATCGGTGACACTGTCATCAGCCCCCTTGGGTTGGGATGGCACAATGGAGCCTGGCACACACAAGTATCCTATACGTTCTGGGCGCCTACAGGGAGATTTCAGGCTGGAGGGGCCCAAAACACCGGCAAGGGCTTGTGGAGCCACATGTTCTATGCGGGCACGACATGGAGACAGCAAACCGAGCTTCCCTGGTCGGCAACGCTTCAGGCGCGCTTTGAAACTTTTGGGCGTCAAGAAACGACAAATATCCGCCCCGGTGACGTGCTTTCAATTGAAGCCGCCTTCGGCAAGGAAGTCGCCAAGGGCGTATCTCTCGGTTTGGCTGCGGCCACTTCATTCCAGGTATCGCGACAATCCGGAACACCTGGTGGAGACCCGGGCAAGTATCGGATCAACATCATCGGTGCCGAGGTCGTCTGGAAACCCAAAGCTTTGCCAGGCTTCCAGATCGCTTCGCGCGTCGGCAAGGACTTTGACAACAGGAATTCGACCGAAGGCGTGACAGCTCTTCTGTCTCTGGCCTACGCCTTCTGAAACCCTACTTGGACGTCAGGTTCTTGGCAAAACGCGACCGTGTTTGCTTACGACCACAATTACCTCGACGTGTACAAATTCCCTTTCTATGTCGCGTTGAAGCTCATGGGTCAGCTTGTCGATCTGTTCAGCGGTCGTGGTCCCCTGTGGATCGAAGTACACGACAACGGTGTGCAGACGTCCGAGTTTCGACACAGACAGATCGACAAGCAAACCATTGTGAAGCTTGATTGTTTGGCGAATTGCACGACGAACCTTTGCGACGGCTTGCGGCCGGGCGGTAACTCCTGCCAGTTCGCCCAACCCCACCGTAAAGTCCTTATAATATTGCACAATCACCGTTGAACACAGGGCCAGAACGATCAAGGAGTCTCCGACAGGAGCGATGGGAGCCAATACTCCGTCGCGGAAATAGTGGACTGCAAACAACCCGACGGCCGCAGCCAGTGTGATAATTCCGTCAAAGGCGGCTGCCTTTCCCTCAAGTCTCAGAATTTCACTTGTCTTCCGGGTCCGCCTCCAAGCCCGCTGGTGCGAGAACCAAAGGCCGAAGCTGGTTGATCCAACGACAAGAAAGTAGACAGCCATGGGCGCAAACAGAAGCTCTGTTGGAGGGGCGCCATTTGCATAGGACACGATGTTCATCGCGGCGCTGACCATTGCAAACAACACAAGCCCCAACAGCGACATCGCTCGGAAGGTGGAAAACAGTGCTTCGTCCCCGGCATAACCAAACGGGCGATATTTGTCGGGCTGGCGTTGCGCATTGCGTGAAATGCGCGTCCCGATCAAAGCTGCAAAAAAACCAACAAGCGAGAAGAGCCCGTCTACCAGAATGGCTTGTGAATTCGAGAGGTAGGCGGCCAGAACTCCGGCCGCCCCCATGAACAAATTCCCCGCCATGCCCGCTCGCAGAGCCCGGCTTTCCAGGGATTGAGTTGGATCAGATGGGTGGGTCATTTGCATCACCGATATGGTAGCGGATCGAAGTGGAGGGGTTCGCATCGAGAAAGGATCGTTTCCAACTATCAGAAACGACCCTGTCCCTATGCAACTTTCTTAGGATGCGGCGCCGTTACAAGAGCCCCATGTAACGGTTGCCTTCCCGCTGTCCGCTTGCTGGATCAAATCGGCACAGACAGGACCGCCATACGCTTTGGTATCTTCAAGAGTGAACGTGATCTCCTTCGCCGTTTCCAGGCTGCGGGTCGTGATTTCACCATTGTCCAGATTGTAGCGGAACGAGATCCAGGTTGCGTAAGTGGCCGAGGAGCCGTTGTCGGCCGGATCTTCGATTCCGTGCGGAACCAGAACCGCGTTGTCAAAAGCCATCTGGATTTGCCCCATCGTCTGATCGTAGGATTTGCCGCTGTAGTCCTGATACTGGCTCGACCAGAGCAGTCGCAGATTGCGGTCAAGCGAACCGATGGTCGAAGGCAAGTCGGCGCCCAGACGATTGTTCGAAAGATCGAATTGCTCAACGTATTCCCGGTGATCCTGCTGAAGAGGGCTGTTTGTCATGACCCGCAAATCAGAGGCCGCGTCACCAATGTGAACGACTTCGGTACCGCCTTCGTTCAACTGGAACAGGGCGATGTCGCCGCTTTTGTCGACGACAGAGAAGTGAACACCGTGATAGGTGTCGCTGCCACGCATTTTCGATCCCCAAGCGATCTGGAACTCCCCTTTTTCATGAGCTTCCAGAACTTCGGCGACGGTTGCATAGTTTTCCGCCACAAATGCGGTGAAGTCGCTCAGCGATACTGCTGGGAAACCTTTGTCGCTGTGCAGTTCATTGAACGGTTTCGGGTTGTTTTGATAGAGGCCCATCGCACTCAGGCCCTGGTCATTGATGGCCTCAACCGACGCGCCATGAAACAACTCGTGCTCTTCCATGGCGACCGTGTGGTACTTGACGCTCCATTCTGCCGCTTTGCCGTACTGGTCTACATCGGAAGTACGCCGGGCTTCACCGACCGGGTGAACATGGCCGACTGCACCAAGCTTTTCACCCCAGTCCACTGAGCGCATGACAATGGCACCGTGATCGGTTTGAGCGATGTAGCGTGTGCAAGCGACGGCAGACATGGCCGTTGAGGACATGACAAGTGCCATGATTGCGGTTGCAGCGGTTGATTTCAAAGAGCGGCGGGAAGAGCGGGTCCGGTTAAACATTGGGTTTTTCCTTTGGCTTGAAGAGTTGCTGTTCGTGTTGTCGATGAGCCAGAGATAGCCGCCCTCAGCCGCGCCCGAAATGTATGCAACAGTAATGATACGGTTGCCGAGGCAAGTTCAGTCGTGGGGACAAATTGTGGTCCTCGACTAGGGTCTGTTGAGATTCAGGATTCCCATCTGGTCTAGGTTCTGATTCAAACTCCCAAAAGGGAGGTCTGAATG
>NZ_JAOVQN010000052.1:0-4911 GCF_025673445.1 Ruegeria marisflavi
CCCGTCGTCTCGAATGGCTTCTCAGCGCAGCTTTGCGGACATCTGACTGAACCGCTCAGATGTCTCAGAAGAGCCCATAATGTCCAATACTGTGCCTTGCGTGAATGTCTGGTTTCAAAGCCGGTTGAGGGACGCAAGGCGACGAGTTCAGTTTGACATTGTCCCGGATGCGATGGCACGCTTTGCGCTGATCCTTTCAGCGGAAAGATTTTGTAAAATGACGGCATTCGTAATCGGTCAGATGCAGATCCACAGTCGTGACTGGATGGACGAATACTTTGCGAAGATCCCGGACGTTGTCGCACGACATCGCGGGCAGTTTCTGGTCAGGGGCGGCGATCCCGAGAGCCTCGAAGGCGACAATGCGCTTCCTGACGCCGCCTTCATCATCGAGTTCCCAGACCGCAGCTTCGCGAAAGATTTCTGGGGGTCGAAGGAGTTTCAGGCGCTCGCGGTCTTGCGCCGAACTGGTTCATCGCTGAACGCGATCTTGGTCGACAAGCTGGCGTAGAGGATCCGAGAATGGCGGCTTCTTTCAACCCGTACTACGGTGAACCAAAGATCCAAGCCCTTCAACAGGCCAGAGATGAGCAGGTCGCCGAACTCCTCGACCTGCCTGGCGCAGTGATTCACGCCCGCACTTTTTCCAGCGATGATCCTGCCGCGTTGGGTTGGCATTACCTGCGAAGGATCATGTCTGACGAAGGACTGGTGACATTGCGAGGTGCCGATGCGGCGACCATTGCAAGGGCGAAAACAGAACTGAGCAGCTTTGATCCCAAATTGCATGTGTGGGACCTCTTCATGGCAGACGCTCAGACCATCCGGGACGTCTGCGGAAAAATCATTGACGTGGCGCTTCCCGAAGGCTTGACCCGTGTAGATGACGAAGAGTTGACCCCGCAAAAGGCCCGCGAAATCCAGACATTCCTTTCGGATCAGGGTGTTTCCCCGTTCTCGACGGATACCCTGCTCGGCCAGCTCTTTCCGGCACGATTGATTGCCTTGCAAAACGCCGAGGCGAAGATTGTCGCCGCCGGTTTCGCGGCCATGACCCACAACCGCCACAGCCCATTTTTCAGGTCTGCGTGGGTCGGCCTTGTCGCGGTCGATCCTGCGCTGCGCGGACTGGGGCTTGGAAAATATATGGATGCGCTCTGCAACCTCGTTGCCGTTGATGAACTCGGCGCAATATCGACGATGGAGTTCGTTGCACAGGACAATGCTCCGTCACGCGCCATGCTGGAAAGCTGCGGTTTGAAACAGGTGGACGCGAGATCAGTTGTCATGTTTTCAATATCTGCTGACCGTATCACGAAATAACAGCCACTTCGAAAATCCGGTGCGAACCGATTGCGTTTTTCCAAAGCTGACTTTCGCGCAGCCGCAGCGAAAGCTCACTTCGTCCGCATGTGAGACATCGAACACAACTGCAGCGAATGGCAGAAGTTGGGAAAAGCAGTCGTTGCGGCGCAAAAGCGGACTTTGCCGGAGCACGGACCTGTCATGAGTGACTGGTTGCGATTGGTTACCGGTCATCCGACAGAAAGCCTCAGATGACCGAGCCGAGCCCTTACCGGACTTGATCCAGCTGTGACGCTCGCAGATGCGGCGTGAAATCGACTGAAGCTGTCAGCTGCGACGCAGAAAGCAAAGCGGCCGTTCGTGACAACCGCAGCGAGCACTCGGGCGCCGATGTCCGAGTTGCGGACGAAGCGGACGCGAGCACGCCGACAGTTGCGCGACATGCAATCGCAATATTGCTAAGGTGCCTCAGGTACGATGGAGAAAACCATAGGATGTCGGTCGCACAATTTCTGGAGAGTGTTGGCCTGGGACAATACGCGGACGTCTTCGAAAAGGAGGCGGTCGACGCCGATACTCTCGCGGATCTAGATGACGGGGATCTGCGCCATCTTGGCCTGCCACTAGGGCATCGAAAAAAGCTGCTGCGAGCGCTTGCCTCCGATCCGGCAGCGCCAGAGTTCGGTCAAAGCGCATCGGAATTTCGGCGCGTATCGGTGCTGTTTTGTGATCTGGTCGGGTCCACGGAACTCTCCCAGAAAATGACCGCTGAGGAATTTCGCGACCTGCTGGCCGCGTTTCAGCGGGCCAGCGTCAGAGCGGTCGAAGCCCGCGGTGGTCATGTCGCCAAATATCTTGGCGACGGTTTGATGGCCTATTTTGGCTATCCACGCGCTTACGAAGACGACGCGGTCAGGGCCGTTGAGGCTGCGCTCGACATGTTGGAAGGCATTCACCGCATCGACACGCCAACAGGCACCGCTCTTCGAGCGCGAATTGGAATCCATTCGGGCTCGACCATTGTCGGCGAGATGGGCGCCGGGCTCTCGCGCGAGAAACTGTCCGTCGTGGGGGAGGCGCCGATCATAGCATCAAGGCTGGAGCAGCTGGCCGAGGCAGATGAAATCCTCATCAGTGGCGAGGTCGGCCGTCTGGTCGAAGGGTTCGTATCATCTGACGCACTCGGCGAGCGTCGGCTCAAGGGCGTCGAAAGACCGATCATGGTCCATCGACTGCTGGGCCGGACGGAGGCCAGAAGCCGGTTCGAAGCGACGCGAGGCCGCGGACTCACGAGAATTGCTGGGCGGTCCGAAGAGATCGCCCTCATTCGCTCCCGTTGGAACCGGGTGCGTCAAGGCGATGGACAAGTATTCGTACTGAGCGGGGAACCCGGCATCGGGAAATCGCGGATCGTGACCGATCTCCACGATCATATTCTGGAGAGTGGCTGCAAGCCGATTGTTGTCCAATGCTCCGAGCAGCATGGCGGCAGCGCCCTCTACCCATTCATAGATACGCTGGACCGCGCCGCAGGCGTCATCATGAGAGACGATGCAGCGACGCGACTGGCGAAGCTTTTGGATTTTATCGGCTCGCTTCTGGGTTCAGACGCCGCGGAGCGCATGCAGGACTACCTTTCGGCCTCCGGCGAGGGGGCAACCGGAGAGGACGCCGCCAGGAGGCGGCGTGGCGCCATCGAGGTCTTGCTGAAATGGATGTGCTCAGGAGCCATCGACGAGTTTGCCTGTATCATCGTCGAAGATGTTCATTGGTCGGACCCCAGTTCGCGCGAACTGATCGGTGAACTCGCAGGCCGTTCCAGCGAATCCCCGATACTCCTTGTCGTCACTACCAGACCGACCTTTGCGGCGGATTGGGCGTCCCAGCACAACGCAACGATGCTGTCGCTGAACCGGCTCGGTCGCGCGGAGAGTCGGCTCATCGTCGATGAGCAGTTCCGCGGCCTTCAAGGTAAGTCGGAGCAGATGCGTGACATAATTGATCGCGCCGAAGGCGTACCGCTGTTCCTGGAGGAACTGAGCCGCGCTGCGAAGGACATGGAACACGGCGGCGAAGAAAATACCGTACCGGCAACGCTGCATGGGTCCCTGGCCACTCGCCTGGACGGACTTGGAAAGGCAAAGCATATTGCCCAGGTCGGCTCGGTTCTCGGCCGACGTTTTCCCGGCTTCATCCTTTCCGAGGTATCCGGCGTCGGGGGCGTCGAACTTGAAGAATTGGCTTTGCAATTGGTCGGGGCGGACATCTTCGTTAGGCACGGCGCGTCGGCGGACGCGGAATACGGCTTTACCCATGCCCTTGTGAAGGACGCGGCCTACGCCAGCCTGCTGAACCGCGACCGCAGGCTGCTGCATGGTCAGGTCGCGGACCACCTGTCCAGTCTACCTGCCGCCAGATACTTCCCGGTTGAAACGATTGCGGATCATCTCTTCCGCGCCGAGCGTTTCGGTGAGGCCGCCCAACAGTGGCTTCTCGCTGGACGCGACGCCCAGAAGAGATCGGCTGACCATGAGGCTGTCGAGCATTTTTACGATGGCCTTCGCGCGTTAGTAGCGGTCCCACCGTCTCGCCAGCGTGATGAGAGCGAGCTTGAGATCGTACGGGCGCTCGCGCCGCTCGTACTTGTCGTCAAAGGCTGGAGCTCGACCGAAACATCCGAGATCTACGCTAGGGCGCGGGTCCTGAGCCAGAAGCTTGATGAACCGGCGGCGCTCCTGCCCATACTCTATGGCGAATATCTCATCCACGTGTCCCGGGCGGAGTTCAACCCGGCGCTAAAACTTGCCCGCGAGCTGTTGAAACTTGCCGAAGACCTGGCCGACGATGCCGGATTGCTTCAGGGCCATCGCGTGATCGCTTGGTGCTCGCTCTATTTAGGCCGCCTGGCAGACGCCGAAAAGCACGCGTCCCGATTGCTGGCGCTATATCGCAGTGACCGGCACAGCCAGGTCAAACTGGAATATGGCTACGATCCGCAGGTCGCCGGGCTATCCATCTTGGCCATCATCTCCGCTCTCGGTGGCGATGCGGAGGCGTCGAAGAGGTCCGGAGAGAAGGCCGTCGCACATGCGCGGGCGATCAATCACGCCAGCAGCCTCGCCTACGCCTTGATGTTCGCCTGTGCGATACCGGCGGCTATGCGCTCCGACATGTTGATGGCTGACGCGTTCGCCCAGGAACTCAGGCGTTTGGCGGAAGAACAGCACAGCGGACTATGGACCGCATATGCGGATATCATGCAGGGTTGGGCAGGAAATGGCGGTGCCGAACTCATCAAATCCGCGATCAATCGCCTGTCGGCCACGGCCCGCAATCCCTGGCGTCCATTTTTTCTTTCGCTGTGCGCAGAAAGACTCCTGCGTTCCGGTCAAACGGACGAAGCCCTGGCGATGTTGGGTGAAGCGGCAACTTCGGTCAGGAAGACGAACGAAAGAAACTGGGAGGCCGAGATATATCGCCTGTTGGGGCGAGCGGAACGTCAGCGTAACGGCGGCGCCTCGGACAGTGGACGCGACTGGATAATGAAAGCGATCGATGCAGCTCGACGGGACGGCTCTGTCATGGTCGAAGAGAGAGCGCGCGTTG
>NZ_JAOVQN010000053.1:0-2500 GCF_025673445.1 Ruegeria marisflavi
TCTTGCGACTTCGCAGAGCCCTGTGTTTTTAATAAACAGTCGCCACCCCCTGGTTTGTGCCCCCGGATCCAAGTTGCCTTGAACCCGGGCCTCCTTCTCGCGAACTTACGGAGGTATTTTGCCGAGTTCCTTCAACATCGTTCTCTCAAGCGCCTTGGTATTCTCTACCAGTCCACCTGTGTCGGTTTAGGGTACGGTCTGATGGAGGGCTATTTCCAGGGACCACTCAGCAGCCCAACCAATCCGATAAGGCTGAACTACATCCGTGATCCGTCACATCCTCCTGGCCTAGGAATATTAACCTAGTTCCCATCGCCTACGCCTTTCGGCCTCGGCTTAGGGGCCGGCTTACCCTGCTCAGATTAGCTTTAAGCAGGAACCCTTGGACTTTCGGCGAGAGTGTCTCTCACACTCTTTGTCGCTACTCATGTCATCATTCTCGCTAGTGATCTCTCCACCGGATGGCTCACGCCCCGGCTTCATCGAAAGGTTCGTGATCCTCCAAGGTGCCCCGAAGGACACTAAAGAGGATAGAACCTATGTCACACTACGCTCCGCTACCATGCCTTACGGCATCCTCAGCTTCGGCTCATGGCTTGAGCCCCGTTACATCTTCGCCGCAGGACGTCTTGATTAGACCAGTGAGCTGTTACGCTATCTTTAAAGGATGGCTGCTTCTAAGCCAACCTCCTGGTTGTTTTGGACATCCCACCTGCTTTCCCACTTAGCCATGAATTGGGGGCCTTAGCTGGAGGTCAGGGTTGTTTCCCTCTCCACTACGGGCGTTAGCACCCGCAGTGTGTCTGCCATCTAGTACTCCCGGGTATTCGGAGTTTGGTTAGGATCAGTAAGCCTGTGGGGCCCCATTACCCATCCAGTGCTCTACCCCCCGGGGTATTCGGATGACGCTCTACCTAAATAGATTTCGCGGAGAACCAGCTATCTCCGAGTTTGATTGGCCTTTCACCCCTAGGCACAACTCATCCCGACCTTTTTCAACAGGTGTGGGTTCGGACCTCCAGTGCGTGTTACCGCACCTTCATCCTGGTCATGCCTAGATCACTCGGTTTCGGGTCTGATCCCACGAACTCGACGCCCTATTAAGACTCGCTTTCGCTGCGCCTACACCTAACGGCTTAAGCTTGCTCGTGAGACCAAGTCGATGACCCATTATACAAAAGGTACGCGGTCAGGCCGCTAGGGCCCTCCCACTGCTTGTAGGCGCTCGGTTTCAGGTACTGTTTCACTCCCCTCGTCGGGGTGCTTTTCACCTTTCCCTCACGGTACTGGTTCGCTATCGGTCAGCAAGGAGTACTTAGCCTTCGAAGGTGGTCCTCCGATCTTCAGACAGGATTTCACGTGTCCCGCCCTACTTAATACGTCCCATCGAACTTCGAATACGGGGCTATCACCCGCTATGGCCATGCTTCCCAACATGTTCTTCTCATTCTCAAGGCTCGGCTGGTCCCCGTTCGCTCGCCACTACTAGGGGAGTATCAATTGATTTCCTTTCCTCCGGGTACTTAGATGTTTCAGTTCCCCGGGTTTGCTCTTAAAACCCTATGTATTCAGGTCTTAAGTACCTGTTTCACCCCGTTATTGATAACCCGGAGGTTAACAATAACAGAATGTCAGGTGGGTTGCCCCATTCGGAAATTCATGGATCAAAGCCTATTCTCGGCTCCCCATGACTTATCGCAGAGTATCACGTCCTTCATCGCCTCTTGCTGCCAAGGCATCCACCAAACGCCCTTCTCGCGCTTGATTCGATCCAGAAAAAGAAAGACTGAACTTTCACGGCCCGGGCTGGTTCGACCAGGCCTTCTTCTGAACCAAAAGTCACTTTTCCCGCTCAGCCCGTCAGGGCTGAACTTAGTGGTGCGTATCCTCGCGGACCGCACCGGGTTAGTGTACTTGACTTGGACAACTTCTGTTCGTTTCAACAGGGATACGACAGACCGGGTCGGCTAGACCCAATCCACGCCTTCTGCTCTCTTTTATGTGTCCTACCGCCTATTCGGCTACTTGAGGACGAAAGCAGAACCCGCTGAGATCGACACCTCACGCGGTGCGATCAAACAGAGTTGATTGATTTCTCTCTAAACGATGTCAATTCCGTCGCTCCCTCTGGAAGCGACGAGCGCGAGGCAGCGTATTCTCGAAGAGAATGCGCGTTCGCGCCGCGTATCTGTTGGAACAGATATCAAAACATTCAACCAAATGCTTTGATCTCGGTTCCAGAGATATGGTGGAGCCTAGGAGGATCGAACTCCTGACCTCCTGAATGCAAATCAGGCGCTCTCCCAGCTGAGCTAAGGCCCCATAAAGGCGATCCTGAAGGCCGCTCTCATTGATTGCTGCGCAATCAACTGCCGCTTGCCATCAAGAGGCACCGTTGGTCCGCATCTTTTGGCACAGCCAAAAGAGCGGATGGTGGGTCGAGGAGGACTTGAACCTCCGACCTCACGCTTATCAGGCGTGCGCTCTAACCACCTGAGCT
>NZ_JAOVQN010000054.1:0-4498 GCF_025673445.1 Ruegeria marisflavi
CCTCAGCTTTACGGCAATCATCAATGCCTGCGCCGCTCTCCTGAACTCAAAGTGAATCTCAACAGACCCTAGTGCGGAGCGCCGAACTTTGTGTCGTTAGTCGGCATGGAAGCGTGACGAAGCATCGGGGGCCAAGAGTACCGCCCAGGTGTTGAACTGGCCCGGCGCTGCGGAGGCTTTATGCAACGCAGCAGCTGACCAGTGAGTTTACGGTTGCTCGCCATGCTCGGAAAAGCTTTGGGGGTTGGAGGTCCAGGTCCAAACCCCGCTGGTCGGTTTTCGGCTTTCTGGCGCCTACCTGCCATTGAACAGCCCTCTCGACCGCGTTGCCGGGCGCCGATACTATCCGTCTGGACAAGCAGAATGCAGGTTTGCCGAAGGGATCGAATTGTTTTGTCCGATATTCAGCTAGACAGGGACGCGGTCGCCGAGCAGCTGGACCGCATCGTCTCCTCCACGGATTTTACGGCGGGGCCACGGGCGCGGAAGTTTCTGGCTCATCTCGTTGCGGAAGAGTTGGAGGGTCGTGGCGAGCTGTTGAAGGGAACGGCCTTGGCAATGGATGTCTTCGGCCGCGATGCCAGTTTCGACCCCAACAGCGACCCGATCGTCCGGATCGAGGCGGTCAAGCTGCGCAAGGCGCTCGAACATTATTACCTGACTTCGGGTGCCGGCGATGAAATCATCATTTCGGTTCCCAAAGGGCATTATCGCCCGAAGTTCGAGTATCGGCCGCTTGTGCAAACCGGTCCGCAGCGGGCTCCGCGCTCCGGACTGCCAAGATTGGCGATCCTTAGCTTTACCGGAGATGACCGGGAAAGGGCGCGCCTGTACCGGGAGGGGTTGCCAGAGGAAATTGCGCTTGAACTGGCGCGTTTTGGACAGCTCAGCGTGATATCCGGATGGCACGAGGACGCGATTTCTGCCAACCGAAGCGCCGTGGACCTTGCAGCACGCACCGACTATGTCCTGCGCGGTAATGTCCGTGAAGCCGGCGGAAGCCTTCGTGTTTCGGTACAGCTGAGCCGATTGCCGGACGAGGCGCTCATCTGGTCGGATCGGCTTCGCATCGACGCCGATCATGCGGACGTTTTTGGGCTGCAAGAGGAGATCGCGCGCCAATGCGCGACGCGCCTGGCTGATGCCTATGGGATTGTAGCTGAGGATCTGAGCGCCCAATACTCAGGCCGGAATGGGACGGATGCAGGGGTTTACGAGGCGCTCCTCGCTTTTCACGCCCACATGCGCACGGCACGCCTCAGCAGCCTGAACGAATTCCAGGAGCTTGCGCAGAGCGCCCTCCGCGATAATCCTTCGAGCGGGCTCGCTCATGCATTGGTTGCCATTACGCTGATTGAGGCAGCGACGCTCGGCAGCGCGAGTGTGGAAGACGTTATTGAGACGGGGCGGATCCACGCAGAGAAGGCCATCGCACTGGCGCCGAATTGCCAGGAAGCTCTGTTTGCCGCTGCCGCTTTTGCCCAAGCCCGTGGGGACGCAGCACGTTACCGGAACCTTATTTCGCGCGCGATCGACGCAAATCCCAACGCAACGCTCATGATGGCCATGGTCGGTGGTTGGCTCGCAAAATCGGGGGATGTTGATAGGGGGCTCGAACTCGTACGGGCGGCCCGGGAGCGCAACCCGCTTCTGCCGATCTGGGTGTCCATATCGATGGTGGTGGAACCATTGATCGCGGGGGACTTTCGCACCGCCTCCGATCTCGTCCGTGACATCGACGCACGCGACAGCATCTACGACTGGTTGCTGATTGCGGTGGCGCATGCGTTGGCCGGGGAGCAGGACCTTGCCCATGCCGCGATCGTACCGTTCAAGGAACGTGGCATCGAGCCTGAGGACTATGTCTCGAAAGTCAGGATGGACGCTCGGTTACGAGCGCGCATCACCGCTGGGCTGGAACGGATCGCGGCCATCTGACCGCAACAGCGGGTGCGGTCGAATGAAAACGGCGGTGTCAGAAGGAATCCGGTTGAGACGGGCAGGGCGCTCTCGTAGCCTGTTGACATGCCGAAACGTGATCCGTTCAAATACTGCCACAGCAGCCCAGAGATCATTCGTCTCGCGGTGATGCTGTCGTCAGATTTCCCCTGTCACTGCGCAACGTCGAGGATTTGTTTCACGAGCGCGGTGTCGATGTCAGCCACGAAACGATCCGGTTCTGGTGGCATTGCCGACAAGCAGAAAACGGGTCGCTGGCTGAACAACAGGGCTGAGAATTCGCACCTGCCTTTCCGACGACGAGAGCGGGCGATGCTCCGCTTTCGCAGCATGCGAAGTCTGCAGAAATTTGCTTCCGTCCACCCCTCTGTCTGCAACCATTTCAACTCGGAGCGCAGTCTCACCTCCAGAGCGAATTTCAAGATGAATCGCGTCGCCGCTCTGGCAGAGTGGCGCGGTCTCTGCGCGGCTTAAGGGACGGCTATTTTGTCCTTGTGGAGAATGGTTCTCATCCGTCTGACAGCCCCGAACTGTATCAAATACTTCGCGACCCTATCCGACAGATGCCTGAACCTCGCAATTGAGCATGTGGAAAAGGCCGCGATTTCGAATTGTCCGCCACGCTGCCAAGTTTTTCCAAAAGCACAAAAAATCATATATCAAAGATGGATTTTTGATGTATTGATCTCGCATGGGTTGATCGGTTCAGCGATGCCGGGGCGATACCGCAACGTGTACAGGTCACGAGTTTTTGGGAGATAATCATGGCGGATTTTTTTGTATTTGCGACATTTGACAGTGTCTGGTCGAACGGCACACTTACCACCGATTTTGTGCGTAGTCGCCAAGTCGACACCTCTCCGCGCGACGCCACCATCACTGACGGGGACGGTACTTTATCACTGAACGAATCCACAGCCTTTACCTATACAGGTCTCTCTGGCGGCGATGTCGGTCCCTACGACATGCATAGCTTTACCATGAACAATGGTGGCACTGCCATATGGATGGCGGGGGTAGGAAACTCTGGCGGTATCGTTATCCCCACCAACGCAATTGCCTACGATACTTTCTCCAACGGCACGGCCTTTACCATCTCCTCCAGCGCCACGATAACCTCGACGACCTACGCAACCTTCTACGTGCCCCCGGCAAACAACGATCCGACTGTGACGGGCGCACCGACGGACGTGACTGTGACCGAGGATACGACCAGCAACCTCGACCTCTCGACGATCAGCTTTGTCGATGCAGATGGCGACAACCTGACAGTCACTTTGCAAGCCAGTTCGGGAACCTTGTCTGGAAGCAGTGGTGGCGGTGTCACCGTTTCCAACGTTGGGGCCCGTACACTCACGCTTAGTGGTTCAGCCTCGGCGATCAATACTTTCCTCGATACCGCCAGCAACGTTCGCTATCTTGGCGCGTCGAACGCCAACGGCAATGACGTGGCGACGTTGACGGTATCGGCCTCGGATGGGAACGGCGGCGGTCTCGCCTCGAATCCGGTGATCAATATCGACATCACCGCGGTGAATGACGCTCCGACGATCACGAACCTGAACGGCAACTCTATTAACTACATCGAGGGCTTCACCACCACCAACGTTGACGTTTTGGCCGATTCGACGGTGACGGATGTCGACTCTGCCAATTTCAACGGTGGGTCCGTCCAGGTGGTGTTCCTATCGGGCGGCCTGCCCGAAGATCGCCTCTCCATCGCCAACGCCGGGTTCAACGCCGGCCAAACCGGCCTGATCGGCTCGACCGTCTACGCAAACGGCATCGCTATCGGCACTTTTGCGGGTGGCACCGCTGGTACCCCCCCCCTCACAGTTTCCTTGAATTCAAATGCTACGCCCGGCAATGTTCAGGTTCTGCTGCGCAACATCCTCTATCAGAACCTGGGCGGCGACGACCCGAGCACCACAACCCGAACCATCGGTATTACCGTAAATGACGGCTCCGATTCCTCCGCATCGCAGCAAGTAACACTCAACATCACCGCAGTGAACGATGCGCCGATATTCGCTGGAACTGGTGGCACTACGACCTATTCCGAAAACGGTGCGCCGGTCGACCTGTTCTCCGTCACTTCAGCCTCGACAGTAGAAAGTGGCCAGCAACTCCTCGTGACCTTGACTGTCAGCGGGTTGTTGGACGGCGCAGCGGAACTGCTGACGATCGATGGTAGCAAGGTCGCGCTGACGAATGGAAATAGCGCGACAACTGCAAATAACGGTTTGGGTGTCAGCGTCTCCGTCACAACCGGCACCGCGACGGTCAGCATCTCCGGCGCAGCGCTCGCCACCAACGCCCGCCAGATTCTCGACACCCTGGCGTTCGAAGTGTCGGGCGACGCTCCGACGGCCGGTGACCGCGTTTTCGCAATCACAAGCCTGATGGATAGTGGTGGCACAGCAAATGGCGGCACTGATACCACGGCACCGTCTATCAATAGCACAGTGACGGTCACGGCCGTGAACGACGCGCCGGAGGTGTCGGGGGCGCCGACGGATGTGTCGGTGACCGAGGATAC
>NZ_JAOVQN010000055.1:0-4284 GCF_025673445.1 Ruegeria marisflavi
CAGACCTCAGCTTTACGGCAATCATCAATGCCTGCGCCGCTCTCCTGAACTCAAAGTGAATCTCAACAGACCCTAGAGCGACGGCAATCAATGGGAGGAGGCGACCAAATGGCCCGTTTTGAGAACCGTGTCGCGATTGTCACCGGGGCCGGATCGGGCATCGGGCGCGCCATGGCGCTGGCACTGGCGCGGGATGGCGCCAGCGTGGTCTGTACGGACATCGACGCGGAAACGGCGCAGGAAACAGCAGATTTGGCCGGTGGGCTGGCATCGAGCATGATGCTGGACAGCGCCGACGAACAGGCGGTTCGGGAGGCGATCCGGAAGACCCATCGCGATTACGGGCGGCTGGATATCCTTATGAACAACGCAGGCGTAGGCGGCAAGGATTGGGAGACGACGACGGCCATCAACCTGGACGGCGTCTATTTCGGGTTGAGCCATGCCTGCCCGATCATGGCGGAGCAGGGCGGCGGAGCGATTGTGAACACATCCTCCATTGCCGGGCTGGGCGGACTGATGTGGGCCGAGGATTATCACGACAACACGCAGTTGACCGGGTCCCTCAGTGCCTATGTCGCAAGCAAACATGGCGTGGTCGGGTTGACCAGACAGTTCGCGCTGGCCTTCGCAAAGGCAGGTGTGCGGGTCAATGCGGTGTGCCCCGGCTATGTCGAAACCCCCATTATCTCGACGCTGCGCGGCACCGAAGGCATGGACTTTCTCAGATCGCTGCACCCGATGGGGCGTCTCGGGCAGCCAGATGAAGTGGCCGAAGTTGCAGCATTCCTGGCCAGCGACGCGGCGAGTTTTGTGACGGGCGCAGCAGTGCCGGTCGATGGCGGGTATACGGCGAGATAGGGCCAAGCCGCCACAGGTTTGGGTTCAGGGGAGTGGCACTATGGGACGTCTGTCCGGCAAGGTCGCGATTATAACTGGCGGGGCAGGTGTCATCGGGAAAGCGGCTGCGCGGCGGTTTGCAGCGGAAGGTGCTCGCGTACTTCTGGTCGATCTGGAAAGCGCTGCATTGCAAGCCGTTTGCAAGGACTTGGACTGCGAGAATGTCAGGTCCTTTGCTGCGGATGTGACCTCTGCCCGGGACAATGCAGCAATGGTGGCCGAAGCAATTCGTTGCTTTGACGGAGTGGACATCCTTCTGGCCAATGCCGAAACAGAGGGGGCCGTGGGGCCGATCGTCGATAGTGACGAGGCGCTCTTTGACCGGGTCATGGCGGTCAACGTGAAAGGGCCGTTTCTTGGGATGAAGGCAGTCCTTCCGACGATGGCCGCGCGCGGAGGAGGAAGCATCGTCATCACCTCAAGCGTCGCAGGCATTCGCGGATCGGCTCAGGTTGCCCCTTATTCCACGAGCAAACACGCGGTGATCGGTTTGATGAAATCCGCGGCCAAGGAGGTCGCGGCACAGAATATCCGCGTCAACACGGTAAATCCCGGCCCTGTGGCATCCCGAATGATGAGTAGTCTGGAAGAAGGGCTCGCTCCGGGGGCGGCTGAGCGCGCAAAATCCGTCATGCAGAGCAACATGCCGATCGGCCGCTATGCCACGCCCGAAGAGATCGCAAATGTCATGCTGTTCCTCGCCAGCGATGAGGCCGCGTTCGTCACAGGCGCGGTCTATTTGGCCGATGGCAGCATGATGGCGTAGCGCGCATGCGCTGCCGAATCCGGTCGTCCGGAATCCTTCGCCGCGATCAGCCTTTCAGGGTGTTGATCCCATCCGCTAAGCCATTCGCCAGAAGGCCGATGTCGTAGGAATAGGACACCATGGTGAACCCCCGATCCATCCATGCCCGCGCAATCTCGACGGTCGGTGCCATGCAGGCCGCGAATTTGCCGTGGCGCTGGCAGGCGGCCAGCATCGCATCAATAGCTTCGTTAATGCGCGGGCTGTCTGTTTGCCCGGGAATACCAAGCGAGAGGGACAAGTCGAACTGACCAAGATGCGCGCCGTCGATACCATCGACTGCCATGATCTCGTCGACGTTTGCGACCCCCCGCTCGGTTTCAATCATCGCCAAGACGATCGTGCGGTCCTCAGCGATCCGCATCTTCTCCGCGATATCGCCCCCTGCATAATCGTCGTGGGCCCCGCCGAACATGGCGCCGCGTTGCCCTTTTGGCGGATAGCGCGTCCAGGACACGATGTCGCGCGCTTCCTCCGCAGACTCGACCATCGGCATCATCAATCCCATTGCGCCGAGGTCGAGCAGGCGCGACACGAACTGATACTGTTTGCCCGGCGGTCGAACGATCGGAACCAGGTCGAGGCCCCTCATGTAGGAAAACTGCCGCTTCATTTCGTCCAAATCGAAGCCGCTGTGCTCCATGTCATAAAGCGCGAAATCAGCGCCCGCCGAGGCCAGGATCGCTGGAAGGCCCGGCGATGTCAGTTCGAAGATCATTGTCCCAAAGGCGTTCTCACCTCGTTGCAAGGCCTTTTTGACGGGATTGCTGCGCATCGACCGATCTCCAACTAGGCGGTTGCGAATTTGCTCAGGACGTCAGCCTCGCCGGGAATGATCGGAGAAAAGTCACGCGCGGCAAGATACTCCGGCCGCGCAAATGCAGTGCCCCGATTGTCGATCGTGCAAACGTTGAGGTAGAGGATTGTCCGGCGCAGGGGCGTGATGTTCACGGTCGAGCCATGCACAACATTCATGTTCATGAAGAGGATGGAACCTGCGGGCCCGGTGATGGCCTCCAACCCGTTTTCTTTCACCAGCCGATCAAGTGTCTCATGGGGAATGTCATACCGGTACTTGGCGGCAGCTCCGTGGTCCTCGGCGTTCTTGTTGACGCTCGCCTCCTGCACGATGCCTGCATGCTGGGTTCGGGGCACACACATCAGCGGAGCGTTGCAAGGCGTGCATTCGTCCAGCAGAATCGAGATCATCAGACCCTTGGGTTCGGGTACACCATCGACGCGATGATATGTGCCGAAGTCCTGGTGCCAGTCTACGATCGCGCCGCCCTTTTGCTTGATATTGACGCGGGACTGATGGACGTAGATCTGCTGATGGAGCAACTCTTCCGCAGCCCCCACAAGCTTCGGATGGTGGGCCAAAGCGGAGAAGCGTTCGTCGAGCGCGTGCATCCCGTAAACGACATGCGGCGACCCATCGGCTTCGCGCGAGACTTCGGGCCCGTCATGCTTGCCGAGGTCCTGCAAGGCGGATTCGAGAACAGCGAGTTCGTCCGCCGTGAGCATATTTTTGACAAGCACATAGCCTTTGTCTTCGTACTCAGCGATCTGTTCCTCTGTCAGGTACATTCGTCTACTCCTTGGTTCGGTTGCATGGGGCGAAGGCGATTAGGTGCCGTTGGGCATGCGCTTGTTGGCGAGGGGACTGGCTCACGACGCAGGGCATCGCGCAGCCTTGTCCGAAGATCGAGAAATGCGCCCGTCTTATTGAGAGCCTGCGTCATCAAAAGTGCCGTCATGTGCGGACCGTCCATGAACTCTACGCCGACAGGGCAAGGCAGGATTGCTGATCCAAAACCTGCCTTATGAAACGCGTTCTAACAAACGACTGTTTGATAATCAAGGACGAGGATCGGCGGTGTCAGAAGGAATCCAGTTGAGGCGGGCAGGGCGGTCTCGTAGCCTGTCGGCATGCCTAAACGTGATCCGTTCAAATACTTCCATAGCAGCCCAGAGATCATTCGTCTGGCGGTGATGCTGTACGTCAGATTTCCGCTGTCACTGCGCAATGTCGAGGATCTGCTTCACGAGCGCGGTGTCGATGTCAGCCACGAAACGGTCGGTTCTGGTGGCAAAGATTTGGTCCGATGTTTGCGTCCGAGATCCGCAAGAAACGCGCCGATCGGCTTCGGTCCTGGCCGCAGTGGCGTTGGCACCTGGATGAGATGTTCGTGAAGATCAATGGAGAAAGGCACTACCTTTGGCGGGCCGTCGATCACGAGGGCGAAGTCCTTGAGAGCTACGTCACGAAGAAGCGGGACAAGACGGCCGCATTGAAATTCCTAAGAAAATCAATGAAACGCCATGGTCGACCCCATGCCCTGGTGACTGACCGGCTGAGGTCCTACGGCGCGGCGATGAAGGACATCGGCAATGCCCACAGGCAGGAAACGGGCCGCTGGCTGAACAACAGGGCTGAAAACTCGCACCTGCCATTCCGACGACGAGAGCGGGCAATGCAACGCTTTCGGCGCATGCGAAGTCTGCAGAAATTTGCTTCCGTCCACGCCTCGGTCTTCAACCATTTCAACTCGGAGCGCAGCCTCACCAGCCGACAGAAT